>NZ_NHPJ01000111.1 GCF_002252985.1 Halorubrum halodurans | reverse complement strand
CCATACAGGTCGTGACCGCCTGAGCCGAGGATGTCCGCGCTCGATCCCCCCGCGTGGCTCGAACGGGTCGGGTTCCGGACGCTCTACCGGCTCGCGGACCTGACGTACGCCCTCGGGGTCGCCACGCCGAAGCGGACCGTCGCCGGAACGTACTGGAGTTACGAGCCGACGAACCCTCACGGCGACGACGCCGGACTGGCCGCGCTCTCCCGGCTGCCGACGGACGCGACCGTCATCGACGCCGGCGCACACGTCGGCGAGCACTCGATCCCGCTCGCCGCCGACACCGACCGCCGGGTCGTCGCGTTCGAGCCGAACGCCGAGAGCGCGGACCGGCTGGCTCGGAACGCGGCCCGAAACGGGCTCGCCGACCGGATCGACTGCCGCCGAGCCGGTCTCGGCGACGAACGCGGGTCGCTGCCGTTCTACCGCTCGACGTTCTCGAAGTGTTCCGCGTTCGACCGCGACCGCGCGACGCGCTGGGGGGCGCGCGTCGCCGCCGTCGAGGAGGTTCCCGTGTACCGGCTCGACGACGTGGTGAGCGGGGCCGGAACCGGGACGGCCGCCGGCGACCCGGTTGCCCCGCCCGACGCGATCAAGGTCGACGTCGAGGGCCACGAACTGGCGGTGCTTCGGGGCGCGGCGGCGACGCTTCGAACCCATCGGCCGCTGCTCGTCGTCGAGGTTCACGGGGCGGGCGACGCGGGATCGGACGAGGACGCGGCGGCGGGCGACTCCGCGGCCCGCGACGACCACGCCGCCGCCCTCCGGTCGTGGCTCTCCGAACGCGGCTACGGCGTCGAGGAGCGCGGCGACGTCTGGGTGTGTCGGGGATGACGCCTCGGTCCCGTCAGTCGTCCCGCTGCTCGCGCATTCCCTGCCTGGTGAACTGGGGGTTCCCCGGTATCGTCCGCCGCTTCTTGCGGAACGACCGGTACAGCGCGACCGCGAGCGGGGCCGCGAGCAGGAGGACGATCGCCGCGAGCCGCCACTCCTCGGCGAACGAGTAGAGGATCGTCGCCGAGAGGACGCCGACCGCGAGCAGCACGGAGTAGGCGATCCGCATCGCCAGCTTGTCGAGCACCCGCGACTCGTCCTCGATGGTGACGTCGACGTGGAGGTCGCCGCGGTTCGCTCGGTCAAGGAACGACTCGGCCTTCGGCGGGACGGTGAACAGCGACTCCGTCGTCCGCTGGAGCTGTCTGCCGGCGTCCTCGGCGATCTCGCGGGCGGTCTGCTCGTAGTACCCCTCCGTCTCGAGGTAGTTCGTGGCGGTCTCGATGAAGTCGAACTCGGGGTCGAGCGTGACGCAGACGCCCTCGACGACGGTGGCGACCCGGAGGACCAACGCGAGGTTGCGGGGGAGCCGCAGCGGGAACTCGTAGATGGTCGACTCCACCTGCTCGATGATCTGGTTGACGCGGTACTGCTCGATCTGTTCGCCGCGGGCGTCGGCGATGGCCAGGTCCATCACCTCGCCCATCACGTCGCGGTCGACCTCCGGCGAGAGCGTCCCCATCGAGATCAGGGTGTCGAGGATCGCGTCGGTGTCCTGTCTCGCGACCGCGACGTAGAACTCCACGATCTTCTCCTGGACGAACGGGTCGACCCGCCCGGACATGCCGAAGTCGTAGAAGACCACCGCGCCGTCCGCGTCGACCGCGAGGTTTCCCGGATGCGGGTCGGCGTGGAAGACGCCGTCGTCGATGATCATCTGGAGGTACACCTCCTGGAGCGTCTCCGCGATCGCGGTCCGATCGAGGCCGGCCGCGTCGAGCTCGTCGGTCCGGCTGATCTTCGTCCCCCCGATGTACTCCATCGTGAGCACGCGCGGCCCCGAGGCGGCCTCGTACACCTTCGGGATCCGGATCCGGTCGTCGTCCGCGAAGTTCGCCTTGATCTCCTCGAGCATCTCCCGCTCGCGCCGGTAGTCCATCTCCTCGCGGATCGTCTTCGCGAACTCCTCGGAGAGGTTCTCGATCGAGAACGCCCGGCCGCCGCCGATGAACCGCCGGACGATGGGGAGCGACCAGCGGATCGCCCGGAGGTCGGCCTCGACGAGCGACTCGATGCCGGGCCGGCGCACCTTCACGGCGACGTCCTCGCCGTCGAACCGCGCCGTGTACACCTGTCCGAGGCTGGCCCCGCTTATCGACTCCGTGTCGAAGTCGTCGAAGGTCTCCTCGACGGGGCCGAGCTCGTCCTCCAGCACGCGCTTCGACTCCGTCCAGTCGGCTGGCGGGACGTCGTCCTGGAGCCCCTCGAGCACCTCGATGTAGGCGGGGGGAAGGACGTCCGGCCGCGTCGACAGCAGCTGGCCGAGCTTGATGAACGTCGGGCCGAGCGTGAGCAGGATGTCGAGGAGGACGTCGGCGCGCTCCCGCTGGGTGGCGGCGTCGACCTCGCGTCCGCCGCCGAACAGCAGGAATCGCTTGCGGTCCCGCCAGTAGGCGACGATCAGCGGGGAGAACCGCCGGATCACGACGAAGAAGCGCCAGTAGGCGCGGAGGTTGACCAGCGTGACCACCCGTCAGGCGTCGGCCTCGTCTCCGTCGTCGACCCCGCCGTCGTCGCTTCCGCCGTCGTCGTCGCTCCCCTCGACGGGGATCCGGTGGGAGTCGGCGTCGGCGCGCTTCGGGAGCGTCACCTCGAGGACGCCGCGGTCCATCTCGGCGTCGGCCGCGTCGCCGTCGGCGTCCGGCGGCAGCGGGAGCTCGGCGTCGAGGAACAGGGGCCGGTCCTCCCGGACGTAGCGGAACCCCTCCGGCGTCGACTTCTCGCGGCGGGCCTCGATGACGATCCGGCCGTCCTCGAAGAGGACCTCCGTCGTTCCGGCCGTCGCGCCGGGGAGGTCGACGAGCAGGACGTACCCGTCGTCGGACTCGAGCAGGTCCGCAAACACCGCGTCCGGGAGGTCCCGGAGCGCGTCGCGTAGCGCTGACATGGACCGACGTACGGTCGCCGCGGCGAAAAACCTGTGGTACCCGTCCGGCCGAGCGCGGTGCCGTCCGGCGGCTCAGTCGTCGCCGAAGACGTCGCCGAGGTCCTCGAGGCGCTCGCTGACGTCCCGGCCGGTCGACTCTCCGGGGAGGATGTCGCCGAGCGCGCCGCCGAACGCCGCCCCGCCCCAGACGACGGTCACCCTGGCGAACGCCTCCAGCGTCGTCGGGTCCTCCGCGAGGAGCCGGCCCCACAGCGCCATCAGCCCCGCGGAGACGAGGAACGCGACGGTCAGGACGCCGACGAGCCGGCGGGGGACGATCCCGAAGAGCGGCCGGTACACCCGGACGTCCCGGAAGTCGGCGTAGTAGAGGAGCCCGGTGGTCACGCCGACGACGAAACAGACGTGGCCGGCGAGGTAGACGGGGAACCCGACGACCCGCGCCGCCGCGAACCACGCGGCGATCTCGAAGACGCCGCCCTCGACGAGCAGCGGGAGCGCGAAGACGATCCCCCCGACGAACGACTGGGCGATGTCCCGGCTCGTGTACTTGCTGATCCGCGTGGTGAACGCCGCGCTCCCCGGCATCCGCTCCACCAGCGAGATGGTCTGTCTGACCGTCTCCCGTTCGCGCTCGTCGTCGACCGTCTCCTCGAGCGAGTCCAGCTTCCGCAGGAGGTCGTCGATGTCGGGGTTCCACTCGTCGGGCGTCGTCGACGCCGACGGCTCCGATACCGTCCCTCCGGATCCTCGTTCGTCGTCGGTTCCCATACCCTCGGACTCCCCCTCGGAGGACAAAAGAATGTCCGGAGCCCCTCCGTCCCGTCGTGGATCAGTCGAGGCGTTCCAGGAACCCCGCGATCGCCGCGTTGAACGCGGCCGGGCGCTCGAGCATCGCGAGGTGGGCGGCGTCGTCGATCTCGGCGTACTCCGCGTCCGGGATCCGGTCGGCCAGGAACTCGTGATACCGCGGCGGCGTGAGCGCGTCGTGCTCGCCGGCGACCGCGAGCGTCGGCACGGTCAGCGCCTCCAGTCGGTCGCGCACGTCGAACCGGTGGCAGGTCCGGAAGTCGCGTTCGGTCGTCGCCCGGCCGCACT
Organism: Halorubrum halodurans; assembly: GCF_002252985.1. Taxonomy (GTDB): domain Archaea; phylum Halobacteriota; class Halobacteria; order Halobacteriales; family Haloferacaceae; genus Halorubrum; species Halorubrum halodurans. The sequence goes on along the minus strand of NZ_NHPJ01000111.1, from coordinate 7,331 downwards.
CCCGCATCGCCGCCCGCGAGCGCTCGAGGAGGTCGGCGGACGCGTCGTGAAACAGCCGGTCGGGGCCGTGGAGCCACGCGACCGCGCGGTCGAAGTCACCCGCGAGCGCGTCCGACAGCGCCTCCCCCACGGCCAGTCTCGCGCCCGTGCCCGCGAGGACGAGCCCGTCGAGCGTGAGGCCACGCTCGAGCGCGGCCCATAGCGCGACGGCTCCGCCGAGCGAGTTGCCACAGACGACGTCGGCGTCGGTCGCCGCCGCGACGGCGACGACGTCGTCGGCGTACGCCTCGAGGGTCGCCTCCCCGGCGGCCGTCCCCACGTCGTCGCTCTCGCCGTGGCCGGAGAGGTCGATCGCGACGACCGGGAACCGGTCGCTCAGCCGCGTCTGTGCCTTCCAGACCTCGGCGTTCCCGCCGCTCCCGTGGACGAAGCAGACGGTCGGCCCGTCGCCGCCGCGGTCGAAGCGGCGGTAGGTCGTCTCGCGGCCGTGATGTCCGACTCGCTCCGCGTCCGGAGTCGCGTTCGAACCCATCTCCCGTCGATCCACGCCCGCGGGGGAGATAAACGGGGATCCCCCCGCGATCCGCCCGCCGATCGCGGCGACCCCGGCCCGAACCGCAATACAACCGTTCGTTGACCGATATTCTCACGTCATGCGATTTTATCCGAGTAGTTTAAATGTATTCGCGCCTAACTTGTGGTTAGGATGACTACCAGACAGACCCGATCGGTCGGCGACGGTTCGTTGCTTCGCCGGTACGAGTACGATGACGGGTGGGTCGTCGCCGCCGACGTCGGCGTCGACGACGAGGCGATCAGCGTCGACACCGTCGGCGACACGGCGATCGTCGTGATCGAGCGCGACGGCGGACCGGCCGAGTCGGAGTTCGAGCTGCCCGGCGAGGCCCGGAGCGTCTCGGTGTCGAACGGCGTGTTGACGATCGAGGGTGAGCGATGAAGCTCACCGTCAAACCGCTGAAACAGAAGGACGCCGGCCGCCGGCTTGCGGCGATAGACCGGGTCGCGGCCGAGGAGCTCGGGCTCTCCCCCGGCGACTTCATCCGCGTTCAGGGCGCCGACGGGGCCGCGACCGCGCGCGTCTGGCCGGGGTACCCCGAGGACGACGGAACCGGCGTGGTCCGTATCGACGGGCGGCTCCGCCAGGAGGCCAGCGTCGGCATCGACGACCGCGTGACGGTCGAACAGGTCGACGTCGAGCCCGCGGAGCGCGTCACCATCGCTCTCCCCCAGCGGCTGGGGATCCGCGGCAACATCGACGCGCTGATCCGCCGCGAGCTCGGCGACCAGCCCGTCACCGAGGGACAGAACGTCCAGCTCCCGCTCGGCTTCGGCTTCATGGGCGGGCAGTCGCAGGCGGTCCCGCTGAAGGTCGCGAGCACGTCGCCGTCGGGGACGGTCGTGGTCACCGACTCGACGGAGATCGAGATCTCCGAGAAGCCCGCGGAGGAGATCGTCGGCGGCGCCGGCGCGCCGGAGGGGGCGGCCGCGGACGGTTCGCCCGACGTCACCTACGAGGACATCGGCGGGCTCGACGACGAGCTCGAGCAGGTCCGCGAGATGATCGAGCTGCCGATGCGACACCCGGAGCTGTTCAAGCGGCTCGGCATCGACCCGCCGAAGGGCGTCCTGCTCCACGGTCCGCCGGGGACGGGGAAGACGCTGATCGCGAAGGCGGTCGCCAACGAGATCGACGCCAGCTTCCACACGATCTCCGGCCCGGAGATCATGTCGAAGTACTACGGCGAGAGCGAGGAGCAGCTCCGTGACGTCTTCGAGGAGGCCACCGAGGAGGCCCCCGCGATCGTGTTCATGGACGAGCTGGACTCCATCGCGCCCAAACGCGAGGAGGCCGGCGGCGACGTGGAGCGCCGCGTGGTGGCCCAGCTGCTCTCGCTCATGGACGGGCTCGAGGAGCGCGGCGAGGTGGTCGTGATCGGCGCGACCAACCGCGTCGACGCCATCGACCCCGCGCTCCGGCGCGGCGGCCGCTTCGACCGCGAGATCGAGGTCGGCGTCCCCGACCGCGACGGCCGCAAGGAGATCCTCCAGGTCCACACGCGGAACATGCCGCTGACCGAGGGGATCGACCTCGACGAGTACGCCGAGAACACCCACGGCTTCGTCGGCGCGGACCTCGAGTCGCTGGCGAAGGAGTCGGCGATGCACGCGCTCCGGCGGATCCGCCCCGAACTCGACTTAGAGAGCGACGAGATCGACGCCGACGTGTTGAACTCGATCCAGGTCACCGAGGGCGACTTCAAGGAGGCGATAAAGGGGATCGAGCCCTCCGCGCTCCGGGAGGTGTTCGTCGAGGTGCCGGACGTCACCTGGGACGACGTCGGCGGGCTCGGCGACACCAAGGAGCGGCTCCGCGAGACGATCCAGTGGCCGCTCGAGTACCCGGAGGTGTTCGACCAGCTGGACATGGCCGCCGCGAAGGGCGTGTTGATGTACGGCCCGCCCGGCACGGGGAAGACGCTGCTCGCGAAGGCGGTCGCCAACGAGAGCGAGTCGAACTTCATCTCGATCAAGGGGCCCGAGCTGCTGAACAAGTTCGTGGGCGAGTCCGAGAAGGGCGTCCGCGAGGTGTTCTCGAAGGCCCGCGAGAACGCGCCCACGATCGTGTTCTTCGACGAGATCGACTCGATCGCGACCGAACGCGGGTCGGGATCGACCGACTCCGGCGTCGGCGAGCGCGTCGTCTCCCAGCTGCTGACGGAGCTCGACGGGCTCGAGTCGCTGGAGGACGTCGTCGTGATCGCGACGACGAACCGGCCGGACCTGATCGACTCGGCGCTGCTCCGGCCCGGCCGGCTCGACCGGCACGTCCACGTGCCGGTGCCCGACGAGGACGCCCGCCGGAAGATCCTCGAGGTCCACACCCGCGAGAAGCCGCTCGCGGACGACGTCGACCTCGACGCGATCGCCCGCAAGACCGAGGGATACGTCGGCGCGGACCTCGAGGCGGTCGCCCGCGAAGCGTCGATGAACGCCTCCCGAGAGTTCATCGCCAGCGTCTCGCGCGAGGAGGTCGGCGAGTCCGTCGGCAACGTCCGCGTGACGATGGCCCACTTCGAGGACGCCCTGGACGAGGTGAACCCGAGCGTCACCCCGGAGACCAGAGAGCGCTACGCGGAGATCGAAAAGCAGTTCCAGCGGTCCGAGACCGCCGACCCGGCGGAGTCCGAGTTCGGCGCGTTCCAGTGAGGCCCCGTTCCGGGGCGCTCCGGTAGCGCCGCCGGGGTGCGTTCGCCGTTTCAGATCAGTCCCGCCGTCGACAGCAGGAAGAGCGCGGCGACGACGACGATCCCGATCGTGACGAGCCGCCACGCGAGCTTCAACACGAACTTCCCGAGCACGATCACGGCCGCGACGGCCACCAGCGCGACGAGCAGCTGCCCCATCGGGCTGGCGAGGATCCCGGCCTGGAGCGGTGCGGACGTCGCGGTGGCGGCGAGCGGAAGGGTCATGTCTGCGAGCACGGCGAGCCGCGGTATAAGCTTGTGGGGGCGGCGTCGGGCGATCCGGGTCGCGAACGTGAATCGTTCGTGATACGTTCGGGGAGGGAGGTCCGACCCCGGCCGTCGGGCGGGCGCCGGAGAGGGCGAGAACGCCCCGTCTCGCGGCCGAACCGCCCACCGCACGACCCCCCTTTCTTTCGGATGCGAACCCCGTCACGTGCCGCGGTATCCACGGATCGGGACCAGTTTCACTCCGGTCTGACTACCATTATGTGCTCGGGACCCCTCCGTCTCCGACGTACCCGAGTTCAGCGTCAGACGTGCGGCACGACGTTACATACCGAATCGGACATGTAGATGCCCGTCGGGTCCGAACATCCGAACGTACAAGGGCCCGCCTCGCCAGTACACCAACACTACAGATGATCCATATCCCACGCCACCCGAGCGGGGTGACCGTCGAATGAGCAGCGACGGCGTCTCCGCGGACGACCTCGAACTGCCGATCAAACGCACCACCGGCGAGACGATGAAGGACCGTCTCACGGCCAACGCCTACCACAACATCCTGCCCGCACGCTACCTCCGGAAGGACGCGGACGGGGAGCCGGTCGAGGAACAGGAGGAGCTGTTCGACCGCGTCGCGCGCAACGTCGCGCTCGCGGAGGCGGTCTTCGAGGCCGAAAAGCGGGACGTCGAGGTCACCGTCACGCCCGACCAGCTCAAGCCCGACCACCCGCGACGGGACGAGCTCGCGGAGGAGGTCTTCGGCGCGGGCGTCTCGGCGGACGACGACGCGGAGACGACGCTGTCGGCACACAACGTCAACAAGTTCGCGTACGACACGGTCGTCCCCGAGCTCCCCGACGAGGTCCGCGAGCACGTCGAGACGACCGCGGCGACGTTCCGCGACGGGATGGAGTCGCTCTCCTTCATGCCGAACTCGCCGACGCTGATGAACGCGGGCGACGAGCTCCAGCAGCTCTCCGCCTGCTTCGTCGACTCGCCGGACGACGACATCACCGACATCCACCAGACCGCCAAGGAGGCCGCCGAAGTCTTCCAGAGCGGCGGCGGCATGGGGTACGCGTTCTGGAAGCTGCGCCCCTACGGCGACGCGGTCGGCTCCACCGGCGGGATCGCCTCCGGGCCGATCACGTTCATGCGGACGTTCGACCAGATGTGCGAGACGATCGCGCAGGGCGGCGCGCGCCGCGGCGCGCAGATGGGCGTCATGCGCGTCTCCCATCCCGACGTCATCCAGTTCATCCACTCGAAGAACAAGGACGTCTCGCTGGCCCACTCCCTGCGGCTGAACGACCCCGACGACTTCACCCACAACTCCTTCGCGGACGCCCTGGAGGAGGCCCGCGAGCTCATCGACGACGAGGGGCGCGTCCCCGAACACCTGCGGAACGCGGTCGAGGGACACCTCTCGAACTTCAACATCAGCGTCGGCGTCACCGACGACTTCATGGAGGCGCTGTACAACGACGAGGAGTTCACCTTCACCAACCCGCGAACCGATGAGCCGCACGTCGCGACGCCGGAGACGAAGGAGATCTACGAGATGTTCGGCCTCGGCGAGCACGTCGAGGTCGGCGAGACCCTCTCGATCCCCGCACAGGAGCTCTGGGACGACATGATCGAGGGCGCCCACGAGAACGGCGAACCCGGCGTCATCTATCTCGAGCGGGTGAACAAGGAACATTCGTTCGATATAAGAGAAAATCCAAGCCATAGAATTCTCGCAACAAATCCCTGCGGGGAACAGCCGCTCGAGGAGTACGAGGCCTGTAACCTCGGTCACATCAACCTCTCGACGCTGGCGGCCGAGGGCGCGCCCGACTGGCGCGTCTGGAGCGAGGCACACGCGGACGAGTACGACTCCCACGAGGCGGCGGTCGAGGCCTTCCTCGCGGAGGCGATCGACTTCGAGGAGTTCGACGACCGGATCGCGTACGGCACGCGCTTCCTGGAGAACGTCGTCACGATGTCCGACTTCCCGGTCGAGAAGATCGAGGAGAAGGTCAGGGACATGCGGAAGATCGGCCTCGGCGTGATGGGGCTCGCCCAGCTGTACATCCAGCTCGGCGTCCGGTACGGCTCGGAGGCGGGCAACGAGGTCGCCCGCCAGCTCATGACCCACATCAACCACGAGTCGAAGGCGACCTCCCACGAGCTGGCCGAGCAGCGCGGCGTCTTCAACGACTGGGCGGACTCGAAGTACGCGAACCCGACGGCACACCGCGAGTGGTTCGAACACCACACCGGCCTCGACGCCGACGAGTGGGCGGACGGCTTCCCGATCCGCAACCACAACACGACGACCATCGCGCCGACGGGCACCACGTCGATGATCGGCAACACGACCGGCGGCTGTGAGCCAATCTACAACGTCGCGTTCTACAAGAACGTCTCCGACGACGTCCAGGGCGACGAGATGCTCGTCGAGTTCGACGACTACTTCCTCCGGACGCTGGAGGCCAACGACGTCGACGTCGACGCGGTGAAGGAGGAGGCCCAGGCGCAGATGGCCGAGAACGAGTTCGACGGCGTCGAGGGGCTGGAGACGGTTCCGGAGGCGATCGGCGAGCTGTTCGTCGTCACCGGCGACCTCTCGGGGATCGAACACGCCGCGGTCCAGTGCGCGTGTCAGGAGGGCGTCGACTCGGCCATCTCGAAGACGTGTAACTTCCCGAACGACGCCACCGCCGCCGACATGGAGGAGGTGTACCGCTACATCTACGACCACGGTGGGAAGGGCGTCACCGTCTACCGCGACGGCACCCGCTCGAAGCAGGTGCTCACGACCCGCGCGAAGAACACGGAGTTCGCCGACGAGTCGGAGGCCGCGGAGACGATCGTCGAACAGATCCGCGAGGTGTTCGGCGGCGTGGAGGCGTTCCTCGACAACGAGGACGTCAGGGCGGCCGTGGACGCGGAGATCACGGAGTTGCTCGAGTCCGCGGACCGGCCGGAGCTCGACTACACCGAGACCCGACCCCGCCCCGACTCGCTGTCGGGCGTGACCCAGCGCGTCGAGACGGGCTACGGCAAGCTGTACGTCACCATCAACGAGGAGGAGGACGGCCGGCCGTTCGAGCTGTTCGCGAACATCGGCCACTCCGGCGGCTACACCAACTCCTTCACCGAGGCGCTCGCGAAGGTCATCTCGACGGCGCTCCGTTCCGGCGTCGACCCCGAGGAGATCGTCGACGAGCTCCAGGGCACGCGGAGCCCGAAGGTCGCCTGGGACAAGGGCGAGCAGATCCAGTCCATCCCGGACGCGATCGGCACCGCGCTCCGCCGCTACCTCGACGACGAGATCGACAAGGGGATCCCCCAACAGCAGAGCCTCGACGACGTCGAGGGCGGCGCCGCGGCCGACCCGCCGAGCCAGACCGACGGCGGCGCGGTCGCCGGGGGGAGTTCGGCCGACGTGGCCGTCGACTCGCCGACCGACGCCGGATCGGCGGATGGTCCCGGCGGGGACGCCGACGACGACGTCACGCAGGACCTCATCGCGGCGGGCGAGTCGCCCGAGTGCCCCGAATGTGGCGGGATGAACCTCTACTTCTCGGAGGGCTGTAAGACGTGCGAGTCCTGCGGCTGGTCCGAGTGTTGAGGTAGCGTCGCGTTCCGTTTCTGCTTCGTCGGATCGCTTCGTTTCGAGACGCTGGATCGGACGATTCGTCGAAGACTGCTAATGAGACGGGTGTTTCGTGGGTGATCGGGTTGATGAGAACGGTGTCGTTGCTGGCGCGGTGGACACGACTGTCGAGACCCAGTTCAAAGGGGCAGCCGCGAGGGCGACGGCGGCCGACGTAAGCAGCGTGGCGCTACGCG
>NZ_NHPJ01000113.1 GCF_002252985.1 Halorubrum halodurans | reverse complement strand
GCCGCCGGCGACACCGCAGGGAGCGAGTGAAACGAGCGACCGAGGAGCACAGCGAGCGCATCGAGTCCTCGCGACTGGGGCTTTGGAGATGTTCACCACGCCAGCAACGATCGCCTTCTACTCACCCCGATCACACACGAAACACCCGTTCTATAACAACTCTCAGTGCTCAGCTGTTTCAGGCAATAACGTGTTTGAAGAATAGGAATTCAATAGAGTCACCGAACCGAAAAGCGAACCCGACCGAAACCGCCATGCCGACCGCGCGCGCAGGGGCGGGCATGTCGCTGGCAGCCGACACCCGCGAGGCGGTGCGGGATCGTCCCTTCCTGCTCGACGCGCTCCGCGCGGGGGTCCTGAACCACAGCGCGGCCGCCGCGTGGCTTCTCGAGTCGGCCGACCTCGACGGCGACCCGGACGCGGTCGCGACCGCGCTCCGGCGGTTCCGCGAGGAGCTCCCGGCGTACGCGACCGCGGACCGAACCGCGAGCGTCACGATACGGAGCGGCGTCGGGATCGCGGGTGACGGCGAGTCCGGAGGGGCCGGTGACTCGGGGTCCGGCGACCCCCTCCTCCGGGTCGGCGGCGCGGCGGTCGTCCCCGAGGGCTCCCACACCGCGCTGCTCGCGACCGGCGAGGTCGACGCCGCCGCGCTGGCGGCCGCGCTCGCTCGTCTCGACGCGGCCGGCGTGGCGGTCGCGGCCGCGGGGGTCGCGGCCGCGGGGGACGCGGTTTCGGGTGTCGGGGTGTCGGGGGACGACGACGGCTCGCTCGTCGTGGTCGTGGGACGGCGCGACGGGGCGAGCGCGCTCCGGGTCGTCGAGGACGCGCTGGCCGCGGTTCCGGCCGTCGAGGACGAGTGAATACGTGACCGGACGACGACGACCGTCTCCAAAGCCCCAGCCGCGAGGGCTCGCGCGGCTGCCCCGTCGAGTCCTCACCCCCTCCGTAACCGCACCTCACGCCTCCCCAGCCTCGGCGGCCGCCCTCCGCGTCGCTCCGGTCGGTCGCCTCCCTCGCGCGGTGCGTTCGCGCCCCGCCGGGGCGCTCACGGCACGCGCCGCCGCGGAGAGGTGAAACGCGGTTCCGCAACCGAGTCCTTTTCGCGTCCGGGCGTGAACCGGCCGCCCATGTCCCGAGTCACGATCGACGACGTCGAGGCCGCGGCGGCGCGGTTCGCCGACGCCGACATCGTCCAGCGTACCCCCGTCCAGCGGAGCCGGTCGCTCTCCGAGCGGTGCGGCGCGGAGGTCAGGCTGAAGATGGAACACCTCCAGCGCACCGGCTCGTTCAAGCCCCGCGGCGCGTACAACGCGATCTCCCGGCTCGTGGAGTCGGACCCGTCGGCCGAGCGGGTCGTCGCCGCGAGCGCGGGCAACCACGCGCAGGGGGTCGCGCTGGCGGCGACCGCGGCGGGGCTCGACTCGACGATCGTGATGCCCGAGTCCGCGCCGGGCGCGAAGATCGAGGCCACCCGATCGTACGGGGCCGACGTGGTCCTCGAAGGGGCCGTCTTCGCCGAGGCGATGGCCCACGCGCGGACGCTCGTCGACGACCCGCGAACGCGGTTCGTCCACGCCTTCGACGACCCGGACGTCGTCGCCGGACAGGGCACTATCGGGCTCGAGGTGCTCGAACAGGCCCCCGCCGTCGACACCGTGCTCGTCCCCGTCGGCGGCGGCGGGCTGGCGGGCGGGGTCGCGACCGCGGTGAAGGCGCGCGATCCCGACGTGCGCGTCGTCGGGGTCCAGACCGAGGGGGCCTCGACGCTCTCGGAGAGCCTCGCCGCCGGCGAGCTGGTCACCCGCGAGGAGCCCGACACGATCGCCGACGGGATCGCCACCGGCGGACTGAGCGACCTCACCTTCGACCTCCTCGAGGCACACCTCGACGGGGTGGTGGTCGTCAGCGACGACGACGTGGCCGCCGCGATCCTCCTCCTTCTGGAGCGCGCGAAACAGATGGTCGAGGGCGCGGGCGCGACCGCCGCGGCCGCGCTCCTCGACGACCGGATCGTCGAGGAGCTGGAGCTGGCCGGCGAGACGGTCGTCCCGCTGCTGTGTGGCGGCAACATCGACATCACGTCGCTCCAGGAGGTGTTGACCCACGCCCTGGTCGACCGCCACCAGCTGGTCGAGCTCACCGTCCGCATCGACGACACGCCGGGGAAGATGGGCGAGATCGCGACGCTGATCGGCGGCGAGCGCGCGAACATCCGCACCGTCCGCCACGAGCGGAGCCGGCCGGACCTCCCCGTCGGCGACGCCGACCTCGTCTTCGAGGTGGAGACGAACGGCCCGGCCCACATGGAGCGCGTCGTCGAGGCGGTCCGGGAGGCGGGGTACGAGGTGACCTTCCGGACCGACGTCGGCTCCCGGCAGTAGCGCGGGGGATCGAGGCCGCTACTCGGGCGCGGCCCACCGAAGGACCTCGGACCCGCGGTCGAGCAGCGTCCCGAGGTGGTCGGCGTCGACGGCGCGAAGCGTCCCGCCGCAGGCGTCCGCGAACGCCTCGACCGGCGCGATCGGGGCGTTGTCGTCGCGGACCCCGTGCCACGCGCGGACCGGGAGGGCGAGCCGGTCGGGGTCGACCGCGTCGGTGGCGAACGACCGGCTCTCGCGCTCGACCGCGCTCGCGCCGCCCCCGAGCAGCCCGCCGGAGAGCGCCTCGTGGAAGTCCGCGGCCGTCGCCCGCGCGACCGCCGGAGGGACCGCCCGGTCGGTGTACTGGGAGACGACCGCCTCCGGCCCCGAGATCGACGCGACCCTCCCGAAGAGCGGGAAGAGGAGCCGGATCGCGTACGGGATCCGGGCGAGCCCGGCGAGCCCCTCGTCGCTCGGCGGGACGACCGTGCTCACGAGCGCGAGGCGGGCGATCCGGTCGCCCTCGGCGGCCGCGATCGCGAACGGGCCGCCCCCGGAGAAGCCGCACGCGCCCGCCCGGTCGATCGACTCCGCGCGGAGCACCGCGCGCAGGTCCTCGCGCCAGTCGTCCGGGCCCCAGCCGTCCGGGGGCGACGAGGAGCGCCCGTAGCCGGGGCGGTCGGGAGTGACGAGCCGGATCCCCGCGTCGACGGCGGCGTCGGCGAGCAGGGCCGCGAACAGCCGCGAGCCGGGCGTGCCGTGGTGGAGGACGACCGGCGACCCGTCCGCGGGACCGCAGACCGAGTAGGCGATCTCGCGGCCGTCCGGGAGGGCGACCGCGTCGGTGCTGAGTGTCGGGTCGTCGCCGGCGGCGGTTCGGGCTGGCGGGTCGTCGCCGGCGGCGGGCTCGGCGCCGTCCGTTGCGTCGGCGCCGGCGGTCGCGTGCTGGTCCATCGGTGGATCGACGTTTCGGTCCCGGTTTCATAACCGATCGGATGGGTCAGGTTCGCGTTGTAGCCTTCCCGGCGACCCGTCCGAGCACCCCGCTCCGGCGACGATCCGACGATTTCAAAGCCTCCCCGCGGGTACCGGCGCGTAATGAGTCTCGTCGTTACCGACACCCTGGAAGACGAGCGCGTCGAGTTCACGGCCGACGGCGACGTCACGCTGTACGTCTGTGGACTGACGGTGTCGGACGACCCCCACCTCGGGCACGCCCGGCTCTGGTTCCACGCCGACGTGCTCCACCGGTGGCTCGAGCACCTCGGCTACGACGTGCGCCACGTCGAGAACGTCACCGACGTCAACGAGAAGATCACGGCCCGCGTGGGCGAACGCGAGGGGTGGACCGAGGAGCGGGACGTGGCCGAGACCTTCACGGCGCGCACCTTCGACGCGATGCGCGGGCTGAACCTGCTGCGCGCGGAGGTGTACCCCCGCGTCACCGAGCACGTCCCGGAGATCGTCGACCTCGTGGAGACGCTGGTCGAGAAGGGGTACGCCTACGAGTCGAACGGCTCCGTCTACTTCGACGTCACGACGTTCGACGACTACGGCACGCTCTCGAACCAGGACGTCGAGGAGCTGGAGGCGCAGGGCGAGCCGGACGAGCGGTCGGAGAAGCGCCACCCCGCGGACTTCGCGCTCTGGAAGGCCGGTGGCGTGAGCGAGACCGCCGCCCGCGAGCACGCCAAACACGACCACGGCGACGCGGTCCCCGCGGGCGAGACGTGGGCGTCGCCGTGGGGTGAGGGGCGCCCCGGCTGGCACGTGGAGTGTTCCGCGATGTCGACGACGCACCTGGGGGAGACCCTCGACGTCCACATGGGCGGTCGCGACCTCGTCTTCCCGCACCACGAGAACGAGATCGCCCAGTCGGAGGCGGCGACCGGCGAGGAGTTCGTCCGTCACTGGCTCCACGTCGGCCTGCTGGCGATGGACGGCGAGAAGATGTCCTCCTCCGTCGGCAACTTCTGGACCGTGCCGGACGCCCTGGAGGAACTCGGCGTCAACGTGGTCCGGACGTTCTACGCCGGGGCGGCCTACCGCTCCGAGCAGGCGCTCACCGAGGAGACGATCGCGGAGGCCGAGGAGCGCTTCGAGCGGCTCTCACGGACCCACGAGCGCGCGGTCGACGCGCTCGACTCCGTCGACGCGCACGCGAAGACCGTCGACGAGGAGTTGCGCCGGGCGGTCGCGGACGCCCGCGAGGACTTCGAGACCGCGATGAACGACGACCTCAACCTCCGGGAGGCGACCGCGGCGCTCCTCGAGCTCACCGACGCCGTGAACCGCCACGTCGACGCGGATCCCCCCTACGACTACCGCGGGCTCCGCGAGGCCGTCGAGGCGTTCGATGAGCTCGGCGGCGACGTGTTGGGCCTCCAGTTCGACGCGGCCACCGACGGCGACGTCGACCTCGCCGGCGACGTGGTCGAACTCGTCCTGGACGTCCGCGAGGCCGAGCGCGAGGCGGGCAACTACGAGCGCGCCGACGAGCTCCGGGACGCCCTGCGCGACGTGGGCGTCGAGATCGAGGACGGTCCCGACGGCGCGACGTACCGGTTCGAGTAGGCGGGAGGAAGGCGATCGGCCCGTCGAGACGTCCTACTCCAGGACGTGCTGGGTGTCGTACGATCCCAACACTCGGACCCAGCCGTTGTCGGCGATCGCCTCGACGTCCTCGACCGCCTTCGCCATGTGGTCCTCGTAGAGGCCGGCCTCGACGTCGAAGTGGAAGAGGTAGTCGCCGAGCCGCTCGCCGCTCGGGCGCGACTCGATCCGCGAGAGGTTGAGGTTGCGGTCGGCAAAGGCCTCCAACAGTTCGAGCAGGAGGCCGGGGTAGTTGGCGTTCGGGTAGACGATGAGCGTGGTCTTCCCGCCGGCCTCCGAGCGCGCGCTCGTCGGGCCGACCACGAGGAAGCGGGTCGCGTTCGAGGTGCGGTCCTGGATGTCCGCGGCGAGGATCTCGAGGTCGTCGCCGGCGTTGTCGGGGTGGCCGATGCCGGCGACGCGGGCGTCCTCGCGGGCGCGCTCGACCCCGCGGGCGGTCGAGGCGACCGCCTCCAGCCCGGCCGAGGGATGGTTCGCCTCCAGCCAGTTGCGACACTGCGCGAGCGCCTGCGAGTGGCTGGCGACGAGGTCGAACTCCGACGACTGCGCGAGCAGCGCGTGCCGGATGGGGGTGACGACCTCGCGGGTGACCGCGACCTCGTGGTCGGCGAGCGCGTCGAGGCTCTCGGAGACCGACCCCTCGATGCTGTTCTCGATGGGGACGACCCCGCGCTCGAACTCGTCGCTCGCGACGGCGTCGACGATGGCGGTGACCGACTCGCGGAACGACACCTCTGCGGCGACGGCCCGCGCCGCGCGGTGGGAGTACGTGCCGGCGGGACCGAGCGTGACGGCGTTCATCGCGTCGACGTAGACGCCGGGGTGCGAAAAGCGTGGTGGGACCGGGGTGTCACAGCAGTCCGGGGTCCTCGTCGTACCGCTGGAGCCACACGAACTCGCCGGTGTCGAACGCGAACGCGACCGTCTCGCCGTCGATCCAGCCGTCGACGGGCGTCGACGATCGAGTCTCGAGTCGCCGCGTCCAGGCCCGGCCGCCGCCGGAATCCTCGGAACCGACCGCGACCGCGTCGCCGTCCCGGTCGACGAAGTATCCCCGCTCCGCGCCGACGACGAGGGAGCGGCTCCGGTCGCGACCGGGCGCGATCCCGCTCCGCCACAGCGGCTCGCCGGAGTCGCGGTCGAGGACGCGGAGCGTGCCCCGGCTCACGGCGGCGACGCGGTCGCCCGTCACCGTCGGCGGCGGCCCGCCGCCGTCGATCCCGGTTCGCCACGCCTCCGCGCCGTCGACGAGATCGAGTGCGAGCAGGTCGTCGCCCTCACGAAGCAGGACGAGGTCGCCGTCGACGACGAGGGCCGATCCGGCCCCGGACTCGCGACGCCACCGACGGGAGCCGTCGGGCGCGAGCGCGACGACCGCGTCGGCCGCCGCGACGACGACGCCGTCGGGACCCCCGGCGTCGCCACACCACAGTCCGCGGACGTCCCCGTCGACCGCGACCGCCCAGTCGACGTCCCCCTCTCGGGCGGCGATCACGAGCGACCCGCTCCCGACGTACGCGCCCGCTCCGTCGGCCGCGATCGGCTCGGCCTCCCGGCGTTCGACCGGCTCCGTCCCCGCGGCCGGCTCCCCGATCACGTCGGCGAGCGACGCCCGCCAGTCGGGCGCGTCGACCCGCGGCGAGAAGTCGGGGTCGCTCCCGTCCGCGTCGTCGGCGCGGTCGGCACGCGTTCCGTCTCCGGATTCGTTCCCGCCTCGTGTTTCGTTTCCGTCCTCGGTCTCGTTCCCACTCCCGGACGTCCCGCCCGGATCGTCGTCGTTCGTCGGCGTGACGGCGATCACGTCCCCGGTCGATTCGCGGAGGTACGCCCGCTCCCCCGCGGGGCCGAGCGCCAGCCCGACGCTCAGGCGATCGTGTCGGAACGTTCCGAC
>NZ_NHPJ01000140.1 GCF_002252985.1 Halorubrum halodurans | reverse complement strand
GGACGCGACGGGATCGTTTCCCGAGGCCGTGTGGGATGGGCTCGCCGAGCTCGGACTCACGGGACTGGCCGTCCCCGAGGCGTACGGCGGATTCGACGCGAACGCGACGACGTACGCCGTCGTCAACGAGGAGCTGGCGCACGGCTCGCTCGCGGTCGCGACGGCCCTCTCCGTCCACTGTCTCGTCGCGTCCTGTCTCGCCGAGTTCGCCACGGAACCCCAGCGGGAGCGGTGGCTCCCGGAGATGGCCGACGGTCGGCCGGTCGGGGCGTTCTGTCTCTCCGAGCCGCACGCGGGATCGAACCCGGCGGGCATGTCGACGACCGCCGAGCACGACCCGGACGCGGGGGAGTACGTCCTGAACGGCGAGAAACAGTGGATCACGAACGGCTCGCGCGCGGGCGTCGCCGTCGTCTTCGCGAAGGTCGACCCCGACGACCCCGACTCGATCACCCAGTTCCTCGTTCCGGCGGACACCGAGGGGTTCGAGGTCGGCTCGAAGGAGGAGAAGCTCGGTCTGCGCGCCTCCGACACGACGCCGATCACGTTCGACGGCTGTCGGATCCCCGAAGCGAACCGACTGACTCCGGAGGGACGGGGGCTCGCGGCCGCGCTGGAGGTCCTGACCGGCGGCCGGATCGGCATCGCGGCGCAGGCCGTGGGCGTCGCGCGGGCCGCCCTCGAGGCGGCACGCGAGTACGCCGGAGAACGCGAGCAGTTCGGCGAGCCGCTCTCGGAGATCGGGTCCATCCGCCACAAGCTGGCGGAGATGTCGACGGACGTCGCCGCCGCGCGGCTGCTCGTCCGGGAGGCGGCGAGGAAGGCCGAGGCGGGCGAGGACGCCCGCGTCGCCGCCGCGCGGGCGAAGTATCGGGCGAGCGAGGCCGCGACGTCGGTGACGAACGAGGCGGTCCAGATCCACGGCGGCTACGGCTACACCCGCGAGTACGACGTCGAGCGGTTCTACCGCGACGCGAAGGTCACGGAGATCTACGAGGGGACGACGGAGATCCAAAAGGAAGTCATCGCTCGGGGCGTCTTCGACACACGATGACGACCGCCCTCGACGCGGCCGACGCGATCGTGTACGACCTCGACGGCACCCTCCTCGAACTCGCGGTCGACTGGGACGCCGTCGCCGACGACGTCGTCGCCGCCTACGCCGAACGCGCGTTGATCGCGCCGACGGACGACCTCTGGTCGCTGCTCGACGCCGCCGCCGACTACGACATCGAGGGCGTCGTCCACGGGACGATCGCCGATCACGAGCGGGTCGGCGCGCGCGAGTCGGTCCTGCTGCCGCTCGGCGAGCGCCTCGCCGCGGACGCCGCCGACCGTCCCGCGGCGGTCTGCTCGCTCAACTGCGAGGAGGCCTGCCGGATCGCCCTCGAGACGCACGGCATCGAGGGGGCGGTCGACGCCGTGGTCGGCCGCGACACCGCCGAGACCCGCAAGCCCGAGCCGGAGTCGCTGCTGGCGGCGGTCGACGCGCTCGGCGTCGAGCCGGAGCGCGCCGTCTTCGTCGGCGACTCCGAGAGCGACCGGGTCACCGCCGACCGCGCCGGCGTCCCCTTCGTCTCCGTCGTCGAGGCGCTCGGCGAGTAGTCACGCTGGATGGCACAGCCAGGTGAAGGGGCAAGCGATCGCCCGAGCGGTGGCGTCGCCGGCGGCTCCGCCGCCGGC
>NZ_NHPJ01000021.1 GCF_002252985.1 Halorubrum halodurans | reverse complement strand
AACACCCGTCCCATTAGCACGCGGATTCTACTCACCTGTTCACCTCCCCGACGCCGAAGTGAACTCCCGTCGTGTTCCACGGGGTCCTCCATTCGAGGGAACGAGAGGACGGTCTCGGATCCACCGGTACCCGCGAGTATTCCGGCTCAGGCCGCCGCCTGCTTCAGGCCGCCGCTTCTTCAGGCCGCCGCTTCTTCAGGCCGCCGCTTCTTCCTCCTCCTCGCGCATGTCCGGCGGGAGGAGGTTCGGGATCCCGTCCTCGATCGGGTAGACCTCGTCGCACTCGGTACACGTGAGCGTCCCCTCCAGGATCTCCTCGTCGTCCCGCTCGTCGACGTCGAGTTCGAGGTCGGCCTTGTCGAGCGGACAGCAGATCACGTCCATCAGGGATTCCTTCATGGAGGCGGATTGGCGTGGACCGTTCAAAAAGGATGCGGGTCGGTGGGGCGGGGCGATACGAGGGCTCCGGTCCGGGCGGCTCGGGACGGCGTCGAAGGGGTCCGGCCGCGGACGACAACCCCTTTGCGACGGGGGGCCACCGGGTGCGCATGGGGATCCCCGAAGAGCGGATCGATCGACTGTTCGGACTCGCCCGCGAGGCGGTCGTCGACGACGAGTACGACCGCGCGCGGGAGTACGTCCGCCTCGCGAGGCGGATCGCCGAGCGGAACCGCTGTGGCGTCCCCCGCGAGTTCGAGCGGAAGACCTGCGACGACTGCGACGTGTACCTCCGACCGGGGAAGACGAGCCGGGTCCGGCTCGGTCCCGGCCGTGTCGTCGTCCGCTGCCGCGAGTGCGGCGCGACCGGACGATACCCCTACCGCTGACCGCGGATCACGGCTCCCGCCCCGCCCGCAACGCCTCCAGCACCGCCGCGGTGCCGTCCATGTACCCCGTCTCGAGGACGACGTCGGCCGCCGCGGTCGCCGCCTCGTCCGCGTTGGCGACGGCGTAGGAGTCCCCGGCGACCTCGAACGTCGAGACGTCGTTCTCGCTGTCGCCGACTGCGACGAACTCGTCCGGGTCGAGATCGAGTGCCTCGGCGACCCGCGCGAGCCCCTCGCCCTTGCTCACGTCCGGCGACTTGACGTGGAACGCGTAGCCGGTGTCGACGACCTCCACGTCCCCGGCTGCCGCGGCGATCTCGCGCAACAGCGCCTCGTCCGCGTCGACGGAGACCGCCACCTCCGTCTCGCGCCACCGGTTCACCGTCTCGTCCCCGCCCCAGCCCAGGTCGCCGCCGCGCTCGAGGAACGTCTCGACCACGGCGCGCGCGCTCGCGGGGTCCCCGAGGATCGTCGTCTCGTCGTCGACGTGGACGACCCCGCCGTTCTCCGCGATCACGGTCGCGTCGCGGCCGAGAAACCCCGCGAGCGCCACGGGGTAGGGGAACGCCTTGCCGGTCGCGAGCACCACGGGGGCCTCCCAGTCGGGCAACAGCTCGAAGACTCGAGCGTCGAGGCGGCCGTCCGGCGTCGTCAGCGTCCCGTCGATGTCGAGCGCGAGGGGCGGAACCATGCGGGAGTCTCCGGCACCGCGGAGGCAACTGTCTTCCGTTCGGCGGAGCGCGGCGTCGAGACGGAGGGCGGGGCGGCGGTTCAGGCGCGAGCCGACCGGTCGAACAGTTCGCGGTAGACGAGCGTCGGGAACCGCGGGACGAGCCGGCTCGGCGGCCGCCCCTTGCCGTCGCTCCGCTGTACCGTCACCCGATCGAGCAGCCCGGCGTCCGCGAGCTCGTAGAGCACGCGCCGTACCGTCGACGCCGACAGGTCCACGCGCCGCCGCGAGGCGATCGTCTCCGTCGCGGCGCTCACGGACGACCGGTCCGACTCGGGCAGCGTCACGAGCTCGTAGAGGAGCCGGCGGCGACTCTCGGAGAGCGAGAGGACGCGCCCCAGCGTGACGCACGGCTTCGGCACTTCCTCGATCCCCGCGTCGACGTCGGCCGCCCGAACGGTCGAGACGCCCGCCCGCTCGGCGCGGATGGCCGCGCCCGCGATGGCGGCGAGCGCGTCGTGGGCGTCGCCGGAGGCCCACTCGCCGATCTCGCGGACCTGGTCGTGGCTGAGCGCGTCGCGGCCGAGCCCCGTCGAGCACCGACTCGTCAGGAGCTCGACGAGCACGTGCCGGCGGTACCGCGAGAACGCCACCGACTCGTCGGGATCCCACTCGATCTCCTCGGGCGGCTCCCGGCCGAGACACACCGGCACGATGTGGCCGCTCACGTCGGTGAGCCACTCGACGACCGTCGACGCGCTCGGCGTCTCCGGCTCGTTGGTGTGGTCGACCGCGACCACGACGTCGGGGCCCTTCCGGACCGCGTCCCGGAGCGACTCGGCGAGGTCGTCGGTCCCGATGCCGTGGTCGGGGACCGTCTCGTCGCCGACGGCCGCCAGCGTGTCGTGGTAGAGCCGGAAGCGGGTGGAGGCACGCCTGGCGTCCACGTAGACGAACCCCGGCAGCGTCGGCTCGACCGCCCGCGTCGACGTCTGGATCGCCTGTGGCGGCCCGCTGTGGGTCGTGAGGCGGGCGAACAGGGCGGAGACGACCGCCGACTTGCCGCTCCCCTTCGGACCGTGAACGTAGGTGCTCGGCGGGAGCGCGCCGGAGAAGGCCGGACTGAACGCGTCGAGGAGGCGTTCGAGCGCCGGCCCCCGGCCGATCGGCGCCTCAAGGTGGAACACGGGGGAGACGGCGTCGAAGTCGACGAAGACGCCCGCCCCCGTGTCGTATCCGAGCCGCCGCTCGATCCGGTCGTCGATGTTCACGCTACCCCCTCCTGAGTACGGAGATAAAACCGACTCGAATCGGAGACGGTTCGACGGGGTCGCCGGCGGCTCGCCGCTACCAGTGGTCCGGCTTGTACCGGTTGATGAGGAGCGTCGATAGCACGAAGACGACGGAACTGACGAGGCCGCCGATCCCGCCGGCGACGAGGCGGACCCAGGTCGGTCCCTCGGACGTCGCCGCGATGACGAGCGTGACGACGGCGGCGACCAGAAGCAGGTTCCGCCCGTCGCGTCTCTCGAGCCCCAGCGTGTTCATGTCCGACGATGTCCGTGGCCACGCTTAAATACGTCCGTGCCGGGCCGCTCCGGTCCCGGACGGTCCGGTCGGCCGCCGGAGGCGGCGGTTCGACCACAGGCTTAACCCACCCGCCCGCTTTTCCGGGCGTATGTCCGAACCGTCGTTCCACGAGTCGGTGGTCGCCGCCGACAAGCGGAGCAAGGCGATCGCGTTGCTCGTCGCTATCGGTCTCTTTCTCGCCGTGAACCGGATCGTCGGTGACGTACAGTTCGCCTCCATCGTCGCGGCGACGGCCGGCATCGGCACCCGGCTGTACGTCCCGTACCACGCGAGCATGCGCGTCCCGGCGGCGGACCGGACGCCGCTGAGCGAACACCCCGCCACGGGCGAGTACCATCACGGCGCCGCCGGACTCGCCCTGGTGACCGTCTCGCTCGCCGCGATCGTCGTGTTCGGTTTCGGTCACGGGCTCATCACCGCGGTTGGGGTCGGGGTCATATCCGGAAGTGTCGCGTACGTAATGCTTTCGTCGGCGCTTCCCTCGGAGTGAAAAATCGGGGCGCGGGATCAGGTTCCGGGCACCCAGATCGATCCCAGCACGCCGAGGATCGCCAGCACCGCGAGGATCGACGAGGTGATGAAGATCGCCGCCGCGGGCGGGTCCACGTGCGTGTCCCCGTGCGCGTAGAAGACGCGCTGGAAGGCCTCGCCGATGACCGCGCCGAGCAGTCCGAACACGGCGCCGGCCACCAGCCCGATGGCCGGGCTGAATCCGGCGCCGGTGAACGCGGCCCACGCGGTCGCGCCGGGAAGCGTCATGTGGTGGGTGACCGGGATCCGGTCGACGCCCAGGTTCAGGAACAGCAGCGTCGCGGCGCTGATACCGAACCCGAGGAACACGTTCCCGGTCTGTATCGCGGCGTACGACGCCGCCAGTCCGGCGACCGCGCCGATGGCCGCGACGTGTGACCACTTGTACATGTTCGGCAGCCACGGCTCGACGGCGAGCCGGTCGCTGCCCTCCTTGTCGCCGTCGCCCGGCACCTCGCCGGACTCGCGCATCTCCTCGCGCTCGAACGGCCCCATGTCGAAGTAGCCGCTGGCCTTGCTGCTGACGTTGCCGATCACCGAGTAGCCGAACACCAGCCGGTGGACCAGCGCGCTGGCCACGACGGTGAAGGCGATCGGGTCGGTCGGGATCGCCAGGTTGCGGAGCGTCTGTTCGAGGAGGATGCCGAACACGCCGAAGCCGGCACCGACCGCGAGGATGTCCGGACGACTCCCGAGCGCGAAGCCGATGTCCTTCGCGTTGTGGTAGTCGAAGCCGGACTCCATCGCCCCGTTCTTCGCCGCGTACGCCGCCGCCGCCGCACCGCCGGCGAAGGAGATGTGCGGGCCGAACACGGGTCCGAAGCCGACGCCGACGCCGGCCCCGGAGGCGGCGTCGCCGCCGAAGACGCCGGCGATGACGAGGAACCCGGTGAAGATGAACGCCGGGAGCGCCCCGAGGGCGGCGCCGAACGCGCCGCCCGCGGCCGCGCCGAGCCAGATCCCCGGACTGAGCAGCACGTCGAGGACCGCACTGAGCGAGCCGGCGTTCCACTGCGCGAGCACCTCGCCCGACGCGAGCAGTGCCGAAACCTCAGCGCTCATCTATTCGTCCCCCTCGTCGTCCCGTGCCCAGCCGAGCGACTTCTCGACGGCGTCGTCCCAGCGGCTGTACAGCTTGTCGACCTCCGCGGCCTCCTTTTCGGGCGTGAACTCGCGGTCGACCTGCCAGTTGTCGCGCAGCTCGTCGACGGTGTCCCAGTAGCCGACCGCCAGTCCGGCGGCGTACGCGGAGCCCAGCGCGGTCGTCTCGTCGACCTCCGGGCGCGCGATCTCCGTCTGGATGATGTCGGACTGGAGCTGACAGAGGAAGTTGTTCTTCACCGCGCCGCCGTCCACGCGGAGGCTCGTCGTCTCCACGCCGGAGTCGGCCTCCATCGCCTCCGCCACGTCGCGGGTCTGATACGCGATGGACTCGAGCGTCGCCCGGACGATGTGCTCCTTGCTCGTGCCGCGGGTCATCCCGACGATGGTGCCGCGGGCCCGGCCGTCCCAGTGCGGGGCGCCGAGCCCCGTGAACGCCGGAACCATGTAGACGCCGTCCGTCGAGTCGACGGATCGCGCGAGCTCGGCGGTCTGGGCGGCGTTGTTGATGAGGTCGACGTCCTCGAGCCACTCGATCGCGGCACCGGTGATGAAGATCGACCCCTCCAGCGCGTACTGGACGGGCTCGCCGGACATCTGGAAGCCGATCGTCGTCAGGAGCCCGTGGTCGGACTCGACGGCGTCGGTGCCCGTGTTCATCAGGTAGAAGGAGCCGGTGCCGTAGGTGTTCTTCGCGTCGCCCTCGTCGAAGCAGGTCTGCCCGAAGAGCGCGGCCTGCTGGTCGCCGAGCGCGCCCGCGACCGGGATCTCCTCGTCGAGGAAGCCGTCCGCGTCCGTGTGGCCGTAGTAGTCCTCGTCGGAGGAGGGGCGTACCTCGGGTACCATCTCCTTCGGCACGTCGAACTCCGCGAGGAGCTCGTCGTCCCACTCCAGGTCCCGGATGTTGTACAGCATCGTCCGGGACGCGTTCGTCACGTCCGTGATGTGGTTGCCCGTGAGGTTGTAGATGAGCCACGAGTCGATCGTGCCCATGAGCAGCTCTCCGTCCTCGGCGCGGTCGCGGAGGTCGCGGCCCCGAGAGCTCGACATCTTGAGCGGCTCGGCGTTGTCGAGGATCCACTCGGTCTTGGTCGCGGAGAAGTAGGCGTCGGCCTCGAGGCCGGTCTTCTCGCGGATCTCCTCGACCATTCCCGCGTCCTGGAGCTCCTCGACCCGATCGGTCGTCCGGCGGTCCTGCCAGACGAGGGCGTTGTGGACCGGCTTGCCGGTCTCGCGGTCCCACACGATCGTGGTCTCGCGCTGGTTCGTGATCCCGATCGCGTCCAGTTGGTTCGCCTCCAATCCGGCGTCCTCGAGGCCGTCGAGGACGACCTGCTGGGTGTTCTCCCAGATCTCGATCGGGTCGTGTTCGACCCAGCCCGGATTGGGGTAGATCTGTTCGTGCTGTTCGTAGGCGTTCGCGACGACCTGCCCGCCGTGGTCGAACACCATGAAGCGGGTCCCGGTCGTCCCCTGGTCTATCGCACCGACGTACTGTGTCATGTGTTGGATCCCTCCTGCGGCGCTGGTCCGGCCGCACCGACGACGTCACGGTCCGCGCCCCGGTCGACTCCGGAACCGAATCCCGTCCCTTCCCCGCCCCGAACCGTCGCGTCCGGGCCGTCCGTCGGGCCACGGACCGGGAACGCGGGGTCGCCGTCGTCGTCGCCACGGCATATCTTCACGGAAGCCACCACGCCATTCGTGAACATAATGTACTACCATAATAATCTCCCCGTTAAAATCCGGATGGAACGCGTCATAAAAAAGGTAGTATATAAATCAATGGGTAGCATCGACGACAGGTGGTGATGACTATCCCTGATAGTTATGATCGGGTCTGCTTAGGAGATAAAGTAAAGTGATCCCGGTCCAAGCCCTACGACATGGACGATCAAGTGGACGTCGTCGTCGTCGGTGGGGGGTCGACCGGCTGCGGCGTGATACGGGACCTCGCGAGGCGGGGGCTCGACGCGGTCCTCGTCGAGAAGGGGAACCTCACGCACGGGACGACCGGGCGGATGCACGGGCTCCTTCACAGCGGCGGGAGATACGCCGTCTCCGACCAGAAGAGCGCGCGCGAGTGTATCGAGGAGAACCGGGTGCTCCGGGACATCGCCTCCCACTGCGTCGAGGAGACGGGCGGCATGTTCGTCAAGCGGCCCGAGGACGACGAGGAGTACTTCCAGGAGAAGCTCGAGGGCTGTCGCGCGTGTGACATCCCCGCGGAGGTGATCGACGGCGAGGAGGCGCGCCGCCGCGAGCCGTACCTCGCGCGCGACGTGGAGAAGGCCATCGTCGTCCCCGACGGGGCCGTCGATCCCTTCCGACTCTGCGTCGCCAACGCCGCCGACGCCCGCGAGCACGGCGCGCGCGTCGAGACCCACGCCGAGGTGACGGACGTGCTCGTCGAGGACGGCGCGGTCGTCGGCGTCGAGATCGAACACGACAGCGGCCCCGGCAAGCGCGTCCACCGCGAGCCGGGAACGACCGAGGAGATCCGCGCGCGCTACGTCGTCAACGCCACCGGCGCGTGGGCCGGACAGCTCGGCGAGATGGCCGGCGTCGACGTGGAGGTCCGCCCGTCGAAGGGCGTCATGACCGTGATGAACACCCGGCAGGTCGACACCGTGATCAACCGCTGTCGACCGAAGGGCGACGCCGACATCGTCGTCCCCCACGAGACCGCCTGTATCCTGGGAACGACGGACGAGGAGGTCGACGACCCCGAGGACTACCCGGAGGAGGAGTGGGAGGTCGACCTGATGATCGAGACGCTCTCGGAGCTGGTGCCCGCGCTGAAGGACGCCCGCACGCTCCGGTCGTTCTGGGGCGTCAGACCCCTCTACGAGCCGCCCGGAACCGGCACCGACGACCCCACCGACATCACGCGCGACTACTTCCTCCTCGATCACGCCGAGCGCGACGACCTCCCCGGCATGACGAGCATCGTCGGCGGGAAGCTCACCACCTACCGGATGATGGCGGAGTCGATCACCGACCACGTCTGCGAGAAGCTCGAGTACGACGCCGACTGCGACACCGCCGACGCGCCGCTTCCCGGCTCCGAGGACTTCAGCGTCCTCCGCGACTACATGGAGGAGTTCGGCATCCGCTCGCCGATCGGCCGCCGCTCCGCCCAGCGGCTCGGATCGCGCACCGACGACGTCCTCTCCGGCACCGACCCCAACCCCGTCGTCTGCGAGTGCGAGGGGGTCACGCGCGCGGAGGTTCGAGACGGGATCGAACAGGCCGGCTCCGACCTCAACGCGGTCCGGCTGCGGACCCGCGCCTCCATGGGGAACTGCCAGGGCGGCTTCTGTACCCATCGCATCGCGTCGGAACTGGCGGGGGAGTACCCCGAGCCCGTCGCGCGCGAGGCCGAGGACGAGCTCTACCAGGAGCGCTGGAAGGGCCAGCGGCACGCGCTGTGGGGCCGGCAGCTCTCGCAGGCGATGTTGAACCACCTGCTCCACGCCACCACGATGAACCGCGACGGCGACCCCGCGACGACGGACGCCGACGTCGACTTCGGCGCGTTCGACGCGGGTGTGGAGCCGGGCGGCGGCTCCGCGGGCGACGGCTCGACGTCGGACGACCCGGCCGCGGGCGTCGCGGCGACCGACGGGGGCGGGCATGGCGATCGATAGCGAGGTCCTCGTCGTCGGCGGCGGGATCGCGGGGATCACGGCCGCGATCGCGGCCGCCCGCGAGGGGGCCGACACGCGGCTCGTCTCGCACAAGGCGAGCACCCTGCGGCAGGCCTCCGGGCTGATCGACGCGCTCGGCTACCTCCCCGCGACCGAGCCGGCGAAGCCGCTGCGCGAGGGGCCGCCGACCGCGGGCCGGAACCTCGACCCCGACGAGTGGCCGGACCCGGAGGGGCCGCTCGCCGACCCCTTCGAGGCGATCGATCGGCTCCCCGAGGACCACCCGTACCGGCTCGTCGGCGCGGACGCGCTGCGGGAGGGACTCGACCTGTTCGACGACCTCGTCGGCGACGCGTACCTCGGCGGACACACCGACCGGAACGCCCTCGTCCCGACCTTCGGCGGCAGCGTCAAGCCCACCGCCCGCTACCCCGCGTCGGCCGCGGCGGGGATCGCGAGCGACGACCGCCCGGCGCTGATCGTGGGGTTCCGGTCGCTCACGGAGTACGACGCGCGGACGTTCGCCGACCGGCTCGCGGCGGCGGGCGTCCCCTTCGACGTCGCCGGCGCGGAGGTGGAGTTCGCGGAGGCGTTCCGCGCGGACGCGAAGATCACCCGCCTCGCGAAGGCGCTCGACCGCGACGAGCCGATCGACGGCACGCCCGCCCGCGAGGCGCTCGCGAAGGCGGTCGGCCCGCACCTCCACGACGTGGTCGACGGCGAGGGCGGCGTCGACCGCGTCGAGCGGGTCGGCTTCCCGGCGTTCCTCGGCGACGACCACCCGGCGGAGGTGCGCGCGGAGCTCGCCGACCGGCTCGGCGCGGACGTCTTCGAGATACCGATGGGGCCGCCGAGCCTGCCCGGTCTCCGCCTCGAGGACCTGCTGTACGACGCGCTCGACGACGCGGGGGTCCGGTTCGAGACCGGGACGCCCGCGGTGGGATACGAGGTCGACGCCGACGGGGGCGGCGGAAGCGGCGGCGACGGGGACGGCGACCGGATCGACCACCTCGTGATGGACCGAAAGGGCAGCGAGGTGCCCTACGGCGCGGAGGCGGTCGTGCTCGCGACGGGCGGGCTGGTCGGCAAGGGGCTCGACTCGGACCGCGACGGCGTCCGCGAGCCGGTCCTCGACTTACACGTCCCGCAGCCGGCGGACCGCTACGAGTGGTTCGTCGACGACGCGTTCGGCGAGCAGCCGTACGCGCGGTTCGGCGTGCGGCCGGACGAGCGGCTGCGGCCGCTCGACGAGAGCGGCGAGGTGGCGTACGGGAACGTCCGGGTCGCCGGCGCGGTCGTCGGCGGCGCGGACGTGGCACGGGAGAAATCCGCGAGCGGCGTCTCGCTCGCGACCGGCCTCGTGGCGGGCCGGGAGGCGGCACGGGAGGTTCGACAATGACACGACACATGGAGAACGACGACGAGGCGGAGGGGACCGACGAACCACACGGCGGGTGCGGCTGCGGGGGAACCGACGGAACGCCGCAGCCGACCGTCCCGGAGATCGGCCGCGACGAGCGGCCGGCGATATTCGTCCCCGACGACGGGGACGGGGCGGGGGCCGCCGGGAGCGACTCCGCGGGGTCGTCCGCGGCGGACGGGCCGGCCGAGCCGGACGCGACGGACGCGCCGCGACCCGCGACGGACGGGGGCGTCGAGAGCGCGACCGGCGGCAGCGACTCGACCGAGCTCGACCCCGACGCCTACGACCCGATCGACGTGTTCCCCGAGGGCGACCTCGACCTCCGCGACGGAGCGGACTCCTGTTACAAGTGTACGTCCTGTGACACTTCCTGTCCGGTCGCGGAGGTCGACGACGAGTTCCCCGGTCCGAAGTTCCAGGGGCCCGAACAGTGGCGGCTCAAGCGGAAGGAGGACCACGACATCGACGAGTCGATCACCTCCTGTTCGAACTGTATGCGGTGTGACGACGCCTGCCCCTCCTCCGTGCCGCTCTCGCAGATGCACAACGAGGCGCGCGGCCAGTTCGTCGAGGAGCAGATGGAGAAGCTCTCCGTCGAGTACGTCCGCAATCGCATCCTCGCGAACTACCGGACCTCGGCGCGGCTGGCGAGCGTGGTCCCGCGGCTCTCCTCGTTCGCGATGAACTTCGGCCCCGCCCGCTGGGCGATGGACAAGCTGCTCGGGATCCCCAAGGAGCGCGACTTCCCCGAGTTCGCGACGACGACGTTCCGCGAGTGGTGGCGCGACCGCGGCGGCGCGCAGGTCGAGAACCCGGACAAGCGCGTGGCGTACTTCCACGGCTGTTACTCCAACTACAACACGCCGGAGGTCGGCAAGGCGATGGTCCGGGTGTACGAGCACTTCGGCTACGAGGTGCTGGTGCCGCCCCAGAAGTGCTCGGGCACGCCGATGTTCGCCAACGGGATGTTGAAGGACGCCCGCCGGCACGCCGAGACCAACGTCGAGAACCTGATCGAGGCGATCGGCGACGGCGCGGACGTGATAGCGTCGTGTACCTCCTGTTCGATGTCGCTCCGGCAGGAGTACCCCGAGCTGTTCGACATCCACGGCATCGAGGACGTCTCCGATCACACCTTCGAGGCGCTGGAGTACCTCCGGATCCACGAGGACCTGGACGGGGCGCTGGCGGACGCGCGCCCCGAGGACGACCGGTCGTTCGCGTACCACGCGCCGTGTCACGCCCGCAACCAGGGGCTCGCCCGGCAGGCGGTCGAGACGTTCCGCGACGTCGACGGCGTCGAACTGGAGGACGTGGGCGACTCGTGTTCGGGTATCTCGGGGACCTACGGCTGGAAGAGCGAGAAGTACGAGAAGTCGATGCAGATCGGCGAGGAGATGTTCGAACACATGGAGGACGCCGACGGCGAGGTCGGGATGACGGAGTGTCCGACCTGCGCGATGCAGATGGAACACGGTACCGGCTACGAGATCGAACACCCGCTCCAGCTGCTCGAGGAGACGGTCGTGGCGTAGGTCGGTTCCTCTCGTTTTCAGACGCGATAACGACGGACGAACGTTTATTTTCGGGAGCCGGCTGGATCGGGTATCGTGACCCTGGGGCAGCTCGTCGATCGCTTCGAGAGCGCGGAGCGCTCGATCGTCGTCATCAACCGAACCGACCCGGACCCGGTTCAGGACATGCTCGTCGACACGTTCGGCGACGACGCCGTCCGCGTGACCGATCGGAGAACCATCGAGCGGAGCGGGGTCGGACCGAACGGGTTCGGCGACGGCGGTCTCGACGTCGGGACGCTCCGCGGCCACGACGGGGTCCCGTTCGAGGGGGACCGCCTCGCGGACGCCGAGGACCTCGTGTTGCTGCTCGACGGCGACGACGAGGTACTCGCGGGCTCGACGCTGGAGGCGCTCGGCGACGCGATCCTGTTCGTGAACTCCGATCTGTACATCACCGGGACGCGTGCGCCCGAGGCCCTCGAGCTGCCGCCGGTGATAACCGGGCTCGACGACACGGTGTTCACCCTGCGCGGCTATCCCGAGTCGAACCGGCAGAAGCTGCTTTTGATCACCATCTCGCGGTTCATCGAGCGCGTCGCGCTGGCGGCCGGCGGCGGGACGCTCCGGTCGTCGTTCCAGCGGCTCTCCCGGCTGGAGGACGAGCTGGGTACGCGGCGCGTGTACGAACGCGTCGCCGCCGGGGGGATCGACGCCCACCTCTACGGCGTGCCCGACGACCCGCCGACCGGGCTCGAGGCCACGGTCCACGGCGGCCGCTCGAGCGACTTCACGGACGGCTGGTTCGTCGTGTTCGAGCCGCCGGGCGGTCCGGCGGCCGTGGACGCGGCGACCGACCTCGACCGCGGGGTCAACGGCGGGGTCGGTCTGCTGGCGGTGGAGACGGAGCCGCGTCTCTGGCACGGGATCTGGACGTTCGACCCGGACCGTCTCGGCGCAATCAGCCGATACATCAGGCGAAACCTGTCGACTCCGGCCGGGTGACGCCGGGGCGGAATCGAGCGATCGCATAACGGCTTCGGGGAGGGGGCCAACCCGTGCGTTCATTACCCCTGGGCGGTGACGGGCGGTCATGTTCGCGGACCGTTCCGACCTCCTGGCCGACGCCGACCCGGTCCGCGGGTACGGCGTGGCCGTGACGCCCGGCCGGGACGGGCCGCTGGTCTTCGTCGCCGGCTACGGCGAGCCGAACCGCCTGTACGCCCGCGACGCGGACGGGGAGGGGCGGTTCACCGACACCGCGTGCGGGATCGTCGCCGACGGCGACAGACACGCGATGGGCGTGTGTGCGGCCGACGTCGACGCGGACGGCTGCGAGGAGATCTACGTCCACAACTGCGCCAACAGCGTCGGCGTCGCCGGCGACTCGGACCTCCTCCTCGACCGGCTGGAGGCGGACACGTACCGGTGGACCGACACCTTCGCGCTGCCCGTCAACGCCGACCGGCTCAACTTCCGGGCCGGCCGCTCCGTCGCCGCGCTCGACCGGCTCGGCACCGGCCGCTACGGCGTCGCCGTCGCCAGCTACGGCGCGCCGCTCGCGTTCTACGAGCTCGGCGACGACGGCGAGGCCTCCGACATGGCCGACGCGGTCGGGCTGGCGGTCGAGGACGGCTGCCGGTCGCTGCTCCCCGGCCCGCTCTGTTCGGCGGGCACCGACCTGTTCGTCGGCGTCGAGGCCGGACCGAACCGGCTGTTCCGCAACGAGGGCGGCCACTACGAGGTGGTCGACGGCGGGCCCGACCTCGCCGACCCCGCGGGCGACGCGCGCGGCGTCGCGCTGGTCGACGAGGGGGACTCGTTCGCGCTCGCGGTCGGCAACTGGGAGGGCCACAGCCGGCTGCTCAGACCCGACGCCGAGGGGCAGTACCGCGACGTCGCCCCCTCGGCGCTTCGCGCGGCGGAGGGCGTCCGGTCGGTCGTCGCCGCCGACTTCGACAACGACGGGAGACAGGAGCTGTTCTGTAACGGCTTCGGGGAGGCCAGCCGGCTCTTCGAGCGGGTCGGCCCCGCGGGCGACCGCGACGACCCGCGGTGGGTCGCCGGCGACGTCGGGGCGGCGGCCGAGTCGACGGGGTTCGGCACGGGCGCGGTCGCCGCCGACCTCGACGGCGACGGGGCCCTCGAGCTCGTCGTCGTCCACGGCGAGGTGGCCGCCCAGCCGATCTCGGTGTACGCCGCGCCGGCCGCGGCCGACAACGACTGGATCCGCGTCCGTCCGACGACCTCGCAGGGCGCGCCGGCCCGCGGGGCGACCGTCCGGCTCCACGCCGACGGCCGGACCCAGCGCCGGGTGATCGACGCCGGCGGCGGCTACCTCTGTCAGACGGAGCCGGTCGCACACTTCGGACTCGGGGACGCGGCGCCGGAACGCGTCGTCGTGCGCTGGCCGGACGGCCGCGAACGGACCGTCGACCACCCGGACGCGAACGCCGAACTCGACGTCGCACACCCGACCGCGCGCGCCGAGTGAGCCCGCGGCGAGCGCGGGACCGGGCCGGCGGCCGGGTCGGATCCGGGCGGCCAGAACTGCCGCGCTTCGCGGGTTCAAGTGGCCGCGAGCCCACGGACGGCCATGGTGGACCCGACATCCGATCTCGGCGAGGAGGACGAGGCGTCCGCGCCCCGGTGTGCGTCCTGCGGGAAGCCCGCGCTCGGCGCCGGCAGACGGACGGTGACGTGGGTCGACGAGGGAACGGTCGAACGACGGCACTTCTGTAGCGAGGCGTGTCGCGAGGGGTGGGAGTAGCCGCCCGCCGCGCACGCCGTCACGGCCGTTCGGGGTCGGTCGCCGTCGTCCCGCCGCGCCCGAGCGCGTCCCGGAGACGGCTCTCCGCCGGCCGGTCGCCGCCGGCCGCAGCGCGGGAGGCTTTTTACTGCGGGGGGAGTACCGTCACGTATGATATCACTCGACGAGGCGGTGACCGCCAGACTGGAGTCACACGGGGAGCGGTTCGAGGTCCTCATCGACCCCGACGCCGCGCTGGCGATGAAACGCGGGGAGTTCGAGGGCGACCTGGAGGAGGTGATCGCCGCCGAGGACGTCTTCGAGAACGCCTCGCGGGGGGATAGACCCGCCGAGGAGGATCTCGAGACCGTCTTCGGGACCACCGACCCGCTGGAGATCATCCCGCAGGTGGTCGAGGACGGCGAGATCCAGATCACGGCCGAGCAGCGCGAGGAGATGCAGGAGCGAAAGCACAGACAGCTCGTGAACACGATCACGCGAAACGCCGTGAACCCGCAGATGGACGACTCGCCGCATCCGCCGGAGCGGATCGAGCGCGCGCTGGAGGAGGCGGGCTTCCAGATCGACCCGATGGAGCCCGTCGAGAACCAGGTCGACGACGCCCTCGACGCGCTCCGGCCCGTCATCCCCATCCGGTTCGAGGAGGTGACGATGGCGGTCCAACTGCCCGCCGACTACGCCGGGTCCGGGCAGGCGAAGGTCCGGGAGTTCGGCGACTTAGAGCGCGAGGAGTGGCAGAACGACGGCTCGTGGGTCGGCGTGTTGACCTTCCCCGCCGGGCTCCAGAACGACCTCTACGACCTCGTCAACGAGGTCACGTCCGGGGAGGGCGACGCCCGCGTGATCAAGGACAAGGACGAGTTGCGGACGCGGTGAGGTCGCGCCTGCGGTGAGGTCGCGGCCGCGGCGACGCCTTCGGGATCGTCCGACGTTCACCGCATTCCGAGGGTTGATACCGCGCGACTGCGCGGGATCCGGCATGCATCAGCGAGCCTCGGAGTTCGGGGAGCGGGCGCACGACCGGTACGGCGTCGACGTCGAGGTCCTGGAGTTCGACGCGGGCACGGAGACGGCGGCGGCCGCGGCGGACGCGGTGGGCTGTGAGACGGCGGCGATCGCCTCGACCATCGTCGTCTCGCTCTCCGGCGGCGACCTCGTCGCCGCGATCACGAGCGGCGCGAACCGCCTCGACCTGGACGCGGTCGCCGACCACTTCGGCGCGTCGTCCGCCTCCATGGGCGACCCCGAACGGATCCGCGAGGTCGTCGGCTGGAGCATCGGCGGCGTCCCGCCGATCTGTCACGACGAGGCGGTCCCGACGGTGATGGATCCGACCCTCGAGACGTTCGAGACGGTGTACGGGGCGGCGGGAACCCCGAGCGCCGTGTTCCCGATCGCTCCCGACCGGCTCGCCGACCTGGCGGACGCGACGGTCGTGGACCTGACGGAGTCGTAGCCCGACGGAGCCGGTACCCGCGGGGGTGGCCTCTGACGGAGCCGCCACTCGGCCGGGTCGTCGCGGCACCCTCCCGATCGATCCTGATGTTTATCGCGCCGGCGTGCCGATCGGTACCATGGCACGAGAATTGCCCCCGATGGATCCGGAGCTGGCGGCCGCTCTCGAGGAGATCCCGGACGAGTTCCTCCTCGCGAACGTCGTGGACTTCGACGACCTGCCCGCCACGCGCGACCGCATGACGGAGCTGATGGAGGCGATGCTGGCGGAGGCACCCGAGCGTCCCGGCGTCGAGTCCGAGGACCGAACCGTCGCCGGACCGGGATCCGCCGACCTCCCGCTGCGGATCTATCGCCCGGTCGACGCGGCGGGACCGCTGCCGTGCGTCTACTGGATCCACGGCGGCGGCATGGTGTTGGGCGATCTGGACCAGGACGACCCGACCTGCGAGCGGCTCGTCGACGAGGTCGGCTGCGTCGTGGTCTCGGTCGACTACCGGCTCGCGCCCGAGCACCCGTATCCGACCCCCGTCGACGACTGCTACGCCGGGCTCGAGTGGGTCGCGGGAAACGCCGACGACCTCGGGGTGGACCCCTCCCGGATCGCGATCGGCGGCCAGAGCGCGGGCGGCGGGCTCTCGGCCGCCGTGGCGCTTCGCGCGCGAGACGAGGACGGCCCCGCGCTGTGTCACCAACACCTGATCTACCCGATGCTCGACGACCGGAACGCCACCGAGTCGAGCGAGCAGGTGACCGACGTCGGCATCTGGGACCGGGAGATGAACGTCCGGGCCTGGGAGGCGTACCTCGGCGAGTCGAGCGGCGACGACGACCTCCCGCCGTACGCCGCGCCCGGCCGGGTCGAGGACCTCTCGGGGCTGCCGCCGACGTACCTGGACATCGGGACCCACGACGTCTTCCGCGACGAGACGCGGGCCTACGCGGAGCGGCTGCTCGCCGGCGGGGTCGAGACGGAGTTCCACCTCTGGCCCGGCGCGTACCACGCCTACGAGACGTTCGCTCCCGAGGCGCGGCTCTCCAGGGAGACGTGGACGGCCCGCGTCAACGCCCTGGAGCGGGCCTTCGACGGGTAGCGACGGGCCGATCCGGCGGACCTCGGTGACCCCTCGACGCCCGTCCGCCTCCGTTATTAATTCTATCTTGTGAAATAACAACGCTTTTGTGTTAACCCGAGCTATCGATCGGTATGAGCGACACACGGAGATCGGTGGTGCGGCGGAGCGCGGGACTCCTCGGCGCGGGCCTCGCCGGATCCCTCGCGGGATGTACCGGCACGGGCGACGGATCGGGGAACGGAACGACGAACGGCGGGGGAGACGGCGGGGTCGACTCCGGCTACGCGATGTTCTTCCCGCTCCACGACTGGGCGAGCCAGGTGGCCGGCGACCACGCGACGTTCACGAACCCCGTCGACGTGGGACAGCTCGGCCACGGCTGGGAGCCGAGCGGGACGCTCACGGCCGAGGTGGCCGCCAGCGACGTGTTCGTCTACTTCGACAGTCCCGAGTTCACGTGGGCACAGGACCTCGCGTCGACGCTCGAGTCCGACTACGAGGAGGTGGCCGTCATCGACGGCCTACGCGACCTCGACGAGCGACTGCTCGCGTGGGACCACGGCCGGGAGTCACACGACGGGGAACACGAGGACGAGCACGCGGGCGAGGACGGAGGCGATCACAGCGGCGAGACCGACGCCGAGCACGACCACGAGGGCCATCACAGCGGCGAGACCGACGCCGAGCACGACCACGAGGGCGAGATCGACCCGCACGTCTGGGTCGATCCGATCCTGGCGAAGGACGTCGTCGACACGATCGCGGCCGGACTGGGCGAGGCGGACCCCGACAACGCCGACGACTACGCGGCGAACGCCGAGGCGTACAACGCGGAACTCGACGAGGTCGACGAGGCGTTCGCCGCCACCGTCGAGGCCGCCGAGCGGGACGTGGTCGTCCTCGCGGGTCACGACTCGTTCCAGTACCTCGCCGAGCGGTACGGCTTCGAGGTCCACTCGCCGGTCGGCGTGTCGCCACAGAACGAGCCGAGCGGCAGCGACATCGCCGACACGATCGCGGTCGTCGACGACAACGACATCGACGTGGTGTTGTACGACCGGTTCGCCTCGACGAACCTCGCGGAGACGATCGTCGAGAACAGCGGCGCCACGGAGACGATGGCGGTGACGCCGGCGGGGGGGTCGACTCGCGAGTGGAACGAGGCTGGGTACGGCTACCGCGAGCAGATGCTCGAGGTCAACGTCCCCGCCTTCGGACGCGCGCTCGGCGCGGAGTGATGGAGACGGATCAGGTCGTCGGGGCCGATCGGGTCGTCGCCCCGAATGGAAGAGCTAAACCTTCGGCGGACGCAACGTCGGGGCACACAGTGGACCCGGTCATCGAACTCGAGGACGTGACGTTCGCGTACGGCGACACCGTCGCCGTGAGAGACGTCTCGCTGACGGTCGAGGCCGGCGACTTCCTGGGGCTCGTCGGTCCGAACGGCTCCGGGAAGACCACGCTCCTCCACCTCATGTTGGGGCTTCACGCCCCCGACGAGGGGACGGTGCGGCTGTTCGACCGGCCGATCGACGCGGTCGACGACGGGAGCCGGATCGGCTACGTCTCCCAGCAGGCGACGAACCGCGGCGGCGCGATGCCGGTCACCGTCCGCGAGTGCGTCACGATGGGACGGTTCGCCCACGTCGGTCACGGTCGGCTCGGCGAGGCGGACCGGGAGGCGGTCGCGGCCGCGATGGGGACGGTCGGCATCGCCGACCTCGCGGACCGACTGATGAACGAGCTCTCCGGCGGCCAGCGCCAGCGCGCGTACATCGCCCGGGCGCTGGCGAGCGAGGCGGACCTGCTCGCGCTCGACGAGCCGACGGTCGGCGTCGACGCCGAGTCGCGGGACGCCTTCTACGCGCTCCTGGATCGGCTCAACGACGACGGGATCACGATCGTGTTGATCGAACACGACATCGGCGTCGTCACCGACCGCGCCGACCGCGTGGCGTGTATCAACACCGAACTGTACCACCACGGCGACACCGAGTCGTTCGTCGA
>NZ_NHPJ01000143.1 GCF_002252985.1 Halorubrum halodurans | reverse complement strand
GAACGAAGTGAGCGAGGAGCACAGCGAGGCCCTCGACCGGAGCCGGCTGGGGCTTTGGAAGTGTTCACCGCCCCAGCAACGATCCCATTCTTATCACTCCGATCACCCACGAAACACCCGTCCCATTAGCAGCTCTCAGTGCCCAGCAGTTGCGGTGGAGCGACATCCGAAGAGTGGGAATTCGACGAAGCCGGATGGAACCCCCTTCCGCGCAGGCGACTCTGAGACCAACGGAACGTTCGCTATCTACTCCTCAAATAATACACCGGGAGCCCGACGGCGACGACCCCAACGATCAACACACGAGACTGCTGAACGGTGAGTACGTCTCCCATGTGAAGGTAGGGAACGGCGAGCGCGAAGAGGCCGATCAACGACCCGAAAATCGTGTCATGGGAGACGAATCCGTCTCCGTCGGAGTTCGGCGGCCTGATCGTGTTGTGGAGAAGAGCGCCGGAAACCAGCAACACCATCAGAGAGCTAAGAACCATGAGCGGGAGACCCGACAGGTCCCATCCGTCGCCGTGTCCCAAAGCACCCGTCTGAAGCAGGTACGCCTCCCCGTCGTCTTCGATTATCGTGTACAGTTCGTTTTCATCGACGTTGTGGCCCACGGCACCATATTCGAACGCTTCCGGAACTTCGGATGCGTAGTATTCGTCGCAGACGACCGTCCAATCGTGACAGATCGTTATCGTGAACGAGTCGTCCTCGGCCGACCTCGTTTCGTCGAAGACCTCCCTGGCGACCGGGGAGAGCTCGTCGTATCGATACACGTTCGTCTCGTCCGTGACTTCGGCGTGGTCGATCGATTCGACGCTCTCTCCCCGTTCGACTATCTGATTACTGTAGTACCCGGTGAGTCCCGTATCGCTATACGGTGACGAGATGGCTCCCGGATAGAAGAAGACGAGGCTTATCAGAGACACCGCGAGGGCGAGCCGGAGCAGACGACGCACGGTCACGTGATCCGATCGGTCGATGGAGGGCGGGACGTCCATGAACGGGCTTCGTCGCTCGGCCTTTGAAAACGTGCGGACACTCGGTCCGTCACGAGACCGAGACGACCATCAGAACCCGGAAGGACGGACAGCGGTCACTCCGCACTCCGTTTCAATCGGAACCACGCGACACCGGGCGAAAACGACCCGAGATCGAGTTTTCTTCAACCGCGCGCGTCGAACCGCCCGCGTTTTTGGTTCCTCGGTCCGAACCCGGCGTATGACACGGATCGTCGCGATCTCCGGCAGCCGCCGGGAGGCGAGCACCACGAAGGCCGCCCTCCGGGTCGCGCTCGCCGCCGCGGCCGACGCCGGCGCGGAGACCGATCTGATCGACCTGGGCGCGGTCGACCTCCCGCTGTACCACCCCGACGAGGACGAGCAGGGCGACAGCGAACGTCTGAAACGCCGCGTTCGCGAGGCCGACGGCGTGCTCGCGGGCACCCCCGTCTACCGCGGCTCCTACTCCTCGACGTTCAAGAACTTCCACGACTTCTGCGGCTCCCACGAGTACGAGGACACCGCGGTGGGGCTGCTCGCCACCGCCGGCGGCGGCTCCTACGGCGGCACCCTCGAACACCTCCGGTCGACGTTCCGGAACGTCCACGCGTGGGTGGTCCCCCACGAGGTCGGGATCCGCGGCGCGTCCTCCGAGATCGACGACGACGGCCGGATCCCCGACGACGACCTCCGCGGGCGGACGGAGCGGCTCGGCCGGGTCGTGACCGAGCACGCGGAGCGGCTGCGAGGATGAACGGGATCCGTCCGGACGAGTTGGACGATCGCCTCGGCGGCGGGAGTGAGGACGGAAACGAGGATGGAGATACGGACGGAAACGGTGACGGAGGCGCGGACGGAGACGCCCCCTTCGTCCTCGACATCCGGCCGGCGGACGCGTACGAGTCGGACGCGATCGACGGGAGTCACAACCTGCCCGTGTACGGGGACCTGCGTGCGGGCGACGAGTCGGCGTTGCGGTCGCGACTGGAGGAGATCCCGCGGGACCGGGAGGTCGTCACCGTCTGTAAGATGGGGATCGTCGCGAAGCGAGCGACGAGCGTCCTCGAGGAGGAGGGGTACGACGCGAGGACGCTCGCGGGCGGGATGAGCGGCTGGAACGGCTATCGGGCCGGATCGCTCGGGTACACACTCCGGTCGCTGTGGTGGCGGATCCGGTAGGCCGGCGGTCGTTCCCGGTCGGCCAGCGGTCGACTCCGAGCGGCCCCGATCGCCCCCGAGTGCCTCCGGTCGTCCCCGCCGAGCGACGGCCGGTGGCGGTCGCCTCTCGCCTCCCCAGCCTCGCACCGGCCGCGCCGCCGGAACCGCGACGGCGCGGTCGGGTGCTCCCTCGCGCACGCGTGCCGCTCTGACTCCCGTCGGTCGTCCTCGCGGGTCGCGCGCGCCGAAGCGGGCGGTCAGCGTAGTTGGAGCCGGTGAGGTCGACCGGGTCGGTTACGATCCGGGTTCGACCTCGTCCTCGAGCAGCTCGACGAGCAGCGCGTTCTGCGCGTGCATCCGGTTCTCGGCCTGCTCCCACGCGAGCGCGCGGTCGGACTCGAGCACGTCGTCCGTGATCTCCTCGCCGCGGTGGGCGGGCAGACAGTGCATCACCTTCGCGTCCGTCCCGGCGAGGAGGTCGGCGTTCACCTGGAACCCGTCGAAGGCGGCGACCTTCTCGTCGCGCTCGTCCTCCTGTCCCATCGAGACCCACACGTCGGTGTAGACGACGTCGGCCCCGTCGAGGACCGCCTCGGGGTCCGCCGTCGGCTCCACGTCCGCGCCGAAGGCGGCCGCGCGCTCGAGGACGGCGGGGTCCATCCCGTACTCGGCGGGCGTCGCCACCCGCACGTCGAGCCCGGCCATCGCCGCGCCGACGACGAACGACTGCCCGACGTTGTTGCCGTCGCCGACCCACGCGACGGTGGCGTCCTCGCCGACCGACTCCCGGATCGTGAGCAGATCCGCGAGCGTCTGGCAGGGGTGGGCCTCGTCGGTGAGCCCGTTGATCACGGGGCAGTCGGCGTGTGCGGCGAGCGTCTCGACGTCGCCGTGGTCGAACAGCCGCGCCATCACGGCGTCGACGTACCGGCCGAGCACCCGTGCGGTGTCGCGCAGCGGCTCGCCGTGGCCGAGCTGGAGGTCGTCGGGACCGAGGAACATGGCGTGGCCGCCGAGCCGCGTCATCCCCGTCTCGAAGGAGATCCGCGTCCGCGTCGAGGGCTTCTCGAAGATCATCCCGAGCGTCGTGTCGGGAAGTCGGGGATCGGTCTCGCCGGCCTTCATCGCGGCCGCGCGATCGAGCAGGGCGTCCAGTTCGGCCGGCGTCACGTCGTCGATGTCGAGGAAGTCGTCGGTAGCGAGTGGCATTGGTGTGGGGTTCGGATGGTGTGAGTTCGGGTGGTTCCAGATGGTTCGGGTGAGTCGGGTGGTGCGGGCGGTTCAGGTAGGTCGGGTGGTGCGGGCGGTTCAGGTGGGTCGGGTGGTGCGGGCGGTTCAGGTGGGTCGGGTGGATCGAACGTTCGATCGCGTGTGGTGATGGACCGGAACGGCGTCGTCGAGAAGGGAGCGCCGCGGCGCGCGGCCGCGACGCCTATCGTCGGTCGCGACAGACGTCGGCGAGGACGGTCGTCGCCCGGTCCAGTTCGGAGAGGGGAAGCCGCTCGTCGGGCGCGTGGTCCAGCTCCGAGTTCCCCGGACCGTAGGTGACCATCGGGCAGTCCCACTCGGCCGCGAAGAGGTTCATGTCGCTCGTGCCGGTCTTCCTGAGCAGGCGCACGTCGCCGCCGGCCCCGCGGATCGCGACGCGGAACGCCCGCGCGAGGTCGGTCCGCGGGCTCTCCATCACCGGCGGGATCGGCTCCTTCCAGTGGACCGACCCGGTCGAAAGCTCCGCTTCCGCCAGCTCGTGGACCTCGTCGACCGTCCGCGCGGGCGGCACCCGGAGCTGGACGTCCATCGCGGCCTCGACGGCGAGCCCGTCGTCGGTCAGCCCGCCGTCCATCGAGACGGGCTTCGTCGTCACCTGCTCGAAGACGGGCGTCTCCGGGTCCGCCGGCGTGAACGCCTCCTCGACGCCGTGCCACCAGTCGATCGCGTGCTGGATGGCGTTCGGCTCCGGCCGCGAGGAGTGGCCCGACTCGCTGGTGTTGACGTAGGTCCCGGCGAGGAAGCCACGGTAGCCGAGCGTGACGCCGTCCCAGCCGGACGGCTCGCCGTTCACCACGGCGTCCGGCGCGTCGCGGTCGGCGACGAGGTGGCGCGCGCCACGGGAGGTCGTCTCCTCGCCGACGACGCCCGCGAAGGAGACGCCGGTCTCGACGGCGGCGACCGCCATCGAGACCAGGGGGCCGGTCGCGTCGACCGCGCCGCGACCCCACAACACGGGCTCGCCGGGCTCGCCGACCGTGACGTCGCTCGCGCCGAGGTCGTCCACGTCCTCCGGGGCCGGCCGCACCTCGACGGGGATGTCGCCGGGGACGGTGTCGACGTGCGAGGTCAGGAGGACCGCGTCGTCCGCGGGCGCGCGGACGTTCCCGACCTCGTCGATCCACGCCTCGCGGCCGTTGGCCTCGAAGAAGTCGACGAGCCGCTCGGTCGCCGCCCCTTCCTCGCCGGACGGTGAGGGGATCGAGACGAGGTCGTACAGCAGCTTCCGGGCCGGCGTGTCGCAGGCCTCGGGGTAGCCGCCGCCGGCGACGACGTCGGTGCCGGCGTCGTCGCTGCCGCGGTCGGCGTCGTCGCTGCCGCGGTCGGGAGTCTCCCCCGCGTTCCCGGTCGCGTCGGGCGCGGCGGTCACGCGATCACCTCCTCGAGGGCGTCGACCACGCGGTCCGCGTGCTCGCGCTCGACCGTCAGCGGCGGGAGCAGCCGCAACACGGTGCGGCCCGCCGGCAGCGCGAGGATCCCGTGGTCGATCGCGAGGTCGCGGAGCAGCCGGTTCGAGCCGCGTTTCACCTCGATGCCGACCATCAGCCCCTCGCCACGGACCTCGCGGATATCGTCGCCGAGGCGCGCCTCGATCGCCTCCCGGAGGTACGACCCCACGTCGGCGGCGTGGTCGGCGAGCCCCTCGCGCTCGATGACGTCGAGGGTCGCGCCGGCCGCCGCGGAGACGACGGGCCCGCCCGAGAACGTCGAGCCGTGGTCGCCCGCGTCCGCGGCGACCCAGTCGCGACACAGCGTCGCGCCGACCGGGAGCCCGCTCGCGAGCCCCTTCGCCGTCGTGAGCACGTCCGGAACGACGCCGTGCCGCTCCGCGGCCCACATCGAACCGGTCCGGCCGAGTCCGGTCTGGATCTCGTCGAGGACCATCGCGGCCCCGGCCTCCTCGGTCGCCTCGCGAACCGCCTCGAGATACGCCGTCGGGGCGGGGTTGATCCCGCCCTCGCCCTGGAGCGGCTCGAGGATCACGGCCGCCGTCTCCTCGTCGACGGCCTCGCGCATCGCCGCCTCGTCCCCGTACTCGACGAACTCGACGCCGCCGGCGAGCGGCTCGAACCCCTGCTTGTACTTCCCCTTCCAGGTGGTCGCGAGCGCGCCCATCGTCCGGCCGTGAAAGCCCTGGGTGGTCGCCACGATCTGCTCGCGGCCGGTCGCGTGCCGCGCGAACTTCAGGGCGGCCTCGTTGGCCTCGGTCCCGGAGTTACAGAGCCAGACGTTTCCGATGTCGCCGGGCGCGACCTCGGCCAGCCGCTCGTACAGCGCCGTCCGCGCCGCGTGCGGGTACGACGCCTGGACGTACACCAGCTCCTCCAGCTGGCTCGTCGCGGCGTCGACGACCTCGGGGTGAGAGTGGCCCACCGGGGTACACGCGTAGCTCGCGCCGAAGTCGAGGTACTCGTTGCCGTTCGTGTCGGTGAGGTGGACCCCGTCGCCGGCGGCGATCTCGATCGGTTTCTCCGAGAAGACGAAGCCGCTCATGCGTCGACCGCCTCCGTCTCCTCGGTCTCGTCGCCCTCCGTGTCGTCGTCGTCCGCGTCGTCGAGCGCCGATCGCCGGATCGTCGTCCCCGATCCTGCGAGTGCCGCGAGCACCGGGTCGTCGGCGTTGGCGTCGGCGACGACGACGCGGGCGGATCCGCCGGAGAGCGCCTCCGTCGCCGCCATCACCTTCTTACTCATGAACCCCTCGGCCGCCGACTCGAGCGCCACGAGGTCGTCTGGCGTCGCGGCCGACTCGATGAGCGTGTCGGGGTCCTCGGGATCGGCGTAGACGCCGGCCACGTCCGTGAGCAGGACGAGGTCCGCGCCGAGCGCGCCGGCGACCGCGGCCGCGGCGCGGTCCGCGTCGGCGTTGACGGGCGTGACGCCGCCGTCGCTCTCTCGTCCCTCCATCGGGGGCGAGACGACGGGGGTGTAGCCGTCGGCGAGCAGGCCGGCGAGCAGGTCGGCGTTCGCCGACTCGATCCGTCCCGAGTGCTCGCCGCGCTTGATCTTCTTCTTGCCGTCCTCGAGGACGCGGACCGCCGACTTGCGCGGCCCCGAAAGGAGCCCGCCGTCGACGCCGGAGAGGCCGACCGCGTCGACCCCCGCCTCGCGGAACAGCGCGGTCAGTTCGGTGTTGAGCTTGCCCGCCATCGCCATCGTGAACGCCTCCATCGCGTCGGCGTCGGTGAAGCGGCCGGTGACGCCGGAGGCGGACTCGACGTACTCGGGCTCCATCCCCAGCCGCTCGATGGTCTCGTCGACGACGGTCGAGCCGCCGTGGACGACGACGACCGCGCGGCCGTCGTCGACGAGGTCGGCGACGTCGCCGACCGCGCCGGCGGGGTCGACCGCCTTCGCGCCGCCGATCTTCACGACGACGGGGGGATCACCGGCGGCGTCGCCTGCGGCGTCGGCGACCGCGTCGGAGCCGCTCATGGCGACCCCACGGGGTGAAGCCCCCCGAACTCCAGGCCGGCGGTCTCGGGCAGCCCGAGCGCGACGTTCGCCGCGTGGACCGTCTGGCCGGCGGAGCCCTTGGTCATGTTGTCGATCGCCGAGAAGACGACGACGCGGCGGTTGCCGGGATCGAGCTCGAAGCCGACCTCGCCGTGGTTGGTGCCCGCGACCGACTTCGGCTCGGGGTAGCGGTAGACGCCGCCCCCGCCGGAGACGACCCGCATGAACGGCTCGTCGGCGTACGCGCTGCGATACCCCTGCCAGAGGTCCCCCTTCGAGACGGGCTCGTCGGGGAAGACGTGACAGGTCGCGGACGCGCCGCGGACCATGTCGACCGCGTGGACGGTGAAGGAGACGGAGAGGCCGAGGTACGCCTCGATCTCCGCCTCGTGGCGGTGACCCGTGGGCGCGTACGGCCGCACGACGCCCGATCGCTCGGGGTGCGAGGAGGCCGCGCCGCCGCCCGCGCCGCCCTCCGAGGAGCCGACCTTCACGTCGACGACGACCTCGCCGTTCTCGGGCTCGAGCACGCCCGCGTCGACGAGCGGCTTCAGCCCGAGGATCGTCGCCGTCGCGTTACAGCCGCCGCCGGCGATGAGGTCCGCGCCGGGGAGGTTCGCGCGGTTGAGTTCCGGGAGCGCGTACTCCGCGCGCTCTAAGTACTCCGGCGACTCGTGGCCGTCGTACCACTCGTCGTACATGGCCGCCTCCGGCAGCCGGAAGTCCGCGGAGAGGTCGACGACCGTGTCCGCGACCTCGAAGTACTCGTCGACGCGCCCCATCGAGACGCCGTGGGGCGTCGCGGAGAAGAGCACGTCGACGGACGCGAGGTCGTCGGGGGAGGAAAACCGGAGGTCGAGGTCCCGCAGGTTCGGGTGCGAGCGACCGACGGTCATGTTGTCGGCCGACCGCGACGTGGCCTGGACGACCTCGAAGTTCGGGTGGCCGGCGAGCAGGCGCAACAGCTCGCCGCCGGTGAAGCCGGTGCCGCCGACGACGCTCGCGGTGTAGGTCTCGGCCGCGGTCTCCGCCTCGGCGGTCGCTGCCGCGTCCGTCTCGGCCGCGACGTCCGCGCCCGATCCCGTCTCGCTCATAGGACGACCCCGTCGGCGTCGGTCGCGTCGTCGACGTCGGCGGCGTTCGTGTCGCCGTCCGGGCCGCCGCCAGCGTCGCCGCCGTCGGCCGCGAACGCCTCGGCTCTCGTCTCCAGCCAATCGACGACCCGCGCGGGGACGTCGACGTCGCTCGCCTCGGTGAGCGCCTTGAATTCGACCGTGTGGTTCACCTCGTGGACGGTGTACTCGCCGGAGCCCTCGCCGCCGACCTCCATCAGGTCGACGCCGAGCATCCCGCCGCCGACCGCCGCCGAGGCGCGCTCGACGAGTTCGAGCGCCCGGTCGTCGATCTCGAACGCCTCCGTCGTCCCGCCCTTCGCGGCGTTCGTGAGCCAGTGGTCCGACGAGCGCGTCATCGCGGCGACGGGCTCGCCGTCGACCGCCACCACCCGGATGTCGCGACCGGGCTTGTCGACGAACTCCTGGACGTAGAACACCTTGTGCTCGTAGTGGCCGAGCGTCTCCTTGTGCTCGAGGATGGCCTCGGCGGCGCTGCGGGTGTCGATCTTCGCCATCAGCCGGCCCCACGAGCCGACGACGGGTTTCAACACGCAGGGGTAGCCGAACTCCTCGATGGCCTCCATCGCGGCCTCCTTCGTGAACGCGACCTCCGTCGCGGGCGTGGGCACGTCCGCCTCCGCGAGCGCGAGCGAGTTCTTCGCCTTGTCCGCACAGACGTCCCCGGTCTCCGGAGAGTTCACCACGGGCACGCCGTAGCTGTCGAGGAACTTCGTCGCGTACAGCGAGCGGCTCGTCGAGAGACAACGGTCGACGACGACGTCGAGGTCGGCGACGTCCGCCGTCGTCGACTCCAGGCCGAACCGCTGGTTGCGGACATCGATCTTCTCGACGTCGTGGCCGCGGTCGCGGAGCTCCTCGAGCAGCAGCTTCTCGTCGCGCCGGATCCGGGAGTAGAGGACGCCTACGCGCATGTCGACCACTCGCGTGTCGTCGTGACTGTCGTGACCATCACTCCCCCCAGTCCTCCTCGAGTTCGGGCGCCTCCTCCAGCGTGACGGGGTCGAGCGAGATGACCTCCAGTTCGGTCCCGGTGACCGGACTGTCGATTATCTC
This sequence comes from Halorubrum halodurans, assembly GCF_002252985.1. Taxonomy (GTDB): domain Archaea; phylum Halobacteriota; class Halobacteria; order Halobacteriales; family Haloferacaceae; genus Halorubrum; species Halorubrum halodurans. Next base: position 13,643 of record NZ_NHPJ01000143.1, on the reverse strand, counting down.
GCCGACCTCGACGTCGGCCGGAAGCTCGATCTCCTCGCCCGTGATCGGGTCCTCTGCCAGCACCGGATCGGTATCGGTCGTCATCGTGGGAGACACTCGCCGGCGAGAACACATAAACCCGTCGAAAATATAATTTTGTTTACAACACGTAGAGTGGACTCTAGAGGTTCGAGAAGGGATTTCGGCCGTCGTGTGAAATCCGATGACAGATTTCAGTAATCAGTTGTCCCCTCGCGGGGACGGCGGCGATCGCGGCGGTCGCGGCGGCCGCCGGAGCGTCGAGCGCGCGTCACGGGTCGACTCACACATACGTCGCCACCTCGGTCTCCAGCCGCTCGGTCGCGGCCGCGAGCGCGTCGCGGCGCGTCGCCAACTCCTCGGCGTCGTCGTCGAGTTCGACCCCGCTCGCCGCGAGCGCCTCGGCGACCGCGTCGGGGGCGGGCCCGCCGGCGGAGTCGCGGCTTGCGACGCTCTCGGTCGGGTCGAGCGCGGCCTCCACGTCCTCGCGGCTCACGTGCGCCGAGAGGGGCTCGCCCGTGATCTCCCGTGCGGCCTCGTCAACTTTTGCGGCCGCGGTCGCCGGGTCGTCGGCGTCGCCGATCCCCTCGGCGGCGGCCGCGACGATCTCGTGGGCCGTCCGGAAGGGCATGCCGCCCGCCGCGAGCAGGTCGGCGACGCCGGTCGCCGTCGAGAAGCCGTCGCCGGCGGCGGACGCGAGCGTCCCTTCGGCCCAGTCGGCGGTCGCGACGGCCCCCGCCGCCACCTCGGCCGCCTCCCGTACGTCGTCGGCGACCGCGAAGACGCTCGCGTGCGCGCGCTGGAGGTCGCGGTTGTACGCGCGGGGCAGCCCCTTCAACAGCGAGAGGGTCCCCGTCGCCTCGCCGATGGCGTCGCCGGCGACGCCGCGGGTCAGCTCCAGCGTGTCGGGGTTCTTCTTCTGGGGCATGATCGACGACGTGGAGGAGTAGTCGTCCGACAGCTCCAGAAAGCCCTTGTTCGAGAAGAGGATCAGGTCCTCCGCGAGCCCCGACAGCGTCGTCGACAGCGTCGCACAGGCGGTCGCGGCCTCCGCGAGGAAGTCGCGGGCGGAGGCGGCGTCCATGGAGTTACGGACGAGCCCGTCGAAGCCGAGCAGGTCGGCGGTGCGCTCGCGGTCGACGTCGAAGGGCGTGCCCGCGAAGGCGGCCCCGCCGAGCGGCGAGCGGTTGGTCCGGTCGTACGCGCCGAGCAGGCGCTCCGTGTCGCGGGCGATCCCGCCCTCGTAGGAGAGCAGGTAGTGGCCGACCGTCGTGGGCTGGGCGGGCTGGAGATGGGTGTAGCCCGGCATCACGGTCTCGGCGTGCGCCTCCGCGACCTCGAGGAGCGCCTCCCGCAGCGTCAGCGTCGCCTCGGCGACCGCGAGCAGGTCCTCGCGGAGGCGGTAGCGGATACACGTCGCCACCTCGTCGTTGCGCGAGCGCGCCGTGTGCATCCGGCCGCCGTCGGGGCCGACCCGGTCGATGACGGCCGTCTCGATCGCCTCGTGGACGTCCTCGCCGTCGGGGAGCGCGCCGTGCCCGGCGGCCTCCACGGACTCGAGCGCCGCGAGGATCTCGCCCGCGACCGCGTCGTCGACGATCCCCTGCTCCGCGAGCATGACCACGTGCGCGCGGTCGACCGCGAGGTCGGCCGCGAAGATGGCGTCGTCGGCCGCGAGGCTCGACAGGAACGCGCGGGCGGGGCCGCCGCTGAACCGGTCGCCGCGGACGGCGGTGCCGCTTTCGGCCGAATCGCCCGCGGTCTCGGCGTCGTCCGCCGTCGTGCCGGGATCGTCGTCGGTCATCTACTCGTCCGTCCCGCCGGAGCCGTCCGTGGCGAGCTCGGGCTTCTCCACGCCCGCGCTCACGTCGTTGGCGAGGCGCTCCTGAAGCCCGTGGTACTTCGCGACGCCCGTGGCGTCCTCCTGGGCGATGCCGGCGACGTCCTCGGTGTTGAACGAGGCCATCTCCTCGGAGTACACCGCGTACTCGGAGTCGCGGGCGACGACGCGGCAGTTGCCGCCGGAGACCTTGACCGTCGCCGTGCCGGTCACCACGTCCTGCGTCTCGTCGATGAAGGCGTTCAGCGCGTCGACGACGGGCGCGAAGACGAGGCCCTGGTACGCCTTCTCGGACCACTCGTGTTCGATCCCCTGCTTGAACGAGCGCTCGTTCTTGGTCAAGACGAGGTCCTCGAGGGCCCCGTGGGCCGTCAGGAGCACCGTCGCGGCCGGGTGCTCGTAGTTCTCGCGAACCTTCAGCCCGAGCATGCGGTCCTCCATCACGTCGGTGCGGCCGATGCCGAACTCGCCCGCGTACTCGTTGAGGTACTGGATCAGCGCGACAGGGTCCATCTCCTCGCCGTCGACGGCGACGGGGACGCCCTCCTCGAAGGTCACCTCGATGGTCGTCTCGCCCTCGGGCTCGGCGGTCCACTCGTAGATGTCCTCCGGCGGCTCGTAGTTCGGGTTCTCGAGTTTCCCGCCCTCGACCGCGCGCGACCAGATGTTCTCGTCGATGGACCAGACGCCGCCGTCGCCCGCCTCGACGGGCAGGTCCTTCTCCGCGGCGTACTCGATCTCCCACTCGCGGGTGAGCCCGAGCTCGCGGACCGGCGCGATCACCTCGAGGTCGGAGCCGCGCCAGACGGCCTCGAAGCGGAGCTGGTCGTTGCCCTTGCCCGTACAGCCGTGGGCGATGGCGTCACAGCCCTGCTCCTCGGCGACCTCGAGGATCGACTCGGCGATGACGGGACGCGCCAGCGCGGTCCCGAGCGGGTAGCCCTGATAGGTGGCGTTCGCCTTCACCGCGTCGAAACAGAGGTCGGCGAACTCCGCCTTCGCGTCGACGACGTGGAGGTCGAGCCCGAGCGCCTCCGCGGTCTCCTCCGCCTCGTCGAACTCGTCGGTCGGCTGGCCGACGTCGACGTTGACGCCGATGACCTCGTCGTAGCCGTACTCCTCTTTCAGGATCGGGACGCAGACCGTGGTGTCGAGTCCGCCACTGAACGCGAGTGCAACGCTTGCCATTACCGGAGTAGAAACCCCTCACGCCCTTAAATTCGTCGGTTTTAATATCGTAACAAAACCTCGGAGCCGACGCTGACGAACGGTACAGCGACGACTCTCCGGGACGAAACGGCGCGAACGCGACGAGTGAATTCTGCGGCCTCAGGGGGCCGGTCGTCGCGCCGCGCCGGAGGCCGGTCGCGGCGGTCGGACTGCTCGTCGCGGTCGCGGGGCTCGTCGCCGTCGGAAGAGGGCGGGGTCGCGACGAGCCTCCGCGGTCATCAGTAGGACGTAATTCCGCTTCCGCATAAAAAGATTCCGCACTTCCGACGGGCGCGAACTCCACGAAGGTCCACACGCGAGCGGCTGCGACTCGAGGACGAGTGGCGTCAAAGCCCCAGTCGCGAGGACTCGCGCGGTGCGTTCGCGGCCCGACGGGCCGCTCACGGCGCGCGCCACCGCAGGCGGCGTTCTCAGATCGCCTCGCGGTACGCCTCGAGCGTCGTCTCGACGTCCTCCTCGGTGTGCGCGTAGGAGGTGAACTGGCACTCGAACTGGTTGGCGGTGAGGAAGACGCCGCGGTCCGTCATCTCCTGCCAGAACACCCGCTCCCAGCGGTCGGTGGCGGCGTTCGCCACGTCCGCGCCCGTCTTCGGGCAGGCGTCGTAGCGGTCACAATCGGGGTCCTGGAGACAGCCGCCCGCACAGCAGGCGTCGGGGTCGTCGGGCGCCTCGCGGGTGAACACCGTCTTGAACATCGAGTCGGTGCCGACGACGGTGTACTCGGGGGCGCGCTCGGCGCAGATCTCCGCGATCCCCTCGCGGAGCTTCCGGCCGAGCCGGTTCACGTGCTCGTACACGTCGTTCTCGGCGGCGTACTCCAGCGTCGCCTTCCCCGCGGCCATCGTGACGGGATGTCCCGAGAACGTCCCGGACTGGAAGACGTCGCCGGCGGGAGTGAACCCCTCGACCACGTCCGCCCGCCCGCCGATCGCGCCGACCGGGAACCCGCCGCCGATGATCTTCCCGAACGTCGTCACGTCGGGGGTGACGCCGAACGTCGACTGCGCGCAGCCGAGGCCGCCGACCCGGAACCCCGTGATCACCTCATCGAAGATCAGGAGCGAGCCGTGGTCGTCACAGAGGTCCCGCAGCGTCTCGTGGTAGCCGTCGACCGGCATCACGATCCCCATGTTGGCCAGGATCGGCTCCACGAGGACGGCGGCGATCTCGTCGCCGTGCTCGGCGAACACCTCCTTCGCCGCCGCCGGGTCGTTGAACGGGATCGGGAGGGTGTGCTCGGCGAACGACTCCGGGATCCCGGCCGTCGAGGGACGGGGGTTCTCGGGGCCGCCCTCGACGAGCGTCGACTCCTGTGCGCCGTGGTAGCCGCCCTGCATCACGACGATCTTGTCGCGGCCGGTGTGGCCGCGCGCCAGCCGCACCGCCGACACCGTCGCCTCCGTCCCCGAGTTGACGAACCGGATCGACTCGACGCTCGGGACGTGTCGCGCCACGAACTCCGCGTGCTCGACCTCGACCTCCGTCGGCGCGCCGTACATCGGTCCGGCGGCGACGTGCGACTGGATCGCCGCCTCGACCGGATCGGGCAGGTCGTGGCCGTACAGCAGGGGGCCGTACCCCATCACCCAGTCGACGTACCGGTTGCCGTCGGCGTCGATCACGTGGCCGCCGTCGCCGCGCTCGACGAAGAACGGGTGCGGCATCGTCGCCCGGACCGAGGAGTTGACGCCGCCCGGCATGACCGACAGCGCGCGGTCGTACAGCCCGCGGGAGCGCTCGTGGTTCATGCCCGACGCTTCGACCGCCCCGTGGAAAGGTGTTACCGAGTCGGCCGAGGTCGCCTCCGTTCGCCCCGGAGCGGCCGCGGCGTTCGACCGGGAACCGCGCCTACATCCCGTCGTCGGTCCGGAGCATGATCGCGCCGCTGACGAGCATGAGCAGCGCGAGCACGGCCATCCCGAGGTCCCACGGCATCGCGGCGGTCATCGTCGCGCCGCCCGTCCCGCTCCCGGCCATCGCGCCGGCGCCCATGCCGTTCATGCCGCCCGTCCCGCCCATACCGCCCGTCCCGCCCATCATCCCCGTTCCCAGCGCCGCCTGGGTGGCGAGCATGACGGCGGCGTACGCGAGCATGAGCCCGCCGCTCGTCGCGTCGTCGAGGGGGACGCTCGGCGCGAGCAGCAGGCCACCGTGGACGACGACCACCGCGCCGAGCGCGAGCATGAGCCACGCGGTCGCCGTCATGCGCGTCGCGCCGGCGGCGCTCGCGAGCGAGTAGCCGCCGGAGGCGAACGCGATCGCCGCGCCGTACAGCCGCGTGTCCGAGACCATGCGGTACGTGGCGGCGGCGGAGACAAAAGGGTTGGTCGGTCGTGTGTCGATCCCGCGCGACGCGTCGTCCCCCGACGGGGTCCGGTCCCGCCCGCTACACCGCCTCGGGACCCGTCGCGCCGGTCCGGACCTGAAGGGCGTCCTCGACCGGCAGGACGAACACCTTGCCGTCGCCCGGCTCCCCGGTCTCCGCGGCCCCGCGGATCGCCTCCGCGACCTCGTCGGCCGGGATGTCGGCGACGACGACGTCGACTTTCACCTTCTGGTGGAGGTCGACGGTGAACTCCTCGCCGCGCCACTGGCCCGTCTTCGCGGGCTGGCTGCCGCGGCCGGAGACGTTCGTCACGGTGAGCGACGGGGCCTTGATCTCGGCGAGCGCCTGCTTTATCGCGCCGAGCTTGTCCGGGCGGACGATCGCGGTGACCATCTTGATCTCCGTGCCTCCCTCCGCGCCGCCGTCGGTCCGCGGGGAGCCGTCGGTCGCGGACGCGGCGGCGACCGTCCCGCCGTCGGTGCTGACGGTTGGCTTGCCGAACTCGGGGTACGTCTCGACCCCGTGTTCGCTGACGTCGAGGCCGTCACGCTCGTGTTCCGGCGTGACGCGCGCCTGGCCGACCGCCTTGAACGCGCCGAAGACCGCGGCGGTCGCGGCGACCGTCCACACCGTGATGACGGCGACGCCGATCACCTGCGAGACGAGCAGGCTCGAGGAGAAGCCGTTCACGTGGACGAACGGCAGCGCGAGCACCCCGATGACGCCCGCGGAGCCGTGGACGGGGAAGACCGCACAGACGTCGTCGATCTGCAGCCGGTCGGAGGCGAACTCGAAGACGAGCGGGAGCTGGAGGCCGCAGACGAGCGCGACCAGGATCGCCCCCCACCACGTGACGAGGTTCGCGATGCCCGTGACGCCGACGAGTCCCGCGAGCAGGCCGTTCGCGACGTACAGGGTGTCGACCTTCTTCGTGGCGTACAGCGAGGCGACCGCCGCCCCGGCGCCGCCCGCCGCCATGCCGAGCGTCGTCGCCAGCGAGACGCGGCCGACCGACGCGTAGCCGCCGAGCGCGAGCTCGCCCGCGTCGGTGACCGAGAACACGGTGGCGGTCGTGCCGACGTTGAAGCCGTACCAGCCGAACGCCAGGACCAGGGTGCCGAGCACGGCGAACGTCATCGAATGGCCGGGGATGACGTTCGTGGAGCCGTCCTCGGCGTAGCGGTCCATGCGCGGGCCGAGTACGTACGCCGCGGTGAGCCCGGCGATGCCGCCGACCCCGTGGACGATCATCCCGCCGGCGAAGTCGGTAAATCCGAGGCCGGCGCCGCCGAGGAAGCCGCCGCCCCAGGTGATCCCCGCGACGACCGGGTAGATGACCGCCGAGATGGCGATCGTGTACGCCACGTACGCGCGGAGCTTCGCGCGGCCGGCGACCGCGCCGGAGACGATGGTGGCGGCCGTCATCGCGAAGACGGCACCGAACAGCCAGCTGTCGACCCAGCTGCCGTCGCCGAGGGCCGCGGCCGACGAGAAGCCGCCGCCGCCGGCGACGCCCTCGATCCCGAAGCCGACGAGGAAGTAGACGAGCACGCCGACGCTCCAGGTGAGCAGGTTCTTCGTGAGCTGGTTCGCGACGTTCTTCGCACGCACCTGGCCCGCCTCGAGCATCGCGAAGCCGGCGTGCATGAAGAAGATGAGGAAACACACCACCGCGACCCACATCAGGTTCACTCCCTCCGCGAGCACGCTCGGATCGATGCTGGCGAGGACGCCCGGCGTCACGTCGAACGCACCTCTATTGAACGTACGTCTACCAGACCGTTCGTTTCGTCCGCGTTCATGCGTTGAATCACGTTTCCCGGTCGATCATCAGGAATACATAAACGTTTGAGTTGAGTTTCACAAGAAATATCTCTAACAATACGACCCGCGTCAAATATAAGGACGACACTATGGTGTATAAGGACGTATTCTCCCGGATCGCTCGGCAATCGTTGCGACGAAACCGACCGAACGTAGTGTAACTCTTTCGTCGTTTCCCTCGAGAACGACGGCGATCGTCCGCCGTGGCGGCGGGCGCGACGCCCCCGTGCGAATATTGCCGGCCGAGGATCCTGCCGCCTCGCGAGATCGGCCGAAAACAAACGTTTCACGCCCGACGGGCGAGGTTCTCGGAGAAATTGACGTTCGTACACCGAACGTCGGGTCGGCCGCGCGGCGCGGCGAGGGGTACCGTCACCCCGGCGTCGTCGCCGCGGTTACTCCGGTTTGAGCCCCTCGCCCTGGACGCGCATCACGGCCTCGCCGTCGGCGAGGTTCGGGGCGTCGACGAGCCGGACGATCCGCTTGTTTCCCTTGGACTTGCGGAGGTAGATCCGGAACGTCGAGGCGTGACCGAGGATGTTCCCGCCGATCGCCTGCGTGGGATCCCCGAAGTAGGAGTCGGGATTCGACGCGACCTGGTTGGTCACGAGGATGGCGGTGTTGAACAGGTCGCCGATCCGCATCAGGTCGTGGAGGTGTTTGTTGAGCTTCTGTTGGCGCTCGGCCAGCTCGCCGCGGCCGACGTACTCGGCGCGGAAGTGGGCGGTGAGCGAGTCCACGCAGACGATCCGGATGGGCCACTCGCTCTCCTCGTGTTCGCCCGCGAGCTCCTTGGCCTTCTCGGCCAGCAGGATCTGATGGTTGGAGTTGAACGCCTTCGCGACGTGGATCTGATCGAGGAAGGCGTCGACCAGCGTCTCCATGGCCTCCTCGTCGTCGGGGGACCCCTCGATCTCGCGTCGCTCCATCTCGTCGGCGAGGATCTCGTCGTCGAGCCCGCGAACCATGTCGTCGATCCGCTCGGGGCGGAACGTGTCCTCGGAGTCGACGAAGATACAGCCGCCGTCGAGCCCGCCGTTCTCCGGCGAGAGCTGGACGTTGACGGCCATCTGGTGGGTGACCTGCGACTTCCCGGAGCCGAACTCGCCGTACACCTCGGTGATGGACTGGGTCTCGATGCCGCCGCCGAGGAGGTCGTCGACCTCCTCGATCTGCCAGGAGAGCTTGCCGATCTCCTGGCGGCGTTCGAGGACCGTCGCGCCCGTCTCGAAGCCGCCGACGTCGGCCGCGTCGCGGGCGGCGTTGATGATGTCGGAGGCGGACGACTCGCCGATGTCGGCGGTGTTCGACATCTCGCCGGGGCTCGCGACCGCGATCGACTGGTAGCTCTCGAATCCGTTCTCGACGAGTTTGTCCGCGGTCGCCGGGCCGACTCCTGGGAGGTCCTCGAGTTCGTCTTCAGGCATGTACACCCGGCTTGTGCGGCTTCGGATATAAACCCTGGTTAACACCCAAGTGAAAGTGAAACGGATCGGCCGAAGGTCGTGGCGTTCCGGACGCGTGCTGGAACCCGATCCGGCGGACGTGGCTCTGAACCCGACCCGGCGAGCGTGCCTCAGAACCCGATTCGGCGGACGTACCCCAGCTCGCGGATCTCGACGAGCAGCTCGCCGGGGAGCTCCGCGTCCGTGATCACGTACAGCTTGGGGTCGTCCGTGAACTCGGGATCGTCGCTCAACACCTGGCGGATGGGGACGTCGTGGTCCGCCAGGATCCCGGTGACTTCGGCGACGATCCCCGCCTCGTCGGCGGCGGCGACCTCGATCGTGAGGACGGTCAGATCGAGGACGGGAGCCAGATCCATTAGGCTCGGGATCGACGAGATGTTGGTGAAGATGCGCTTCAGCTCGGGGTCCGCGAGGATCGCGTCGGTCGTCGAGTCGACCACGCGCCGGTCGACGTCGAGCTCGCGGGCGATCCCCGTGTACGGGATCTCGATCCCCCCGGAGACGACCCGTCCCTCCTCGTTGACCGAGAAGCCGCGCTCCAAGAACAGCCGGATGACGGCCTGCTGGCTTGGTGACCCCTCGAACTTCTCGAGGATCTCGTCGAACATTCGTCCGTACGGGTGCTCGCCGCGCGCTTAAATAGCGTGGGTGGCGGAGCGGACGGGGACGGGGAGGGAAACCGCGCCGGGTCGGGGCCCGACCGCGCCGAACGCGAACGGGGCCGACCGGATCGGTCCCCCGGCCCGACTCAGTTCGGGATCGCGGCGTAGACGACCCCGAGAACGACCCCGTACAGCAGGTGGCCGACCGCGCTCAGCACGCTGACGTTGGGCAGTGGCGGGTTCGCGGGGGAGCCGACGGCCGAGAGCCAGATCGGCATGACGATCACGGCGAGGACGGCCCAGACGAGGAGGCCGTAGGCCGCGCCGAGGCCGACCGCGTTCTCGACGGTGGCGGCGAGGGTCGGCCTCGCCCCGACGAGCGCGGCGAACCCGACGCCGATCACCGCGCCGTGGGACAGGTGGACGATCCAGCCGAGGCCGGGGGCAGCCGGCGGCGCGAGCCCGTACATCGAGGGGATCACGACCTCCAGAAGCGGGGCGGGGATGACGAACGTCATCACGAGCCCGAACGCGGCGCTGCCGACGAGTCCGGCGGCGACGCCCGCCTTCCAGTTCCCGGTCTCGGTCGATACCTCGGTCGTCGTCGTCGCGGATTCGGTTGCCATGGCGGTCGAGTCGTCGCCGGGCAACCGGTAATGTATGCCGGGAGATGGCGAACGAGGCGCACGGCACCGAAACGTATTTCAACGGGAGGCGGACCGAGCCGCCGAGGGAACCGGGGAGCGCCGAGCCGGGACCGCTTCCGCCGAGGTACCCCGCCCCTTTTGCCCGATGGCGACGAAGCCCGACTCGTGTCAGAGTCGCCGCACCTGCGGTTCTTCCCGTACGAGGAGCCGTACCCGAACCAGCGCGAGGCGATGGACCGGGTCGCCAACGCGCTCTCTCGGGGGCAGGACGTGCTGTTCGAGGGCGCGCCGGGGACGGGCAAGACCCTCTCCGCGCTCGTTCCCGCGCTCGAGCACGCGCGGGAGAACGACCGGACGGTCGTCATCACGACGAACGTCCACCAGCAGATGCGCCAGTTCGTCGAGGACGCGCGGGCGATCACGCGGACCGAGCCGATCCGGGCGGTCGTCTTCAAGGGGAAGTCCTCGATGTGTCACATCGGCGTCGACTACCAGGAGTGTCAGACCCTCCGGGACACGACCCGGTCGCTGGCGGAGACGGAGGCGGAGAAACGCGAGCTCGAGACGCGTCAGCGCGAGCTGCTCGCCGAGAGCCGCGAGGGCGACGCGGGCGCGGCGGAGGCCCGCGAGGCCGTCATGGAGGAGCTCGACGACCTCGAGGCGGAACTCGACGAGTTCGAGTCGACCACCGTCTGTGAGCGCTACCACAACAACCTGACCCGGAACACCGACGGCTTCTTCGAGTGGCTCTTCGAGGACGTACGGACCCCGGAGGACGTCTACGACTACGCCGAGGAGCGCGACCTGTGCGGCTACGAGCTGTTGAAGGAGGGGATGGAGGGCGTCGACCTGGTCGTCTGTAACTACCACCACCTGCTCGACGCGAACATCCGCGAGCAGTTCTTCCGGTGGATCGACCGCGACCCCTCGGAGGTGATCACGGTGTTCGACGAGGCGCACAACGTCGAGGACGCCGCCCGCGAGCACGCCTCCCGGTCGCTCACCGAGAACACCCTCGACGCCGCCCTCGAGGAGCTCGACGACAGCGACGACTCCCGCGCGGAGCCCGCGGAGAACGTGCTCTCGACGTTCCGCGACGCCCTCGTCGACGCGTACGACGACGCGCTCGGGTTCGGCGCGCGGGAGTCCGTCGGCGAGAGCTGGGAGGACGTGTCGATCGCCAACGACGACCGCCGCGACGACCTCACGCTCGCCTTCCTCGAGCGGTACGAGGGCCGGGGGATCGACGCCGAGCTCGAGCTGGCCGTCCAGCTGGGAAAGGCGATCGACGAGGAGTACGAGCGGGCCTACCGCGAGGGCGAGGCGACGAGCCGGGCGGAGTGTCGCACCCTCCAGGCCGCGCGGTTCGTTTCGACGTGGATGGAGGAGGGGACCGCGCTCGGCCAGTACCCGGTCGTCTCCGTGCGCCGCGACGGCGGCACGGACGAGGTGTACGGCCGCGCCGAGCTGTACACCTGCATCCCGCGGTCGGTCACCTCGGCGCTGTTCGACGAGGTGGCCGCCTCGGTGCTGATGAGCGCGACGCTCCGCCCCTTCGACGTGACCGAGGACGTGCTCGGGCTGGAGGACGTCGCCACCCTCGCGTACGGGATGGGGTACCCGGCCGAGAACCGGCGGACGTACGCCGTGGACACGCCGCCGCTCTTCGCCTCCGAGCGGGGCGATCCGGAGACACAGGAGGCGGTCGGGGGGCTGCTCCGCGACGCGATCCGGTTCACGCCGGGCAACACGCTCGTCTTCTTCCCGTCGTACGGCGAGGCCGAACGCTACCACGAGCGGCTCGGCGGCGACGGCGGGCTCGCGGGCGCGGACCTCGGATCGCTGTACCTGGACGGCCCCGGCGAGGACGAGGAGGCGCTGCGGCGGCGGTTCGTCGCGAGCGACGACGCGACACTTTTCACCTCCCTGTGGGGGACGCTCGCCGAGGGAGTGAGCTTCGACGGCGACGACGCCCGGACGGTCGTGGTGGTGGGCGTTCCGTATCCGCACCTCTCGGACCGGATGGAGGCGGTCCAGGACGCCTACGAGCGGGCGTTCGGCGACCGTGACCGTGCCCGCGACCCCGGCTGGGCGTACGCCGTCGAGATCCCGACCGTTCGGAAGACGCGGCAGGCGATCGGCCGGGTGGTTCGCGGCCCCGACGACTTCGGCGTCCGGATCCTCGCCGACCGGCGGTACACCACCGCCGACATGGGGAAGTACTCCGTGCGCGGCGCGTTCCCCCCGGAGGAGCGCGAGGAACTGCTCGACGTCGACCCCGAGAAACTGAAGTTCGCGATGTTGAACTTCTACGGCGACCACGACGCCTACGAGGGATCGCCGCCGAAGCCGTGAACGACCGCGGTCGCTCCGGGAGCCTCAGAGTCACGTCGGACGCGTCGAGAGCAGCAGCGCGATCCCGCCGAGCACGACCCCGACGAGGATCGTGACGGCGGCGTGGATGACGGTCATGACCGCGACGACCCGCGGCGGCTGGTCGTAGCTCCACTTGAACATGAGGGCGTCGAGCGCGAACGCGACCGTCACGGTCACGGCCGCCGGGACGGCGAAGCCGCCGCCGACCACGCTGACGGCGGCGGGAAGCGGGCCGACGTACAGCGCGCGCCGCGGGTCGACGTCGCCGAGGACGTTCCGGGCGGCCACGTGGGCGGTGACGGAGAGGAACAGCGCGAAGACGACGGTCGTCACGAGCACCGACAGCGGCGTCACCGTCTGAGCGGGCATACGTGTCGTAGGCGGCGGAGCCTAAAAGGGGCGACGGGATCCGGCGGCGGGACTCACTCGAGGAGACCGAGCCCCGACAGCTCCTCGACGATCACGTCGACGGCGGCGGCCGCGTCGGCCGGGTCGGTGCCGCCGGTGACGACGAGCTTCCCGCTGCCGAAGAGCAGGGCGACGACGTCGGGGTCGTCGATCCGGTAGACGAGTCCGGGGAACTGCTCCGGCTCGTACTCGATGTGCTCCAGCCCGAGCCCGATCGCGATGGCGTTGAGGTTGAGGCTCTCGCCGAGGTCGGCGGAGGTGACGATGTTCTGGACCGTGATCTCGGGGTCGTCCTCGATCGGGATCCGGAGTTCGCGGAGCTTCTCGAAGACGATGTCGAGGCTCTGGTGGACCGCCTCGGTCGAGTTCGCGCCGGTACAGACGATCTTTCCGGAGCGGAAGATGAGCGCCGCGGACTTCGGCTCCGCGGTCCGATAGACGAGTCCGGGGAACTGCTCGGGGTCGTAGTCGGCACCCTCGAGATCCATCGCGACGCTCTGGAGGTCGAGCTCCTGTCCGATCCCGGTAGAGGCGACGACGTTCTCTATCGTGATCGTGTCCTTCGGGTCGGCCATTCCTCCGAACGTACGACAGTCAGGGTTTTAAAAAGGTCGGTAGTCGAGACGCGGAAGCTCCGAGTGACGGGCGTTGCGGCCCGGATCCGTCATCCTCATGCGACGCGGTCGCGGAACACCGGGCGTGTACTGGATCGAGCTCGCGGGGGAGACGGACGCGTTCGCGGCCTGCGAGGCGGCGACGGCCGCGACCGGGGTCGATCTCCTCGCGCCGGGGGTGGCGGCCGCCGGGAGCGTCGGCGAGGGGGTCGGGCGGCTGGCGTACACCCGCGCCGCCCACGAGGCGGTCGCCCGAACGGACGCGACGGTCGCCTCGGCGGTCGCCGCC
>NZ_NHPJ01000041.1 GCF_002252985.1 Halorubrum halodurans | reverse complement strand
CCTCCCCAGCCTCGTCGCTGGCGCGGTTCCGCGCCAGCGACTCCCTCGCGCGCGTTGCTCGCGCGCGCCGGATCACTTAGTCAACCGTCGACCGGCCGCTTGTCGACCAGCCGCCGCCGTTCCGGCGTAACCGAGGCCGTTAAGAGGGAACCGCGGGAAATCCCACCCGATAATGCCCAGCGGAGAGTACGACCCCGACACCGCCGAGCCGCACTGGCAGCGGCGATGGGTCGACGAGGAGACGTACGCGTACCCCGACGACCCCGTCGATCCGAACACCGCGTTCTCCATCGACACTCCCCCGCCGACCGTCTCCGGCAGCCTCCACTGGGGCCACGTGTACGGCTCGATCCTCCAGGACGTCGTCGCCCGCTTCCACCGGATGTACGACAGCGAGGTGTTCTACCCGTTCGGCTACGACGACAACGGGATCGCCTCCGAGCGGCTCACCGAGCGCGAGCTCGACGTCCGCCACCAGGACTTCGAGCGCCGCGAGTTCCAGCGCAAGTGCCGGGAGGTGTGTCTGGAGTACGAGGAGGAGTTCACGGAGAAGATGCAGGGCGTCGGCCTCTCCATCGACTGGAACAACACCTACCGCACCATCTCGCCCGAGGTCCAGCGCGTCTCCCAGCTCTCCTTCATCGACCTCTACGAGAAGGGCCGCGAGTACCGCCAGGAGGCCCCGGCGATCTGGTGTCCCGACTGCGAGACCGCCATCTCGCAGGTCGAGACCGAGGACGACGAGCGGGACTCGCACTTCCACGACATCGAGTTCGGGGTCGCGGGGAGCGAGGACGCCTTCACCATCTCCACGACGCGACCCGAACTCCTCCCCGCCTGCGTCGCCGTCTTCGTCCACCCCGACGACGAGGAGAACGCGGACCTCGTCGGCCGCGAGGCGGAGGTGCCGCTGTTCGGTCACGAGGTGCCGATCATCGCGGACGACCGCGTCGACATGGAGACCGGATCGGGGATCGTGATGTGTTGTACCTTCGGCGACCAGAACGACATCGAGTGGTACCAGGCGCACGACCTGGACCTCCGCGTCGCCATCGACGAGTCCGCCCACATGACCGACGTCGCCGGCGAGTACGAGGGGCTCCACTCCTCGGAGGCCCGCGAGGCCATCGTCGAGGACCTCGAGGCGGCCGGCGCGCTTCTCGATCGGTGGGAGATCACCCACACCGTCAACGTCCACGAGCGATGCGAGACGAGCGTCGAGTTCCTCGTCACCGAGCAGTGGTACATCGAGGTGCTGGACAAACGCGAGGAGTACCTCGAGGCCGGCCGCGAGATGGAGTGGTTCCCCGAGAAGATGTTCACGCGCTATGAACACTGGGTCGAGGGACTCCAGTGGGACTGGCTCATCTCCCGACAGCGCTCCTCCGGGATCCCCTTCCCCGTCTGGTACTGTGCGGACTGCGACCGCGAGGTCGTCGCCGAGAAGGCCGACCTCCCCGTCGACCCGCTCTCGGACGATCCCCCGATCGACGCCTGTCCGGAGTGCGGTCACGGGGAGTTCGTCCCCGAGGACGACGTGCTCGACACGTGGGCGACCTCCTCTCTCACCCCGCTCGTCAACGCCGGCTGGGACTACGACGAGGACGCCGGCGAGTTCGTCATGGACCGCCCGGAGATCTACCCGATGAACGTTCGGCCGCAGGGCCACGACATCATCTCCTTCTGGCTGTTCCACACCGTGATCAAGTGTTACGAGCACACCGGCGAGGTCCCCTTCGAGTCGACGATGATCAACGGGATGGTGCTCGACGAGAACCGCGAGAAGATGTCGAAGTCCAAGGGGAACGTCGTCGACCCCGACGCGGTGTTGGAGGAGTATCCCGTCGACGCCGCCCGCTACTGGGCGTCCGGCTCCGCGATCGGCGACGACCTGCCGTACCAGGAGAAGGGACTCCGCGCGGGCGAGAAACTCATCCGGAAGCTGTGGAACGCCTCGAAGCTGGTCGAGTCGCTCGCGCCGGAGCCGTACCCCGACGAGCCCGAGGGCGGTCTCCGCGAGATCGACCGCTGGCTGCTCGCGGAGCTCGACGCCGAGATCGGGACGCTCACCGAACGGCTGGAGAACCGCGAGTTCTCGAAGGCGCGCGACGGGCTCCGGAGCTTCTTCTGGAACACGTTCTGTGACGACTACCTCGAGATCGCCAAACAGCGCGAGGACGCCTCGGCGGCGTACACGCTCCGGACCGCCCACCGGCGGTTCCTGAAGCTGTTCGCGCCCGTGCTCGCGCACGTCACGGAGGAGCTGTGGCAGGACATGTACGCGGACGCGGCCGCGGGGGACGCGGGCGACTCGATCCACCTCGCCGACTGGCCCGAACCGCTCGGACTCGACGCCGACGCCGACGCGGGGCGCGCGGCGATGGCGGTCGTGGGCGCGCTCCGCCGGTACAAAAGCGAGAACCAGCTCCCGCTCAACGCCGACCTCGACGCGGTCGAGGTGTACGCCGACATCCGCGGGTTCGAGGACGACGTCACCGGTGTGATGCACGTCGCGGACCTGGAGGTCCACCCGGACGCGGAGGCGCCCGTCGAGACGGTGGTCACCGGGATCGACCTCGACTACGCCACCGTCGGCCCGAAACACGGGGACCGCGTCGGCGACATCGACGCCGCGCTCGCGAGCGGGGACTACGAGATCGACGGCGACGAGCTCCACGTCGCGGGCGTGGCGCTGGAGGACGGGGAGTTCTCGATCGAGGAGAACAGGCGGTACGCGGGCGAGGGCGAACTCCTGGACGCGGAGGACGTCGTCGTCATCGTCCGGAACGCGGTCGAGGCCTGACCGCTCGAACCCGACCCGATCACTCGAGGTCCGCGCCGACCGCGTCGCCGACCGTCTCGAACCCGTCGCGCTCGAGGAGGTCGAGCAGTCCCCGATTGATCGAACGGGCGATCTCCGGGCCCTCGTAGACGAGCGCGGTGTACAGCTGGACGACCGACGCGCCGGCGCGGATCTTCTCGTAGGCGCCCGCCGCGTCGGAGACGCCGCCGACGCCTACGACCGGCACGTCCGTCCGTTCCGCGACGAACCGGACGAGATCGGTGGCGGCGTCCTCGATCGGTTTCCCGGACAGGCCACCCCGTTCCGCGCGGTTCGGGCTCTCCAGCGTGTCGGGACGCGAGACGGTCGTGTTGGTCGCGATCACGCCGTCGAGATCCAGGTCGTCGACGACGGCGAGCGCCTCCGCGATCGCCGCCCGCGGGAGGTCGGGCGAGAGCTTGACCAGAAGCGGCGACGCGCCCGCCTCCGAGAGCGTTCCGAGGATCCCCTCGAGCGCCTCGCGGTTCTGTAGCTCGCGGAGGCCGGGCGTGTTGGGACTCGAGACGTTGACGACGAAGTAGTCGCCCGCGCCCGCGACGCGCTCGTACGTGTACAGGTAGTCGTCGGCCGCCTCCGACAGCGGCGTCGACTTCGACTTCCCGATGTTGACGCCGACCGGCACGTCCGGCATCGGCTCCCGGTCGAGCCGGTCGCCGACGGCGTCGGCGCCCTCGTTGTTGAAGCCCATGCGGTTGATCAACGCGCCGTCCTCGCGGAGTCGGAACAGTCGCGGTCGCGGGTTCCCCGACTGCCCCTCGGCGGTCACGCCGCCGACCTCGACGTGGCCGAACCCCAGCGCGGCGAGCGCCCGCGGCACCTCGGCGTTCTTGTCGAACCCGGCGGCCACGCCGACCGGGTTCGGAAAGGTCGCGTCGAACGCGTCGACCCGCAACCGCTCGTCCTCCACCGCGTACCGTCCCCGGAGCGCCGACTCGATCGGAGTACCCTGTACGCCACGGAGGAAACGGTGTCCCGCGGTGTGTGCCGTCTCGGCCGGCAGCGCGAACAGCGCCGGCTTCGCGAGGTCGTAGAGCCCCATCGGTCGGTTCTCGTCGCCGACGGGTATCAATCCGCCGACCCGGCGGAGAACGGCCGGCTCCGGGCCGGGGACGAGAGACGGTCGGGACGCGGGGCGGGGCGGCGGCGAACCGCGATGGCCTCAGAAGTCGTGCTCGAGCTGTTCGGGGTCCGAATCGGCCTTCTGGATGATGATCTTGCCGTCGCGGACGCGGACGAACACCTCGTCGCCGATCTCCATTCCGGCGACGGCGAGTTCGTCCTCGTGGAGGTTCACGTGGACGTTGTGGTACTCCCCGTCGTCGTCCTTGGCGCCACTCGGGCTGAGCTTCTTTTTGCGAACCATCGCGGATGTACGGCTCGCACTTCGCCACAGGAGACATATAAGTGTTGTTTACCCGTCCGATCTCCCGTCTCCGGACGAACCCGCCGTCCGACCGGCCGGGCGTCTCCCGGCTTCGTCGGCCGATCCGGTCGGTCGAGGGCGTCCCGAAACCGCCAGGCGGTTCCGGCGCACTTATAAACGACGTGCCGATCAGTTTTCATTTCGCCGATATATTTATTACGGGCTGTGTGTTGGATTGACATGGAGGTAAAACCATGGTACGTGAAGACGGTAAGCGAAACTTCGCTCTCCGAGAGGAGGACGGGTCGGAACCGAGCGAGTTCTCCGGGAACATGCCGAGACAGGCCGCGCTCAAGGCGGCCCGGACCCTCGAGCCCGCTCCTTCCGAGGAGGAGGCGGAACGAATCACGCTCAGGCTCCGGGAGAAGGGGACGGAGAAGGTCCACGAGTACGAGGGGTGGGCGTGGAAGGACAGCGCTCCCGAGGTCGACGACGCCGACGAGGACTTCTGGCTCAACGACCTCGACGACATCACGAAGGCGAACGTCTCGAAACAGGGCATCGAATACCTCGACGAGGAGTAGCCGACCGGTTCGTTCGTCCCCAGCGATCCCGCGTTTCTTTCGTCGACCGGCTCCGCCAGCCGCACGACGAGAACGATCCGACCGTTCCGTCGATCCCTTTCGAGGCATGAAACCGCATGACGTGG
>NZ_NHPJ01000120.1 GCF_002252985.1 Halorubrum halodurans | reverse complement strand
CGCCGCCGGCGACCGCCTCCGCGGCCGCGACCCCCGCGGCGACTCGTGCCCCCGGCGAGCCCCCGAACCGGTCGATCCGGCTTCCGGGGCCGGCGTACGCGACGCCCGGAAGCCCCGCCTCGCAGAGGTCGATCGGGACGCGCTCGCCGGGACGCGCCGCGACGGCCGCGGCGGGATCCCGTGCGATCCGGACCGACCGAACCGCCTCCGGGTGGACGGCCGGAAACAGGTCCGCCAGCGCCGACAGCCATCGGTCCCGGAGGGCCTCGTCGTCTCCGGCGGCGAGCGAGCCGCCGCGGCCGACCAGATACGTCAGGTGGTCGCCGCCGTACCGCTCCGGCGGGACCAGGTTCGTGTGGCCGACCAGCGTTCCGAAGGGAGCGTCGTCGCCGTCGGAGCGCGCCCCCGGCTCGACCGTCACCCGCCAGGCGTCGACGATCGGCTCGTCGGTCGCGACGAGCGCGCACGTTCCGGGGACGGCGTCGACGCCGGGGTCGAGGCCCGTCACGTCCCGAAGCGTCGCCGGGCCGGCGGCGACGACGACCCCCTCGCAGTCGACGACCCGGCGATCGTCGGGCGGCTCGACCGTCAGCGGGACACCGTCGCCGTCCCCGTCGCGGCCGACGTCGGAGTCGATCCCGGTCACGCGGCACCCGGTCCGGACCGCCTCCGCCCCGATCGCCTCGACGAGCGCGTCCACGAGACGGGCCGTCGAGCCCTCGACGTAGCCGACCGCGGCTCCGCGGCGGTCGCGTCCCTCCCGCGACCGGAGCCACTCCGCCAGCCACGCCGCGGAGACGTGGCCGGCGCGGTCGCCGAACGCGGACCGAAGGGCGGGCTCGACGCGCCCCTCGTAGGTCGCCCGCGACGCCCGCTCGGTGACGAACGCCTCGGCGGTCGTCGCGTCGAGGTCGGCGGGGTCGAGACGCCGGACCGCGCGGTCGAGGCGGGCGGCCCGAACCGCGTCGACGACCCCGGTTCCCGGATACGCCAGCCGTTCCCACGGGGCGTCGAGCGGGTGGACGACGCCGCCGTGGTAGCGGGCGGTTCGACCGTGCCCCCACGCGATCCGACCGTCGAGCCCGTGATCGGCCGCGAGCGACGCCAGGGCGTCGTCGCCGCGCGAGCAGTAGTGGGGGAACCGCTCCACCGGGTCGCCGGCGGTCCCGACCGTGCGGGCCCGCCCCCCGACCGCGTCCGCCGCCTCGAACAGCCGGACCGGGCGGCCCGTCTCGCGGAGCCGGGCGGCCGCCGCGAGCCCCGCGAGCCCCCCGCCGACGACGCCGTACATACGGGCTAGGACGGGTCCTCGTCGGTAAGTGTGTTGTGGGGTTCGGACGCCTCACCGGGAGCGGACGTGCCCGCGGGATCCGGCGGATCGGGCGGATCGGGCGGATCCGGCGGACGGGGCGGGTCGAGGGGGCCGTCTCCCCCGTCCCCGAGGCGATCCGCGAGGAACCGGCGAACCGCCTCCGGGGGGTCGTCCTCGCGGTCGCGGAAGACGACCAGCCCGGCACGGTACCGCTCGGCGTCGTCCCGGCTCGGGGCGGGCGCGGAGGCGGGTCGCTCGAGTTCCAGTTCCGCGAGTCCCGTTTGCTGCCCGGTGTAGGCGAACCCGCACTTGTAGAGCGCCTCGTAGGCGAACGGGTTGTTGACCGCGATCCGGACGCGCTCGTACCCGGCGTCGGCGAGCCACGAGACGGTCCGCCGGACCAGGTCGGGGCCGAGCCCCTCGCCGCGGCGCGCGGCGTGGACGGTGACGTAGCGGAGCCGACAGCACGCGGGGTCGGTGCGGTCCGGCGAGAAGGAGACCGCCGCGAGCACGTCCGTCTCGAACGCGTCCGGGTCGACGGTCTCGGGGAGTGGCTCCTCGGGCTCCCACTCGGGCACCGCGTCGGAGCCGTCGACGGTCCGCAGGAGCGCCTTGCCCGTGTCGCCGACGACGAACTTCCCGGCGTACGCGAACGCCCGGTAGTCGAGCCGGCAGGTCGCCCCCTCGCCCGGCGCGCCCGCGACCGTGAACTCCGTGCGATCCGATGGCATGTTCGTCGCTACGGACGGGGAGAGGTAAACGATCCGGGCGGTCGCGGCGGTCCGCGGACGCGGAGCGTCCACGCCGCCGGCGGGGAGCCCCCGCCGGCACACGATCCGGAGCTATAACTCCGTGCCGGCCGCAGGGACGGCATGTACGGTCTCGGCGACGTTCGCTTCTTCGACCGGATCGCGCCGCTGTACGACCTCGTCATGCCGCCCGCGAGCGGCGCGGCGCTCTCGGCGGGGTTCGACCGCGCGGAGCGACCGATCGAGCGACTGCTCGACGTCGGCGGCGGCTCGGGGCGCGCGGCGGCCGCGGTGACGGGACCCGAGGTCACGGTCGTCGACGCCTCCCTCGGCATGCTCCGGCGCGCTCGCGAGGCCCGCGGACTGTCCGCGGTCGTCGGCGACGCGGGACGGCTCCCGTTTCGTGACCGCTCCGTCGACGCCGCCATGGTCGTCGACGCGTTCCACCACCTGCCGGACCGAGCGGCCGCGCTGCGGGAGGTCGCACGCGTCCTCGCGCCCGGCGGCGTCCTCGTCGTTCGCGAGTTCGACCCGACGCACCCGCTCGGGCGGCTGCTCGTCGCCGGCGAGCACGCGATCGGCATGGGGTCGCGGTTCTCGACGCCCGACGCGCTCGCGGCCGACATGGAGACGGTCGGGCTCGATCCGGCGGTCGTCGACCGCGGGTTCGGCTACACCGTCGCCGGGGTTCGACCGGAGGAGGAGGCGTAGGAGGGTCGGCTCTCGGGCGGTTCGACTCCCGCCACACACCGGGTCCGCGCTAGTCCTGCGGGTGTCCGTGCGCGTGGGCGTCGCTCTCGCCGTGGTCGTGCGCGTCGCCCTCGCCGTGGTCGTGACCGCCGCCGTGGTCGGCTCCGCTGTCGTCCGTCTGGCCGAGCACCTCCGCGCCCTCGCCGTCGATCATGTCCATGTTTTTGAGGTTGTCCCGTTCCTCGAAGTCCGCCACCGCCTCCATCACGTCCGCCTGGGTGATGGTCATGCGGTCCTCGGTCAGCGCGCCGAGCACCGCCTCCCGAAGCACCATCCGGAGGTCGGATCCCGTGAGCCCGGAGGTCCGATCGGCGACCTCCGCGGGGTCGAAGTCGGCGATCTGCATCTCGCGGGTGACGACCCGGAGGATGTCCGCGCGCATGTCGCGGTCGGGCTTGGGGAAGTTGACGATCTCGTCGAACCGACGCCAGGCGGCGGCGTCGAGCTGGTCGGGGTGGTTCGTCGCGCCGATGAGCAGCACCTCGTCGCGGACGAGCGACACCTCGTCGATCGACTTGAGGAGCGTGTTGACGGCGCGTTTCAGGGCGGCGTGTTCGTCGGATCGGCGCGTCTTCGCGACGGAGTCGAACTCGTCGATGAAGAGGATACACGGCGAGAGCCGCTTTGCGACCTCGAAGGTCTTCTCGACGTTCTTCGCCGTCTCGCCGAGGTACTGGCTCGTGATCATCGACATCTTCACCTCGACGAGCGGGATGCCGAGCTGGTGGGCGAGCGCCCGCGAGACCGTGGTCTTGCCGGTGCCCGGCGGGCCGACGAACAGCAGCTTGCCGATCTCGCGGAGCCCGATGCTCGCGAGGTACTCGCGGTGTTCGATCGCCTTCACGATCTTCTGGATCTCCTCCTCCTGGTCGCCGGTCAACACGAGGTCCGCGAGGGTGGTCTCGATCTCCTCGGGCGCGCGGACGTTGACGAGGTCGAGCATCTCGCCGTCCTCGTCCTCGTCGAAGTACTCCTCGAGGAGCGCGTCGATCCAGACGCGGTCCGCCTGGATCGGCCGAACGTCCTCGCGCGCCTCCTCGTGGGAGACGGGGGCCTCGAGGCCGTCGGCGGCCGAGAGCGCGGCGACGAGCGTCGGGTTCGAGGCGATCCGGTCGTCGTCGGCGTGGTCGCGGTACCACTCCAGCCCCATCTCGGGCTGGGTGAGCGTGATCTCCCCGGAGAACTCGGTGTGTTGGGTAAAAAGGAGGTCCGAGACCGCGTCCCAGGGGCGCTCGACGCCGGTCGCCGTGCGGGTGCTGGCGTCGGTCGCCTTCAGCGGGCGCTCGACGCCGCCGGGGGCGTCCTCCGCCGCGTCGGCCGACCAGAACACCCGCCGGAACCGGGGCGGGAGGTCGTTCTCGTCGAGGTCGCGGTTCTCGCTGTAGAGGTGGGTGGTCAGAACGAACTCGACAACGTCGAGCGCCGGGTCACTCATCCCCGTTAGGTAGCCGTGGCACGCGTTTAAGCGCGTCGAACCGCGGGCCGGATCCCGCTCGTCGCGCCGTATCGAACGCTTATTAGTCTCGGTGTGAGACGGGAAGGTATGAGTTCCGAGGACGCCGAGGCCCCCGATCCCGACGGCGGGGGCGCCGACGCCGACATCGACCACGAGAACGCCGCCCAGGACGTCGTCGCCGTCGACCCCGACGACGCCCCGCAGGGAACCGTCAACCGGCTCGACGCCCACACCGGCGACGGGATCCGCCACCGGGCGTTCACCTGCCTCGTCTTCGACGGCGACGGCCGGATCCTGCTGGCCCAGCGCGCCCCGACCAAGCGGCTGTGGGACGGCCACTGGGACGGCACCGTCGCCTCCCATCCCGTCGAGGGCCAGTCCCAGGAGGACGCCACCGAGACGCGACTCGAGGAGGAGCTCGGGATCACGCCCGACCAGTACGACGACCTCCGGGTCACGGACCGCTTCGAGTACAAGCGCTACTACCCCAACGAGGGCGTCGAGTGGGAGGTGTGTGCGGTGTTGAAGGTCACGCTCTCCGACACCGACCTCGACCCCGACCCCGCGGAGATCGGCGGCCGGCTGTGGGTCGACTACGACCACCTCCACGAGAACCCCGCGCTGTACCGCCAGCTTCGGCTCTGTCCCTGGTTCGAGATCGCGATGCGGCGCGACTTCGCTTAGTTGAAGGCGGAGCCGCGACTCCGTCCGGTATGACCGTCGTCGTCGTGTTTGCGAACCCGCCCCGCGAGGGGCTCGTCGCGACCGGACTGGCGGAGTCGACGCCGCTCTCGACCGCCGAGGCCGCCGAACTGTACGAGGCCGCCCTCCGCGACGCCGTGCTCGCGGTCGACCGCTCCGGCGGCGACCTGCTCGTCAACTACCCCGACGAGGAGGCGATCCCCGAACCGCACCGGACCGACACGCCCCCGGAGGCCGAACTTCGGACGATCGTCGCCGACACGCTCGGCGGGACCGGCGACGTCCGGTTCGAGCGGCAGGTCGGCTCGACGTTCGGCGCGCGCGCCGGCAACACCGTCACGCACCTATTGCGCGAGGAGGACGCCGACTCGGTCGCGGTCGTGACGCCGACCGCGCCGCTGCTCTCGCGGACGGTCGTCGACTCCGCGGCGATGAAGCTCCGGACCAACGAGGTCGTGATCGGCCCCTCGACCCGCGGCCGGGCGTACTACGCGGGCTTCGCCGAGCCGATCGACTTCGACGGGGCGTTCGACTCGCCCGCGCTCCCGACGCTCGCCGCCCGCGGGCGCGACGCCGGGCACGACGTGGAGTTCGTCGGGTCGCTTCCCTCCCTCGAGACCCGTGACGACCTCCTCGACACGATCCCGCTGTTGCGGGCGCGCTTTTCGGCCGAGCGGATCGTCCCCGACTACACCGCCGCGTTCGTCCACGAGCACGGCCTCGACGTCGTCGTCGAGGACGGCGAGGAGCGGATCGTCAGGGACTGAGTCGGGAACTCCGTACCGTCGACGCGACCGCTACGCCGAGTACCCCGCGAGCCCCCGTACCAGGTCCGCGATCCCGTCGTCGAGTTCCGCCGCGAGCGACGCGACAGCCTCGCGGTCGACGCGGTCGGCCGCCGCGCGGACGGCGACCCGCTGGTCGCCGAGCGGGACGAACGCACAGCCCAGCCGCTCGGCCGTCTCGCGGAGCCCGACTCCGGCGTCGGCGTCGCCCGCGAGCACCCGCCGAACCGGGCTCTCGAACGCCCGGAGCGTCAGCCCGTAGCCGTCGATCCGCTCGATCAGATCCGCCCTGGCGGCCGAGCGCTCGTCGGCCAGGTCCGCCACCGCGTCGTCGAGGCTCCGCCGCAGTCCCGTTCCGGTCGGCCGGTTGACGAACCGGAGGTCGCGGTCGACGAGGTCCGCGAGCCCCTCGACGCCCTCCGGGTTCCCCGCCGGCACGACGAGGCCCCACTCGCGGTCCCACTCGCCGAGGACGGCGTCGTCGACGTCCCGGTCGGTCGGGCCGGCGACCACGGCGACGTCCGGGACGCCGTCGCGGAGTCGCCGGTAGCCCTCGCGGGAGCCGACCGGGAGGTATCGCGGGTTCGCGAGCCGGTCGAGGAGCCGGTTCACCGCGGGATCGTCCTCGCCGACGCCGAGCAGGGTCGGCGGGCGGACGTCCGGCGAGAACAGTCGAACCGTGACGGGCTCGCCCGCCTCCAGGTACTCCGTGTCCGGGTCGACGGCGACGACGCCGTCGGCCTCGACGAGGCTCGTCGTCGCGCCGGAGCCCTTGTCGACGGGGTAGACGAGCGGACGGTCGGGATCGTCCGCCGGCCCGTCCGCGGCCGGCCCGTCTGCGGCCGCCTCGTCCGCGTTCCTCCCGTCGGCCGCCCCGCCGTCGCCCAGATCGAGTAAGCCGACCGGCATCAGTCGGAGCCGTCCCTCGGCGTAGCGTTCGCGGACGGCCATCCGCCCTTCGACGGTCGCGGTTCGTGGCTCCGGGAGCCCGGCGGCCTCGCGGATCGCCGGCGCGACGAACGTCCGGAAGATCGTCAGCGCGGAGACGGGGTAGCCGGGGAGCCCGACGTAGGCGGACTCGCCGCCGTCGGCGCGGTCGAGCCGCCCGATCAGCATCGGCTTGCCGGGCTTGACGGCGACGCCGTGGAGGAGGAGGTCGCCGCGCTCCTCGATCACGCGGTAGATCACGTCGACCGCGCTCGCGGAGGTCGACCCCGACGAGAGGACCAGGTCGCACTCGTCGGCGGCCTCCCGGAGCAGCCGCTCCATCTCCGCGTAGTCGTCGCCGGCGTGGGGGTAGAGGACGGGCTCGCCGCCCGCCTCCGTCACCCCCGCCGCGATCGTCGTCGAGTTCACGTCGTATATCTCGCCGCGCGAGGGGTCGAGGTCGTCGCCGGGGCGGACCAGCTCGTCGCCGGTGGAGACGATCCCGACCGTGGGCCGTCCGCGGACGGGGACCTCCTCGACGCCGAGCGCCGAGAGCAGCCCGATCTCGCGCGGCGTCAACCGGGTTCCGGGACCGAGCGCGCGCGCGCCAGCCGCGATGTCCGCGCCCGCGGCCATCACGTGGTCGCCCGGCGCGACCGACGTGCGGAACGCGATCCGGTCCGGACGATCGCCGGTCCCGTCGCCGCCGGCGTTCCCGCCGGGTTCGCTCCCCTCCGCCGGCCGCTCGTCCGTTCGCTCGACCATCACCACCGCGTCCGCGCCGTCGGGCATCACCGCCCCGGTCGACACCTCCGCGCAGGTTCCGGGGTCGACGGTCACCTCGGGTGCCTCGCCGGCGTGGACCGCGCCGGCGAGCTCCAGCTCGACCGGATCGGCCTCGTCGGCCCCGAACGTGTCGCGGGCGCGAACCGCGTACCCGTCCATCGACGCGCGGTCGAACCCCGGCACGTCGATCCCAGCGTCGACCCGCTCGGCGAGCACCCGCCCGCGGGCATCGGTCAGGGGAACTGACTCCGGCTCCGGCGAGAGGTCCAGCGACGCGATCGCCTCGCGAGCGGCCTCCGGCTCCGCCAGGTCGCGGAACTCCTTGCGCTCCGTCATTCCGTCACCTCCCAGAGCTCCACGTCGACGACGTCGCCGGCGTCGAGCCCCTCCCGTGGCTCCGGCACGACGACCCAGCCGTCCGCGAGCGCGA
Organism: Halorubrum halodurans; assembly: GCF_002252985.1. Classification (GTDB taxonomy): domain Archaea; phylum Halobacteriota; class Halobacteria; order Halobacteriales; family Haloferacaceae; genus Halorubrum; species Halorubrum halodurans. Next base: position 5,546 of record NZ_NHPJ01000120.1, on the reverse strand, counting down.
CGCTCGAGAGGACGCCGGAACCGCTCGCACGGGTGGGGGTCGCGACGTACGCGGGGTCGTCGGCGTCGACTCCGTCACCCCCCTCGGCGTCGCCCTCGCGCGACAGCTTCACCCGAGCGAACGTCCGGGTTCCGGGCTCGCTCGCCACCTTCCGGTCGAGGCGCGCGCGCCGGGTCGGGAGCGGGTCGGCGGTCGTTCCTCCCGCCAGTTTCTGGACGGGTCGGAGGAACTGGACCGCGTTGACGATACAGGCCACGGGGTACCCCGGCAGCGAGACCACGGGCGTCCCCTCGACCCGCCCGAGACACACCGGGTGACCGGGCTTGAGCGCGACGCCGTGGACGAGCACCTCGCCGAGGTCGTCGACGACCTCGGGCAGGAGGTCGCGCTCGCCGACGGAGGAGCCGCCGGTGGTGACGACGACGTCGGCGTCGAGGTCCCGCTCGATCGCGGCCGCGAGCGCCTCCTCGTCGTCGGTGACGACCTCGCGGTACCGCGGCTCGCCGCCCCAGCGCTCGACCAGTCGCGAGACGGTGAGTCCGTTCGTCTCGATCACCTCGCCGGGGTCGGGGTCGGCCTGGACCAGCTCCTCGCCGGTCGGAATCACGGCGACTGCGGGGCGCTCGCGGACGACGACCTCCTCGAGGCCGACCGACTTACACAGCCCCAGGTCGGACGGGCGGAGGGTCTCGCCCGCCTCGTAGAGTCGCTGGCCCTCCGCCACGTCCTCGCCGGCCGCGCCGACGTTCTCGCCGGCGGCGACCGCGTCGAACGTCTCGACCTCGTCGCCGACCGTCTCGACGTGTTCGATCATCACGACCGCGTCCGCGCCCTCCGGGAGCGCGCTTCCGGTGTGGACGCGGACCGCCTCGCCGGGCGCGACCGGCCCGTCCTCGCGGTCCCGCTCGCGCAGGACGGCCGGCGACCGATCGGACGCGCCGAAGGTGTCCTCCGCGCGGACCGCGTAGCCGTCCATCGCCGCCCGGTCGTACCCCGGCACCGGCGCGGGCGCGTCGATCGGCTCGGCGAGGACGCGCCCGTCGGCGTCGGCGAGGGGGACCGTCTCGGTCCGGCCGTGGGGCTCGACGGCGTCGAGCAACGCCGCCCGCGCCTCGGCGACGCGGGTCCGACGTTTGAACCCGGCCTCGTGTCTGTCGTGGCTCATGGCCGTTCGTTTCGCCTCCGCGGGCAAAAACCCCGCCTCCCCGGCGGCGTCGCCGGCTCCGCACTGCGCCGGCCGCCCTCACGAAACGCCGGACCTACCGGAACCACGAGAGCGCCCGCCCGAACCGGTGGACCCCCTGTGAGAGGCCGACCCGCGTCATCGAGACGGCCTCGACCGCGGCGCGAGCCGCGGCCGTCGCTCCCCGAACCGCGCCCGTCCGGGCGTAGTAGCCGGACTTGCGGCCGGCGGCGATCAGGTAGTGTCTCGCCGCCATCGGGACGGGCGCGCGCTTCCCGCTCGCGCTCGTCGTCCCCTCGCGGATCGCCGCCAGGACGTCCTCGGCGGTCACGGCGTCGACCGACGAGCGCCCCCGGACCGTCAGCTCCGTGAACGCCCGGCCGACGTAGTTGAGGTGGTGGGCGTCGCTGGCGGCGACGCCGGGGTAGCCGTGAAGCGCCGCGAACCGCCTCGCACGCCGGTTGCGGTAGCCGGTGAACAGCCAGGCGTTGAACACCTCGATCGCGTCGACCTCGTCGACCTCTCCCGCCCCGTCGCTCCGGTCGCCCTCGTCGGCGTCCGACCGCGGGAGGGGGATGTTCCGTCGGCGGACGCCGTGACGCGATCGCTGGAACGGGTGGGGGACGACCGCGACCCCGCCGCGGTCGTGGATCCACGACACCGTCGCCGCGTACGACTCGCCGCGGGGTGGCATCCGGTCGACGCCGATCGCGAGCAGGTGACCGTCCGCGGTCGACACCTCGACGCCGGGGATCCCGACCAGTCCGTACTCGGGGGCGAGCTCGGCCGCCCGCTTCGACTCGCCCATCGTGTCGTGGTCGGTGATCACGACCGCGTCGAGGCCGATGTCCGCCGCGTGCTCCAGAATCAGCTCGACCGGCTCGTGGCCGTCGTAGCTGTCCTCGGAGTGGACGTGCGGGTCGATCCTGACGGTGACGCTTGACACGCCGCCGCGTAGACGGCCGAGGCTATATAACGATCCGATGTGGTGCGCGCGGAGCCGCGGGGAGGGCGGCCGCGGACCCATGGGGGAGGGGCGCCCGCTCGACCGTCAGCCGACGCGCCGGCGGAGCCGGTCGAGGAGCGCGCGGAGCCGGTCGACGAGCGAGCGCTCCTCGGCCTCCGCGACCTCCTCCGCGCGCTGCTGCTCGCGGAGTTCGCGGAGCGCGGCGGCCTGGTCGTCGGTACCCTCGCCGCTCGCGGTCTGGGTCTCGCCGCCCTGGAGCCCCTTGAGCTGTGAGACGGCGTCGTCGACGGTGCCCGAGGTGGTCCGCGTCTCGGTCGCCGACCCGGAGAGGGCCCCGCCGTCGACGTCGGCCTCGTCGACGGCGGTGGTGTTCAACTCCAGACGGCGGCCCGTCGGCCGCTCGACGCCGCCCCAGGTGAGCTCGGCGTCGTCGAGCTCGCGCTCGATGTCGGCACGAACCCGTTCGTCGGTGACCGTCTCGGACGCCTCGGCGTCCGACCCGTCGTCGCCCTCGCCGCCGGCCGCCGCGTCCGAGGCCTGCTCGACGCGGTGGGCGACGAGCGCCGCGCCGGTCGCGCCGATGACGGCGACGAGGCCGACGCTGTACAGCGCCACGACCTGCGCGCTGTAGTCCGGCGGCTCGGCGACGTTCCAGTCGTGGGGATACACGCGGACGAACCACGCGACTGCGGCGAGACAGACCGCCGATCCGCCGCCGCCGAGATGGAGCATGCGGCGGTCGACCGGGAGGAGGACGACGACGCCGAGGAGCAGTCCGGGAAGCCCGAGCGCGGCGGCGACCGCGGCCACCTGCCGGACGGCGTACGTCGAGAGGGTGTTCGGCGGCAGCGTCGCGCTGTAGAGGAACACGACGATGCCGACGACGCCCAGGCCGAGCCCCACGAAGAAGAGCCCGAACCCGGCGTACACGTCCACCGCACGGTCGGGATCGCCGACGTAGCGGCGGTAGTAGTCGAAAAGCGGGTTCGACTCGGTCGAGTCGCTCATGTCTCGACGTTTCCGCCGAGTCTAATGATTGTTGCCCCCGACCCGCTCCCACAAGGCGTTTACCACGGGCCCTCGTCACCTCGCCGTGAACCGTCGATCCGTTCTCGGCGGCGTGGCCGTCGCGGCCGCGGTCGTCCTCGCGTTGGCCGCGTCGCCGACGGCCGCGCTCGGGGCCCTCGAGTGGCTCGCCGCCGACCCGCTCCGGTTCGGCGTCGCGCTCGTCGCGTTGGCGGCGATACGGCCCTTTCTGGCGTGGCCGACGACGCTGCTCGCGGTCGTCGCCGGCTTCGGCTACGGCTGGGCCGGCGTCCCGGTCGGCGCCGTCCTGCTCACGGCCACGGCCGTCCCGCCCTACTGGCTCGCCCGTGCCGGGCGCGCCCGTCTCGTGAACGACTCCCGGACCGTCGAGCGAGTCTCGGCGACGGGGTCCCGACTCGTCGCCGACGCCGGCGGCCTCCGGGCGGTCGCGGGAAGCCGGTTCCTGCCCGTCCCCGCCGACGCGGTCTCCGTGACCGCCGGCGTGTCGGGCGTGGCCCCCCGCCCGTTCCTCGCCGGGACGGCGATCGGCGAGCTCCCCTGGGTGGTCGCCGGCGTCGCCGCCGGCGTCTCCGCGGACCGACTCGCGAGCGACGAGCTGACCGTCGCCGACCCCGCCCTGTTCGTCGCGCTCGGGGTCGCGGGCGTGCTCCTGCTCGCGCGGCCGCTGTACCGCGCGTGGCGGACGGACCCGACGGTCGGCGACGACGCGTCCGGTACCTGACGCGGGACCGTTCGGCTCGGATCCCGCGCGGAACGCGGCACGCTCCGGCTCGAACGACCCCTGAAACTAATCGTCCTCGCCACGGAGTGGGGGACATGTCGGAACGGATCGGCGAGCAGCTGACCCGACTGAGTCGCGGGGATCCCATCGGCGTCACCGTCGAGGGGGACCGGTACGAGGGTGACGTCGTCGGGACGAAACGGTGGCTCTGCGAACTGAACCACGGGTTCATGGAGTCGGGTGAGATCCGGATACGGGTCGAACTGGACGCCGAAACCGTCGACCGGCACGAGTTGCCGGGAGCGTACGTCCGGATCGTCGCGACCGAGAACGCGCCGCGGAGCTGGGACGTGCCGCGAGCGTCCAGCTATGATCCGGTCGAAGACGAGGTCGTGACGGAGTTGGGCTCGGTCACCGCGATCGACGTCGGGAGCACCCCCGCGTAGACGTCCGCCGGCGACCTCATCCATCGGGTCCGTCCGAGAGCGGGCCGGGGCGGGTCGGGTGAGCCGGTTTCGGACCGCCCGAGCACGCGCTACTCGGGTTCGCTCTCCGCGTAATCGACCTCGATGCCTCGCGGTACCGGGCGGAGGAGGTACGTCCCGTTCCCGCGCTCGACCGGCGCGAAGTCGGCGGTGAAGCTCGTGACGGTGTTCTCCCTGATCTCGAACTCGCGGTTGAACGTGATCGGCGCGTTTCCGGGCAGTTCGACGGTCGCCTCGCCGCCGTCCGCGAGCGTCGCGTCGGTTCCGGAGACGTCGAGCTGGAGGTACGGGTAGGTTCCGACGGTCAGCTCGCGCTCGTCGATCAGCCGGGTCTCCCCGTCCTGTAGCTGGACGAGGTCGGCCTCCTGTGGCTCGTCGAACGCGTGGTACTCGCGTCCCCGATCGTCGGCGTCGTCGGCCTCCTCGCCGTCCGTCTCGTCGGTCTCCTCGCCGCCGTCACTTCCGGAATCGTCCTCGGTCTCGGTGTCGTCGCTCGAACCGTCCCCCGCGTCCTCCCCGTCTCCGGCATCTTCCCCGTCGCCGCCCTCCGGCCCGAGCCAGATCCCGTCGATCGTGACGACGAGCGACTCGAAGTCGCCGATGTCGGCCGGTTGGTCGGTAACCGACGTCGCGAGCGTGCCGCTCGCGCGGCCGACACAGCCGGCGACCCCGGCGGTCCCGATGGCGGCGGCACCGGCCGCCCGGAGGTAGTCGCGACGACCGAGCGCGCCGAGGCGGTCGCGTGTCTCGCTCACGTCAGTCACCCCCGTCGTCGCCGGCGCCTCCGGCGAGGTCGCTCACCGTGTCGCCGAGGTCGTCCGTCCCGCCCGAGAGGAAGCCGTCGACCTCGCTCAGGAGGTCGNNGCGGCGACCCCGCCGGCAGCCACGCCGGTTCCGATCAGTACGACCGCGGCGAGCGCTCCGAGGAGCGCGGTTCGAGTGCCGTTCATTGCGCTCCCCGCTCGACCGGCCATCGACTTCAATGACCGACTCGCTTCGCCCGGTTTGCCCCGGATCAACTCGGGTTAATCCGGTTCGAGAGCCCCCGAGACGGTCGGTGCGGACCGACCAGTGGCTCGACGGGACCGAGAGGGGAAGCGGGCGGGAGCGTCGGTCCGGCGCGCGCCGACGAGGGGCCGTTAC
>NZ_NHPJ01000109.1 GCF_002252985.1 Halorubrum halodurans | reverse complement strand
AGGTCGACCGCCCCGCCCCCGCCGACCCGCTCGTCGCCGTCCGCGATCTGACCGTCTCATTCGGCGACCTCGAGGCTGTCTCCGGGGTCGACCTCGCCGTCGAGCCGGGGACGCTCGTCGGTCTCGTCGGGCCGAACGGCGCGGGGAAGACGACCGTCCTCCGGGCGATGACCGGCGCGATCGAGCCCGACGGGGGTACCGTGCGTCTCGACGGCGACCCGACGGCCGACCTGTCGGCCCGCGAGGTCGCCCGGCGCGTGGCGAGCGTTCCACAGGAGACGGGGCTCTCCTTCGACTTCCGGGTACGCCACGTCGTCGAGATGGGGCGAACCCCGTACCTCGGGCGCTTCGACGGCCACGACGCCGAGGACGCGGCCGCGGTCGACGAGGCGATGGCCGCCGCGGGCGTCGAGCGGTTCGCCGACCGCTCGATCACCGAGGTGTCGGGCGGCGAGCGCCAGCGGGTCCTCCTCGCGCGGGCGCTGGCCCAGGAGACGCCGGCGCTGCTGCTCGACGAGCCCACCGCGAGCCTCGACGTGAACCACGCGGTGACGACGATGGAGCGCGTCCGCGGGATCGTCGACGGCGGCCGCGCCGCGGTCGCGGCGATCCACGACCTCGACATGGCGGCGCGCTACTGCGACCGGATCGTCGTCCTCGCGGGCGGCCGGGTCCGCGCCGAGGGCCCGCCGGCGGACGTGTTGGACGCGACCGCGGTCCGCGAGGCGTTCGACGCGGAGGCGTTCGTCGGCCGGAACCCCGCGACCGGGACGTCCGCGGTCACGGCCTTCCCGCGGTCGGACGCCGATCCCCGTCGGGTCCACGTCGTCGGCACCGGCCCGGACGCGGCGCGGGTCGTGGCCCGGCTCGCGGCCGCCGGCCACGAGGTCACCCTCGGCGTCGTCCCCGAGGGCGACGCCGCCGCCGTCGCCGCCGCTGACGCGGGTGCGCGGGCCGTGAGGGTTCCCCCCTTCGCGCCCGTCGACGACGAGTCGCTGGCGGCGGCCCGCGAACTGGCCGCCGGCGTCGACGTCGCGGTCGTCGTCGGCGGTGACGGGACGGGTCCTGACCGGACGGACGGGGACGACCGCACCGACGGAACCGAGGGGCCGGACGCACGCGGTCGGATCGCGAACGCGGCGGATCGGGTCGTCGAGGTTCCGAGCGACGTCGACGGCGGGGATCTGCTGGCCGCGGTGGCGACCGAGCCGTCGGCGGGGACCGAGCCGTCGGCGGGGACCGAGCCGCCCGGATCGACGTAGTCGGCTCGCCCCCGCGAAGCGTCACGCTTTATCCGCCCGCCCGCCTCCCTCCGGCAATGAGCGTCCCCTGCGTCGCCGTCGAGCGCGAGCGCGGCGAGGCCGTCCGCGCGCGGCTCGCCGACGCCGACCTCCTCGACGGCGACCACGAGATCGCCGTCGACGACGGGACCATCTACGTCCCGGTCACCGACCCGGCGGCGGTTCCCGCCGACCTCGCCGACCGGATCGTCGAGCGCGACGCGGCCGAGCGCGACCGGCCGCGGACGCCGGCCGAGTTGCTCGGCTACGAGCCGTCGCTGGAGCGGCTCGGCGACATCGTCATCCTCGACGAGGACGACGACGGGCGCGCCCGCGAGATCGCCGACGCCGTGATGGCCTCCGACCTCCCGTGTGCGACCGTGCTCAACCGCGCCTCCCCGATCGAGGGGGAGTTGCGCGTCCGCGAGTGGGACGTGCTGGCCGGAGACGGCACCGAGACGGTCCACCGCGAGTACGGCCACGAGTTCGCGCTCGACGTCGCCGCGGTGTACTTCTCCCCGCGGCTCGCGACCGAGCGGCACCGCGTGATCGAGCAGGTCGACCCGGACGAGCGGGTCGTCGACATGTTCGCGGGCGTCGGCCCGTACGCGATCCCGGCGGCCGCCCGCGGCGCCGAGGTCGTCGCCTGCGACCTCAACGAGACGGCGATCGCGTACCTCCGTGAGAACGCCGAGCGCAACGGGGTGAACGACCGGGTGACCGCGGTCGCCGGCGACGTGCGCGAGACGACCGACGCGTACGCGGGGTCGGCCGACCGGCTCGTGATGAATCTCCCGCACTCCGCGGACGCGTTCCTCGAGACCGCCGTGGCGCTCGCCGGCGACGACTGCGTGGTCCACTACTACGACATCCAACACGAGGACGACCCGTTCGGCCCCGGCGAGCGGGCGATCCGCGCGGCCGCGGGCGACGCCTACGACGTCGCCGTGGAGACCGAGCGCGTCGTGCGGTCGTACGCCCCCCACGAGTACAACGTCTGTCTCGACGTCCGGCTGACCCGCGCGTGAACGCGGTCCGTGTGATCCCGGTCAGTACGCGATCAGCGTGACCGCGACGACGGCCGCGGCGATCCCCGCCAGGTCGCTGACCTCGGGCGCGTTGCCGAAGAGGAGGAAGCCGAGCGCGGCGGCGACGACGAAGTACATCGCCGTGATCGTGGTCGCGATCCCGGCGGATCCGATCTGGAGCGCCGCGTAGTAGGCCACCGCGCCGACACCGGAGGCGACGCCCGCGAGCCCCGCGAACCAGAGCGCGGTCGGGTCGCTGCCGAGGAACGCCGTCCCGCGATACCAGGCGTAGACGCCGGCGACCCCGATGGCGACCGCGTAGGAGATTATCATCGCGACCTCCGGCGGCATCGACCGGGTCGCCACGTCGGCGAGCAGCGCCCAGAACCCCCACGCGACCGCGCCGACCAGCGCGAGTACGACGACCTGGTTCATCGCCGGCCGCCACCCCTCGCGGCCTCGCTCTGGACGGGTCTCGATCGCGACTGGTCCTCGATCGTGGCCGACACGGTCGGCGGTGTGAGTCGCATACGCCGACTCGAATCGGCGGCGTGAAAAACGAATCGCGATCCGGGTCGGGCACCGGAGGCGTGCGGGTCCCCGATCGGACCGGGGCGGACCCGATCGGATCCGCGTGGAGAACGCCGCCGTCCCCGACCGACGGTCGGAGCCGGCGGCCATGGCCCGTCATGCGACGAGAGTCCGCGGCCGTGGACCGTGGAGCCAGAGGCGACCTCGCGCTTGGCGCGTCGAAGACGTGGATCACACGTCGACCGCGGTCGTTGCTGACAGTCAGCGACCGGTCGCCGGCGACTCGTGGGACGCAGGCGGTGGGGGGCGGCGCCCGCGTCGCCGACGCGGTCGTCGCCGCCCGATACGGGCTCCGATCGGGCGGACGTCGTCGGGGACCGAGTCCTCGCCGCCTCCGCGGCGGCCAACGCCTTTCGGCACGCGATCGGACCTCGAACGAGCATATATGATTTTTCCTTATATGGATACGATCACGTGGGAACACTCGAAACGATCGGGGAGAGATATCCAGCATAACTGTACGTATCGAAAGCGACCCGTTCGGATCGACGCGTCGTCGATCGCTCGATGCGAAGCCGGCCGACGGCTCCGTTTCGGAACCCTTATTTTCGTCATCGGGGTAAGGAGGGATGCGCGCCGGAGTAGCTCAGCTGGCAGAGCGATTCCTTCGTAAGGAATAGGCCGAGGGTTCAAATCCCTCCTCCGGCTTAAGGTCGGCTACGCCTCCCTTATTACCCGACAACCACCATACGGGACGGACCTCTTATAAAATAATCGCCCACCCAACACAGACATTTGTTTCGGTCTACCGGCAATATACTCTGGTAAGACCCCTCGTACATTTGTTTCGGTCACCGAATCAGTACTCCGCAGTCATGCGATTTCAAAAAAGGAGTCATTCACAAGACAGTTCTCGGCTCACCCGCGGGGGACCTGATGAGTTCAAATATACTGTGAGTGATTAGACTATAGTTCGTAAAACAACACCATTCCAACTCCGGCAAAATATCCGGTGATGGCCCTTATATAGTTTGTACTTTCACGCTCTTATAATAACAATAGTTGTGTAAAACCGCTAATACCTGGAATTACTCAATTTCCCGGGGTTCAAGCGGATTTTTGGGTCGAGCGACACGATCGCGGATTAGCTTTTTGGTGTCCTCGTCTAAATCGTAGAGGTCGTACACGACTTCGTTGTATCCCTGTTCGAGATTTTTCGCCTTCTCCGGGGCTTCCTCTACGGTATTGCGTGCGTCCTCGTAGCACTCGTACAACCCCACGAGATCTTCTTTGAAAGCCGGTAGTTCGAGGGCGCGGAGTTCGTCTCCGGTCGTGGTTTCGAAAGCCTGTAACAACTCGTACACGATTTCGGCGGCTCGTTCGTCGTTGAACTCGATGCTTGCCCCCGTCACTCCGAACCGGATAGTCTCCGAATCAAGGCTTGGGTGTAGTTCTCCTTCTAAGTCCTGAAAGCCAAGTCGGTCGATGTAGCCAGCGTAGGACAGAGATTTCGTCTCGAACTCGTCTAGTAGCCCTACCGGATTCTCTCGAAGCTTTTTCGCTTCAACGTATTCCTGGCGGAGGTGTGAAAGTTCCTCGGCGGCGTCTTTGATTTTCTCGACTAATTCGGTAGGTGCGTCAGACGGGTCGGGCAGAGGAACCTTCTTCATATAGTCCCATTGATACCTCAGGTAGTCGCTCCCGTAGCTTGACGCGATACGTCGGATGAAGAACTGCGCTACATTGCTGTTGAGAATCCCCAACTGGTAGTAGGGTTCCATTTCTTCGATCAGATACAGAACGTAGACGCTGTTGAGGCCGTAAACCTCCCCCGAATCATCGTACCAGAAGTTGCTGTAGTAGCTCATGTCGGGGGTGAAGATTAGAGGCTGTCCGAAGGTGTCCGGCCTGTATTCTGCCAGTTCGTACCATTCTCGGATGCCATCTGTCACACAGTACCGAGAGGCCAATCCTTTCTGATTATCAGTATCCTCCTTGTGATCAAGAAGATATTCTCGCGCACCGGGATACTCGTCTAAATCGGTGTCTGGCGTGGTATAGATCAGTTTGGGATTTTCCGGTACTTCTGAGTGCCATCGGAAAATATTCTCCCCAGCGACTAACGGCTTTACCAGATCACCCTCGATATCGTAATCCTCGATAGTTTCGTCGTCAATCAGGAAAATTGGGTTTCGTCCTGTCTGAACACCATTCTTAGCAAGCTTTTCGCCGTTAGCATATTCTTGAATGGGCGTACCATTCGTCTCAATTTGGTGGAGTGCTTCTTCTTCATCAGCGGGTACAAATCGCCAATCTTCTCCAGCAACCATCGAAGAAGGTACGGGAAAAGCACGAAGCGGGGCCTGCTCGAAGACACCGTCGGGAACGAGTTCTTCAAGTCGAGTTTTCACCTCTTCCCACGACGGCGGTTCCTTATCAGAAGCAGTCGGAAGACACGCAGAGATGATATCCGCAATACGTCCCTCTGGGGGGTCTTCCCCGATCTCCCGGCCCGGTGTCGTGAGAGTTGAATCCTCCGTTTCACTATCCGTGGAATCCTCACCGTTCTCGACTTCCGCATTAATCGCCGTTTGCGATATTTCTGGGAGAGTGTCGGTAGCTTCTGCGAACGTGAAGACGTAGTCATCTGGTTGGAACTCCTCAGGTGAGCGGGAGCGTTCTCCCTTATTGGTTCGCTCACCGCTGAAGATGATCGGGTAGGCCTGCGGTGTCTCGAAGACTTCGTAGTCCCCGAAATCAATCAAGTATTTAAAGCGAAAGTTCTGTGCGAGATATGGTCGAATATTCCTCCCGTATCGGTTCGGAATGAATTTATTTGAGGTAATGAATCCCACCTGTCCTCCTTCTCGAAGCCAGTCTCCAGCCTTCCGGAAGAACAGGATGCTAAGGTCGTAATTCCAGATGGATACGTCGTAGTCATCGTACTCAGTACGGGCTGGTCCTTTCGGGATATTCTGAATCCGAACGTAGGGTGGGTTCCCGATAACGAAGCGGTAATCGTTCCGTGTCTTGAGCCGATTTGCCTCCCGACGCTCCTCGCGGTATCGCCGCTGTACCTCGCTACTGTGAAGCGCCGTCAGAGATGACTGGTTGTCTGAGCGGAGTGAGTCAGTCTGGTAGATATTGAACCCATCGAGAGTGAAGTCCGGGTTCTCTTCTTTCGCCGTCTGGTACTTGTCGATGACTTGGAACAGGAGATTTATTTCCGCGATGTGGCAGGCGAATGGGTTAATGTCGAAGCCGTGGAGCCGTTGACGGACAATCTCAATCGTCTCTCCTGCCGGGACGTCTTTCCGATCAAGTCGCTCAAGGAGACGACGAGCTGCCCGTACAAGGAATCCACCACTACCGCACGCGGGGTCTAACAGGTCGTAGTCCTCCCGTTCGAGTGGTTCGTCCGGTGTGTAATCGACGCTGTCAAGAATTAGGTCGATGATCGCTGTCGGCGTATAGAACTCTCCGAGCTTCTTCCGTTCTTCAGGAGAAAGGTGTTCTTCGTAGAGATGGCCGAGTATGTCTCGGTTGACTTCGCTGAAGTCGAAGTGGTTCAGATGCCATAGCGTTCGCCGGATCACTTCATCAAGGTCGGAGTCGTCTCGAATCTCCCAATCGAAGATACGGCGGGCGAATAGATGCTCGTAGATCTCGCTCAGTTCCTCGGAAGCAAGCTCGAACAGGTCAACGTAGTTCCGTTCGACGTACTTTGTATAGTCGTCCCAAAAGTCGAAGTAATCCTCAACACCACCGTTGCTGACCATCCGATTGGTGAGTCCTTTGTCCTCGGCAATCCGGATGAGGAGGAGCTTGTTCAGTTGGACGTACACACTCTCCCGGCAGAATACGACCTTATTCTCCTCGAAACCCTCGTCTTGTCGACCGCTGAGGCGAACCCACGTCTCGAAGTCGTTGTGGAACTGAGCGTATTCCTCATACTCGTCGTTCAGTTTGCTCAACTGCGTTCGGAGTTCCGCGACCTCCGCTTCGTCGTGGCCGCTTTCTTCCAGTCGCTCGATTTGGTTTTCGAGTTCGTCGCGTTGACTCTCATACTCCTCGTAGCGGCTCCAATACTGGTCGAACGTTTCAGATGCGTAGGGGACGAAATACTCATCGAGGGAGATGCCAAGTACGCGGATGAGTTCGCGGAAGCCTTCGTCTTCGCTAATGTCGGCGGGGTTCTCGAAAGAAAAGTCATCGTAGCGGTCGGCGTTGAGGACTTCCTCACGACGGAGTGCGGCCAGCTTCTGTAACGACTGTTGCTGTCCGTGGGAGAGGTCTTCGTGACTTGCCACACGGCTGTTGGCCCCGCTAATGGATTTAAAATCAACCTCAGTAACAAGATGGGCACTTACGCCGTGGTGGGTGATTGCGTCGGGATGGGTTGGTTCGCATCGGCGGTAAAGGCGGAGTGAGTCGATGTTGGTGGAGATAAGAAGGTCGGCATAGGGTGTCTCTGACGCGTAGCGAAAGACTTGGGGGACACCTTCGCTAATGTCGACATCCCGCTTCTTCCCCTCGATGATGATTACCGGCGTTCTATCCTCATCGTAGAATCGAACGTCGTTCCAGTCGTCTTCTTGGGCGTACTCGCTATGCTCCCATCCGAGAACGTTACAGAACAATCGCCGGATGAGTCGTGAACGCAGATCAAGTTCGCGTCGTTCTCCGTCCTCAATTTCCTCGTAGAGGGAAGCGTACTCTTCGATGATTTCGTCGATGAAATCGTCTCCATGTGTTCCTGTCATATACAAATTCCCAGTCGTAACTGTTTGAGTTAGAGACAACCCGACAAAGTAGTGTTTTCGCATTGCTTACCAAATCGGCGACCCGTTGAAAACACTCTAACTTAGTAACGTCTGATGATTCAGATACAGAGTGGGAACTAGCAATATACGTTACTTATAAAGCCCATGGAAATATTTAGTATTGTTCAGAAGATTCAACCGATAACATGGCCGCAGATGATTATTATGACTCTGTTGGACAGGTATTGGCGTATGTTCTAAGCTCAAGTGACAAAATCAAGGGGCAAGGGGCTAGAAGAGGGGGCCTCAACTTCTATGTTCAGCGTGATGGTGTTCTGTTAGAATTGTTTTGTCCACCAGATCGCCGGTATTTTTCACTAAGTTATGACCTCCGAATAAGTGATTTCTTGAAAACCAAATACGAGGAAGAAACTCAGATCTTACGTGGACATATTGAGCGATATGACATTAAAGAGAATAGACTTGGTGACGAAAATTTGAATGATATCGTCTCATACCACCGAATAAAAGATATTGATGAAGAAGAGGTGGATGAAGCTTATCAGAGTGTTCAATCATATTCTATTCACTCAGATTGTCGAATTAGAAATTTAAAGATGCGAGATCCAAGAGAGAATAAGACTGGAGAAACATGGGATGGGATAAAAATCACGGGTTTATTATACCCTTATGAAGATGAATTTAGTCCACGTGGGTACGAGCGAACCGCTCAAGAAGTGATAAGCGTTGCTAAACAAGTAGAGGATTCAGTCAAAAGACTGGATATTCTTGAGCAGACAGGCTATTAAAAGAGATTTCAACAGAGCCAGTCTTACCAACGAAGGCTGTTCTCATAGAAACGCTCCCAACCCGGTCTGATTCTGACCCGCCACGGCCGCACCAACGTTGACGCCCACCGCTTCCAACATTTCTCCCATCGGATTTACCAGAAGGGTGTCCGTCATTTTCCCGGCGTCGACGGTCAGCCGATCTCGGATCGGCTGAAGATCCCCATCGTCTTCGTATCCGATAACGTCGATGTTCTCTCCCACTCCGTCGAAGTAGACGGGTCGGATGTAGCACCGCATTGGCTTCGAACCGGAGGAAAACTCTGTCCCGCACAGTTCGTTGGCGTACTTTGCGGCCCGAACGTGAGCCGTAGGGCTGTCGTACTCGTCTAACCCCTTCCGAATACCGCCGGGAATCCCGATCGCTTCCCAGTCGGGATTCTCCGGATCGATCTTCTTGGCCGCGTCGTAGACGATACCGCCCACCTCGTCCTGTCGACCGTTGAGGATCGCCGTGATAATGGCCTTCTCGGTGTCCCGAGTGAGGCGAGAAGCGTCAGACCGCTTGGCCGCCGAACCCTTGATCGTCGTGCTGGGTTCGTCCATTACCGAGTCCGGCTCCATGCCTTCCTTCCACGTCGTGAGGTAAGCGTACTTCTTCTTCTTCCCCCACTGGAGGAACCGCGGCGCGTACATCTCTGGGTCAATCCGCCACTCACAGTCGTCCCGGTCGATACCCATTCCCTCGGCCAGTACCGGGTACACCTCGGCCTCTAGCCGGTCGCAAATCTCAAACGCGGCTTCCACACACCGCTTCTGATTCCACTCATTAGGGAATGAAATATAGTTGCTGTCCGTGTCGCCATATATCACTTTTGCGTTAGTTTTGTCGTTCACGAAGTCGGCGGTGTTCTTGATGACAGCCTGTCCTGCCAGCGTCACGGCCTCTGCCGTGTCTTTGTCGTACAAGAAGAACTTATCCCACCCCGCCACGCCGTAGATCGAGTTAGTAATTGTTTTTGACACATTATACTTTACCTCGTAGATAGCTTCCTCCACGGAACCGGGCGCGGCCTCGTTCTTGAGCGTCCGGAAGCCCTCTTTGAGATCGAGCGCGTCCCGAACCAGCGTCTTGAACAGCCCGTCGCGGTCGAGTCGGAAGCAGACTCCGTTGGGGGCCTTGCTGTATGGGATCCCCTCGGCCTTGGCGCGGGCCTCGTCGATTTTCGTGTCCGGGGACGCGTTCAGCATATACATCGTCCACGGATACAGCGACTCAACGTCGATCCCCATGACGTTTGTAGCGACACCCGTGAACGGCGGGAACACGAACGCGCCCTCGTACTTCTCGGAGTCTTCAGGGTTGGCGGTCGGCCCGACTTCGCCGCGTTCTCGCAGTTTTCGGCGAGCCATCATCTCGATGAACTGGTAGTTGTTCACCGTGTCTTCGAAGTCCACGCCGATCTGCTTCCGGAGATTGTCGCGGAACTCGATCACTCCCGCCTGCTCGTTGATCCCGTGAGCGAGCCGAACGTCGCGGGCGTTGTAGTTGACCAGCAACTCGGGATCTTCTTCGAACATCTGGAAGTAGCCTTCGTCGTGGTGAATCTTGGACGCACCAAGTTCCTCGCCGGCCACGTAGTCGAGGCTGTACGACCGTAGCTCGCCCCATGAATTGTTCTTGTAGGCTTGGAGCAGGTCGTAGACGGCGCGGCCCTTGATCCGCGCCTCGTCAAAGTAGTTCGTGTAGGCATCGTCCAGCGGAGAGATTCGGGCCGGATTCGCCCCGACTCGGTTCATTCGCTCGATTACGTAGGGGGCGTCGAAGTCCACGTTCCACGCCGTCAGCATGTCCGGGTCGCGCTCGGCCAGCCAGCACCCGAACCGGATCAGCATACGGCGCTCGTCCGGTTCCACGTAGAGCTTGTCCACTTCCTCGGGCTTCCCGTTCGGGAACATATCTTCGATCGTCCGGTTGTCGCCGTCGAGGAACCCGATGTACTCGCCGTCGTAGCTGTCGTGGGCAACGATCGAGGTGATGCGCTTCTCGCCGGGTTCGGGGAAGCCGCCCCGGTCGTCCACCTCAATGTCGAAGTTCACGATCCGGGTCTCGGGATCTATCTCAACGGGAGCCTCGATCGACTCGACGTCTTCGATAGAACAGTTTGCGGCGGGAACGCGGCACCAGTCTTCAACGCCCGTGTCAATCCGAAACCGCTGGGCGGGCTTCACGTCGGCCTCGTAGTGTTCCGGGAACAGGGCCGCCGCGTCCTTCATGCCCTCGGGGGACTCGGTAACGACGCGGCTCACCTCTCCGGTCTCTCCGAACGGGGAGAAGCTGGTGTCGTGGTCTATCGCCGTGATACCGGCGTCACCGAGGTAGTCCGACTCCCGACCAAGGACGTACTCGGTTTTGGTGTAGAAGTAGGGTTCGAAGCCCTCGACGGTAACGTGGTGCCGCTGGTTGTCGGCGTCACGCCCGAAGAGGTGAATCGTGGTCGTGCTGGTGTTCTCGTCGGTAACGGCTTCGGTGTTCGTTAGTAGGAACTCTGTCATGGTTGGGTAGGTTGGGCAGGTTACCGCCGGTTGCCGTCTTTGTCGATAATGGTACAATCCTCGATGTCCCAACTGTGGATCATCTCCTCAATCGGGACGCAGACGTTTCGGCCACCAATCTCGAAGGTTTCCGCGTACAGCTCGGACTGTCGATACTGAACCAAGTCCACTTCCAGAACGCGTCCGTTGTCGACCTCTTCGATCGCAATCCGCTGGACGCCCATTCGTTCCATCACGTCCAGGGCGTTCTCGCCGTAGCAGTATCCTCTGAACTTCCGGAAGTAGTCTTGTTTGCCTCCGGAGTACGGGTGTCGGTGTCGACGAGTTACGGCGACGTTTGACTCTCGGTTACTGGGTCCGGCCCACCCCAGCGTGTGTCCCCGAACAATGATCGGAGCCTTCTCTTTGATCTTCAGCGGTTCTATCTTCTGGAAGTCGTATAGATTTGTCATGGTTGGCTTATCCGGAAAATGAGAGAGAAACGCCCCGCTTTCAGGCACCTATTTCATGGGCTACGGGGGCGGCAAGAAGGCAGAGAGTCAGTTGATACCGAGCTTCTTCTTCGCGTAGTAGACGTGGTTCGGCTCGCAGTCCAATTCGGCGGCCACCTCGTATTCCGACAGACCCGAGTCGAGTAGTTCGCGGGTCTTGTCGGCGTGCTTCAACGGCTCTCCCCACCGAGACGAACACATATCGTAGTACGGACAATGGTTGCCCTCGCCCTCGTCCCAATAGCACAAGGGCTGTTCGTCGGTGTCGAGGTGACCGGGTGCGGTCCCGCTCACGGCTTGGAACGCGTGGACGACCTCTCGGATCTTCTCCTGGCGGGACTCCTTGAGCGGCGACACGATCAGGTCGTCGGCCTTGGGGTAGTATCCGGCCACGCCGGCTACCTCCCACTCCGATTCGAACAGCATGGCGTAGTATTCACCCTCCAGGTAGATCCCCTCGTCCCGGTACTTCGGGTCCGGAGTCTTCCCGGTCTTGAAGTCTACAATCACCACGCCCTCGTCGGCGTCGATCTCGGGGAAGCCGCTCGCCGGATAGATAGCGTCGGCGTAGCCCATCCACGGGATCGCGTCGTCGCCGTACCCGAGAGGGTCGTCCAGCCACTCTTCGGCCTCAACGGCGACCGGAAGCCACTCACGAGCGGCTTCCTCTTCGGTGTCGAGGTGGTACAACGCTTCCTGTCGTCGTCGTTCAAAACACAGGAAGTTGGTAATGTACGGCTCGGTGTGGTCGGCCCAGCGAATCGAGTCCGGTAGGAAGCCGACCAGCTCTCTGAGGGATGGCATGACACCATACTTCTCAACGAACGCTTCGGCTTCGGCGTAGTAGTCTTCTATCGCTTCGTGGACCACCGTTCCCCGCCGCATGTAGCGGTTCTCCGGCTCCTTGTACCCCTTGAGGTAGGAGTAGTTGAACTGTTCTGGGCAGGTGATCCACTTCTTGACTCGGGACTTCGAAACGTAGGGAATCTCGCCCGGCTCGCCGGCTTCTCGCAGTTCAAGGAGCCTGTTGGTCTGGGTTGGCATTATGCGTCGTCTTCCAGTAGCTCGACATGCTGGGTAATCTCCGAGATAACCATTTGGCCGCCGTCGTCAACGTGGAAGTCGATGACACAGCGGCCGTCTTCATGGGCCATCCGGTTGGCCTCTCCCAGAACCTCCAGCGCCGTCCGAAGGCCCGGAACCGACTCGATCTGCTCGATCGTCGTCTCGTCAATCCTCATAGCAACAACCCCACCTGTTCAGCCAGCGTCTCGTCGCGGTCGCGCTCCAGGTGCGGGCCATTCGGAGCGCCTGTCCCGACGCCACTCGGGGACGGTCTGCTTCCATAGTCACCGTGCCGTACTCCGTCTCAATCGTCGCCGTGTAGTTCTCACTCATTTAGAAAAATCCCGGCCCCAGCATGGTGTAGCCGGTCTCTCTTGCTAACGTCGCCCGCTTCTGGGCGCGTATTCTCTCGTCGTTCCGAACCTTCGCCAGCGCCCGCTGGGAGGCTTTAACGGGGTCTTCGCTGGGAGTCGGGAAGCCCATCAATCGCCCTCGCCGGCCCGCAAGTCTTGATAGGCCGCTTCGTACTCTGGGTGAGCGCCCGATACGTTCACGTACTCAACGGTCTCCGGCTCGCAGAACAGGCTCGCGTGGATCGCCGCATACGTCGATTCGTCTTCGTGGCTGTCCCGGATGCTTTCGAAGTTCAGGTCGTGGTCCAGAAACTCGCCGGTGAAGGCCCGTGCCAGTTTGTCCAATCGTCGTGTGAACAGCCCGAAGGACACGAAGTCTTCGGGAGTCTCAAGCGCGATCGGTTCGCCCTTGGTCAGCCCGTAGAGGATTTCCCCAATGGCGTACCACGACTGTCCGTAGTCGGCGTTCTTTCTCTGATACGTCTCGGCGTTCTCTCGCAGGATCTCTTCTGGGTTCATGGTTGGGTAGGTCTGATTGATTACTCGATAATCCGGTAGAACTTCACCTGTAGGCGGCAGGAAGGGCATTGACCCCGGAAGTTGTTGAGCCGGGGATCCCCCACCTTGTGTTCACAGTTGTTACAGACGAAGAGGTGGTTGCCCTCGTTCAGCCGGTCTTCGTATTCGCGGTACGTCTCTGGTTGGGAGATAGGTTTGATCGCGCTCATGCTCACAGATCAGCTCGTTTCAGTCGCTTAATCCGGCCCGTCTGGTCTCGGGTGTAACCGTCAGCACCGAACCGGAGAACGTCGTCAGGCATAGTCATGGGGTCTTCACTCAGGTAGCGGTTCACCGCGCCGGAGTCGGTCTCGTGCCACATCTTCCAGCGCCCATACGCCCCGAAAATGGTCCCGTCGATCATGTCCCGTTCTCCGTCAAGGCTCGCAATCATCAAGCGGCTGGGAGAAACTTCAGCCACGTCGGCAACGTCTGTTAACTTCTCGATTCTGTCGTTCGTTTTAATGGCGACTCCGATACGTGTCTGAGAGCCGGGTGACTCCTTCTTGCCAGTCTGGGTCATTGGTGTGGTTTACTGCTTTATCATCTATGTAACAGTCAGCACCCCCCTTGCCGCACATCAGACCATTATACTGAACGCCCCACATCGTACAGAGACCAGCGATATGTTGGGCGTGAGACCACGGGCGGGCTGTCCAGATGATGATTACTTCGTTCTGCTCCGTTTTCAGCCAGCGGGCGTACTCCACCATTTCCTCGTTCGGCGTTTCGCCGCCGATCTTGTACGGGTTGCCGCTGTCTTCAGTTAGCGTGTTGTCAAAGTCAATAGCGATTACTGTCATTCCGATCCTGTCTTGTTTCTCTCTAGTGTTGCCAGCAGATGTCGTCCGGGTCGTCTACCTCCCGTTCACACGGCTCGTCGTCAGCCTTCGGCTCGCCGCAGAAGAACGTCTCTACTCCTTCGGAAACGTCCTCAAAGGTGGTCGGGGTGGGCGTCCCCACCACCGTTTCAGCAATTTCCACAAGCGCCGTAACCTGTCTTTCCCCCGCTTTAGGACTATCAAGCACGGCAACCACGCGGCCTTCAACGTCAAAACCACCGTCGTCGCCAACAGCGAGAATGTGCCGTTCATATCGAGTCATGGCTGTCGGGAGCGAGCGTTGTCGCCCTGCTCAATGCGGTTGGGAACAGTCTTGACAAGCGCGGCGGCTTGTTCGATCTCCCCGGCGGTCTCCGCGTCGTCTTCCAAGGCCGCTTCCACGAGAAGGTCAGCGGCGGTGTCTCTCGCCCACTCTTTCGCGGCGTCCATTAGGCCGTGGTACTGCTTGGCCTGCTGAATGGCCTGCTGAACTAACTGATCTCTCTCGGTCGTGTCGAGCTGTTCATCGTCGAAGAACTCGTCGTTTTCTGGGGGAGGAACTTCTGTCATGGTTGGGTAGGTAGAAGGGTTGTTCGTCTACTGTACGTTCGGCTCGGGGGACACCGAGTTCTGGTTAATGGCCTGTTTCCCGGAGCCATCGTTGAAGAACACGTAAGACCCCGAACCCGCTGTCGGGCCGCTTGTCCGTTCGTCGAAGTCCCCATCAGCGACCAGCATGGGGGTACTGTTCAACATCATTCCACAGTCGTCGCAGATCACGTCGCCCCGTTCGTCGTACCAGCCCTCTCCCTCACACTCGTCACAGGCAGACGTTGAGTAGTCTACCTCTTTGAGTAGGGTACTGGGACCGAAGACGCCGGGGTACGTCTCCCACATTACTTTCTGTAGTTCAGCAAGCGGGTAGCCGAGTCGGTCTACCTTCTCGGGATAGATCGACTCTGGGAGTGTATCCTCATCAGCAGGAAGGGTGACCGAGTAGGCTTCAGAGAGGACGTTCGTCACTTGAGCGGAGTCAGCACGAGTCTGGTCGGCGGTAGGCATTTTGGGATATAGTTGCCACTCTGCGAGAGGATCAAAAACAGCAGAACAGCCAGGCTATTCTGCCGTTAACGTCATTCGCGGCGGCACTTCATTCGTTCGCGGTAGGCGCTACGTACTACTTCAGAATCATATTTAACCGTATCTGATCCGTTGTCACATGACGCCGGATATGTACGGCTAATCCGGAATTACTGGAAGTAGACAGGCTTCAATTGATCAACTGCCTCATCATCTGACACCGTGTGACACCACGCACCAGGACGGCCGGGTGCGATCCCCAGCGAGTTTACGTAATCCCCGGAAGGAGCCAGCGTTCCTCCCATCAGGACGGGTCGGCCGTTCACGGGTTCCCACTTGAGTTCGTGGAAGTGGCCCCAGTACCCCACGTCCCATCCGGTGTCCTGGTTCGTATCTATGCTCTCAAGGAGCCACGACTGCCACCGCTTCACGCCGCTGGTAGTACCGATGTGACCGAGGCCGTCCTGTCCGTGCCTCATGTAGCCTCGGTGACCCCGCATGGAGAACTCCGTGTGGGTATCAACGTGGTTGGTAACAAATCGGATGTTGTCGAGGCCGGACTGTCGAAGTGCGAGATCGATCGCGTCGTAGAACAGGTCGTCGGCGTTCGCCTCATGAGAGGCCCCAGAAGCGCGTAGTTCGCCGTGATTGCCATGTTGGCAGATGACCTGAACGGCCGGGAACGAAGCGGCCAGCGTCCGGACCACGTCCACGTAGGTCTCGCTCGCCATCCGAACCTGTCCCCGGAGCCGCTGGTCGATGTAGTGTGGCTGGGATTCGAAAATACTCTCGTTCGTAACGTGGTCTCCATTGAGAAGTAGGTGAACCGTGTCGAACGTGTAGCCCGCCGTTTCCAGCGCGTCCTTCCAGCCGAGTAGAGATTCAAGGTGGTAGAACACACGCTCTCGGGCTATCTCCGAACTGAACGACTCCACTACGTCACCATTCGGGAGAACTTCTGTTTCGCACTCTCCGAAGTGGTCGTCGGTACGGAACATCACCATGTCGCGGTGTCCCGGACGAACGGGAAGCTCCGTGCCCACAGGCTCGGTCACGGCGAGCCGATCACGAAGGTTCACTTCCAGTTCCGAAAGAAAGTCGTTGGCCGTCTTCGTGATAGTCTGCTTCTGGACTGTCGGAACGCGGTGGGTCGTCGTCTCCGGAATCACACCACCGTCAGTAACAAGCGGCTTCTCCATTTCGACGCGGCTGTAGTCCCACACGCCGTTCTCGGAGGAGAACTTGAACGTCGGGTCACGCCGCTCGGCTCTCTTAAGCAGGTCGTAGACACCGCTTGTGGATTTGTAACCGAGTATATCAGCAATCTGTCTCGCAGTCGCAGGCATGGCCTCAACGGCCTCCGTCTGGTTGGATGTTAAGTTCGTCATGTATGTCGGCAGAAATACCGGGCGGCGAAACGACGGCAAAAGAAATTCGCCTTCGATTTCCCCCAACTTATTCTCAGAAGGTATCTTAATACTACCTATTCATATCAGTCTCTTGAACATCCGTCCATATCTGACAGCCGGATCCGAGACAGAAGGCATCGGCCTGTCGCCAAATCTTCTCACAGGTCACGGCGTTGTAGTTCCGCGATATATATTGCTCAATCCGCTCCCGAGTATAGTCTTCCTCGGCGGCGGGATGCTGATTCAGGAAGTCTATCATCGTCTGAATGGGGACTTCCTTTTCCATCATTTCGGTCACGGCCTTCATTTCCATCATATGAGAGGCCGAGCGGTGCGAGAACGCGTCGGCGCGCTTCGGAAACTCCAGTACACACGGCCGGTCGCTCAAGACGAACGGCAAGTCGTCAGCGGTAATCGAGTCGTTGGCGGCTTTCTCGTAGGCGTCTATCCGAGCGCGGTTCACGGTCGAACCGGACGGTGTAGACCGCCTGGTGGTGTCGGCCGTTCGAATGTGCTGGGTCAGGACCTCTCCGGCCTTATTGTTCGGCGTAGCCCACATGGCCCGCGTCACCGGCCGCCGGGAGCGGGTCAACTCAATGTACTCGGCCGGACCTATCTCGGCCAACTCCTTGAGCGTCACCGGAACACAGAAGCGGTCTTCCCCGAAGGCTTGGGAGGCCCCGAGGTGTTTCGTGTTCGGGACTCTCCGGAGTCGCCCCAAGTCGGACGAGTCTACGTCAACCCACGCGTCGAGATCGTCAAGCCCGGTCGCGTCCTTGAGGTACTCCACGATCAGGTCGGCGTAGGTCGACATTCCGTTTTTGAACTGTTCGAAGTCGCCATTGGACGGAGGTACCGCCGGGAACACCAGGTCAATGTGTACCCCCTTGTGTCCCGACAGAACGACCTGCCAACAGTCGGGATTCTCCGATTTCAGCAGGAAGCGCGCGACCTTCCGGGTCCGAACCAACAGTCGGCTCATGTCTCTTGCCCAAGCGTCGACGTGCTTCCCGCCGCTTCGGTACTCGTCGGTGTCGGGAATGTCAAAGTCGAAGAACAGCCGGTCGATCCGGGGTATCGCTCCGTCTTTGGTATGCCCGTGAGGGAAGCTGTACGTGCTGATGAACGGCCAGTTCGACGGATCGTCTTCGGCGTCCAAGACCAGTTCTACGGCTTCGGTTGCTGACGTTGCCCACCGCTGGAACTTTGTCGCCCGTCTCGGGTACGTCGAAGCCCACGCCCGAAGCGCGTCTTCAACGGATTCTCTGGGGTAGGCTCTCTCCGTCATATTCAGGCCAGCGTTCCCTGCGTCTGGACTTCGGCCTCCGGGTCGTCGTCCGGTTCATTGTCGAGGTGGTCGTCGCCCGTGAAGAACGGGTCGTTGGAGAAAATGCCGGCCACGTCTTCGGTCGCCTCGTCCACGGCTTCCTGGAGGCCGGTGTCTTCGGTAATGTCCACTTCCTCGCCCGTGTACGGGTCGATAGCGAACAGACCGTTGCCCTCACAGTACCGAGATACATAGGCGTCAGCTACTTCCTCCGGAATACCAGGAATGTCGTAGACTCCCTCCTTGGCCGCCGAGACTACTTCGGAGTAATCAAGACCGACCTCGTGGGTCGTGATAGACGCGAACTCGGAGAGGGTGTACGTGTTAGCTGTCCCGGCGTCACTCGCAACCCGGACGTAACCCCGCTCGATCATGGACTTCAACGACCGCTCAACGTCGCGTGACTGAATGTTGTAGCCAGCGCCGCGAAGGTCTTGCTGAATGTCTCGTTTGGTTGGGGTCTCGTTCGTCTCCCGCAGGTAGCGGAGAATCGCTTGATCCTCGTCGGTCAGATTCAGCGCCGACATAACCATGTTCTCCCCGAGGATCTTCATGGTGTACCACACGTCGGCCGGGGTAGCCAGCATCTTGTAGCCGCGCCCGGTGTCGACCGTGAAGCGGTTGACGTGACGAATCAGCGCGACGGTCTCGATGAAGCCGAGGAGCTTGTCGCCGTCGAACCGGGCTTCCGCAAACTCCGTGGGGAGCGGCTTCTGGTCGATAATGTTCAGCGCCGCCGGGTTGACGACCTTGTTGTTCGGGTGATCGTGGAAGTCGTCTACCGGGATACTTCCCATGTACTCCCGAATCCGCGCGGCGTCGACAGGGGAGACGCTACGTTCAACGCGGTCAGCGTGTTCGAGCGCCTTCCGGCGAAGGATCTGCTCGGTCTGGGACTTGGAGCCGTCGACGCCTTTCATAAACGCCCGCTTCTGGAACTCCGGCCAGTCGTTCAAATCGAAGTTGCGGTTGTCCGTGGCGATCGAGGCGAAGATTGTACGCGGCGGATCGAGCTTCTGGACTTGAACTTCGTCGCCCTCGCCTTTGCTCATGTCCGTGTACTTCCGGCGGGCCGGCTTGCCCTCACCCCACGGCTTCGCAATCTTCTCGGTGTTCTCGTCCATGCGAGCAAGGTCACCGAGATAGTGAACGTCGTACCTGTTCAGCCGCTCGGCGTCGTAATAGTTCGCCGTGTCGCTGTCGGATCCAGACGACCACTCGTAGGAGTAGTTTGGTGGGAACAGCTTGAGAGCGCGTTCAATGACCCAATCCTTCCCGCCGCGAGAGATACCGTACAGGATTACCAGCCCGCCCCGAACGGCGGCGACGGCAACGGTCAACAACGTGTCTTCTTCTCCGACCAGCCCTTCGTCTTGGGCCAACTGGAGTAATTCGAAGAACGACGGTGGTTCTTCGGAGTCTTCTGGGTCGAGAACGAGATGTTCTACTGCGTAGTTGTCTGTCATTTGTGGTTGGGTAGGCAGGTTAGTTGTCGCTCGATTCAACTGTCACAGACCTCACCAAGTGGCCTTCTTCGGAAAACCACCGAAGCAGGTTTTCGGGACAGTTGCCGTAGATGGAGATCGCGGTTCCGAACGTCGCCCCCGAACCCCCATCGGGCTTGTCGGGGTTCACGAAGTTGATCCGGCCCCGGCTGAACCACACGTAATCAGCCGTCCCGGCAATGTATTCGTGCCACCAACTTTTCGTGTCGGTGCTGTCCGGAGTGAGAACAAAAACAAGAGACGAAACCCCCGAGCGGTACTGGTCAACAGCTTTCTCCAGCCAGTCCGATTTCTGCGAGAACGGAGGATTACAGAAAACGACGCCCGGCCATAGTTGGGAGAGGCCGTCGTCTTCAATCGTGAAGTTATATTCGCGTCCGATGCTCGTTCCTGGACCCGCACAGGGATCGGTTGTAATACCGCCGGGAACAAGCGCATCTATGGTTTCGGTGAGCCACCGGGGCGTCTCCCATCGGTCTTTTTCGCTCTGGGCATAGAATTGGGTTGACATTTGGTTGGGTAGAGTGTCGCAAACTCCCGCCGCTTTCAGACTCCTATTTCATGGGCTACGGGCGGGTATCTGTTCAGTTAGATTAGAAAATCGAGATGGCTACTTACTCGTCAACGAGAGCCGAGGCGATCTCGTCAATCGTGTCGTCGTCCAGAACCTCGGTGTGTTCTCGGATGACTGCCTTAACCTTCGGGATAGACGGGCCGACCTCCACGAGCTTCTTCCGGGCAATCCGCTCGGCCAGTTCCCGTTCGACCATGTTCTGGACAGACGTCTGCCCCTGCTGGTAGACCTCATATGGGTCGTCGTCCGACTCCAGCGAGAACGTGGCGACCGCGCCCATCTCGATAGGCTCGAACTGCTGAAGTTGGACTTTACGGTGGTAGGGAACCTCCAGCGTTTCGAGAGTCGCCATTATTCAGCAACCTCGTCAAGAACCGCATCTTCGCCGCCGAAGTCCGAAACCATGTCGGCGGTCAGGTCGTTCCCTTCGTCGGCGATCAGGTCACCGAGCAGGGTCGCCGCGCGGTCCCGGTCGTTGAACCCGAGGCTGTCGCACGTCGAGATGAAATCAGCAATCGGCTCCGGAACAGCGACCTCCTTCTCGCCGCCCTCGTCACCGCTCTCGTCGTTTTCGTCGCCGCCAAGGGTTCCGGTCGTTTCCTCGGTCGAGTTCTGTACGGTGACCTGTGCGCCGGTCTGGGTGTCCACTACGATCGGGTGGTGGTACTGCCGGTCACTCTGGTTCGACTGCTTCTTAACCTCAAAGAACGCGAACCGGCGGTCCTCAAGATCGTCACGAAGAACGTTCGACGCCGAGGTGTCACGGAGCCATCCCTTGATGTACCGCTCTGCCGTGCTGTCTTCCTCGTCGATAACCATGTCTCGTCCCTGCCGAGTGAGGATCTTGGCGAGCGTTCTGGAAGCCGACTTCGGGCCGTACTCGTCGGATCCGCTGTACCACATGATCGCGTTGCCGATCTCCACCGGCTCGTCCTGTTCGGGAACGACGGCCTCGACCAGCTCGTATCGCTTCTCGGTCGTCCCGTAGTTCTTCACGAGGTACTGGTTCGCGTCGTCGGCAGAGAGACCGTCAGCTTCGCCGGGAGCGATACCCACCACGTCCTTCCACGGGAAGACTTTGTGCTTGTCCTTCTCGGGGTCGTAGTAGAGGCATCCGTCAACGAGTTCGACGTTCTCCCACGACAGACCGAGGGACTGGCCGAACTGGTTTTCGTTGCCAAACACTTTCACGAGGTCGCCTTCGATCGCCGCATGAGGAACCATCGTGAGGTTCTTGTCGGGGGTGGAACTGCCGCTGGAGCCGCTGGAATCGCTGGTCTGGGTGCTGTCGTTGTCGTTGCTGGCGTAGGCTCCGTAGTTGTAGCTCATTTAGTTCTGGTTGGGTCATTGGGTGGTCGTCAAACGATTCTGCTCTCGGCGGGGCTGTTGCTATGTGATTAAGTGGTCACCCCGAAGGACTCCTGCCGGGAATCGAACCCGGCGACCGCCATGAGAAGTCGAGTGCGGCAGGAAGGGGGAGAACTAAGAAGAGAAAACAGACCGAGCGGGACGCGTCGAAAAGGGGGTGACGTAGCCCCACCGAGCCGTCCTACTTCCCCCAACTTATTCTCAGAGGATATGATAAAGATGCCGAGACACCAGATAGCACGCCTCTACAGGTTAAACTCGTCTCGGAAGTAGTCTTGTGTGTACTTCCGCCGGCCGGTTCCGTGGGTGTGCTTCCGAATCTCATCTACGTACCCCATTAGTTCCACGAACCCTTCCTCGGTGGAACCCTTCCCGGCCTCCAGCCCCGGTATGAGGTCTTCTATCAGAACCATCGCGACGGGTTGCCGGTGAATCAAGTACGGTTCGATCAACAGAATGAACCGACGAAGATCGTCCCGCCGGGCTATGTCGAGCCG
>NZ_NHPJ01000022.1 GCF_002252985.1 Halorubrum halodurans | reverse complement strand
TGACGGACCGATCGGTCCGGTCCCGTCGGTCGCCCCCTCCGCCGCGCCCCCGAACGCCCCGTCGGTCGACTCCTCGCACGCCCCGTCGGCCGGCTTCCCGGTCCACGTCTCGTCCTCGCCGAGGTCCTCCGGCGTCGCGTCCGGCGGGTACGAGCGCTCGCCGGGCGGGACGAAGGCCGTCTCCACCTCCCGGACCGTCTCGCGAACGGCCGGCTCGTCGAGCCGGTCGGCGTACGCCTCGCGGATCAGGTCGGGCACGGCGTAGGCGTAGTGGCCCCGTCCGGCGTGGCGGATGAGTCCGGCCTTCCGGATCGGCCGGTGCCGGCTGTAGGCGTGGCCCGCGTCGCCGTCACCGCCCGCGTCGATGTGGGCGGCCACCGGATCGGAGACGCCCTCCCGTCGGTAGTGCCGCAACATCCCGCGCGACAGCTCCGGGAGCGACTCGATCCGCCCGCGGAGCTCGTCGATCACCGCCTCGCGGGTGCCGAGCTCGATCGCGTCGTCGAACCGGAGCGCGCCCTCCGCGACGTCCGAGCGGGTCACGGGGTCCACGCCGGTCGCCGGCGCGTCGTCGTCCTCCGGCTCGGCGTCCTCCCTCCGACGCCCGTCCGGCCCCTCCGTCCCGTGCTCGCCGTCTGCGGCGTCCGTCGCCGGGGCTTCCGTCCCCGTGGTCGTCGTCCCGCCCGCGCCGACCGTCTCCGCGTCGGTCGATCCCCCCTCGTCCGCCCCGCCGGTCGTCGCCTCCCCGTCGTGATCGCCGAGCTCGGACTGGTCCGGCCGCTTCCGCGAGGCGACGGATCGCCCCGACCCGCCGCGGTAGGGCGCCTCCGCCTTCCCCAGAAGCGCCTGGGCGAACTGGTCGGCCATGTCGCTCAGATCGCGCGCCTCCTCCAGCTCGCTCTCGAGCTGGCGGATCCGTTGGTCCTTCTTGTCGAGCTCCTGGCGGAGATCGGCGAGCTCGGACTCGCGGCGCGCCTTCTCGTCGGAGATGGACTGGAGCTCCCCGACCAGGTCGCTCGAGACCGACTTGAGCTCCGGCCGCTCGAAGTCGTCGAGTCCGGGGGTCGCGCCCGCGTCGAACGTCTCCTTGCGGTGGAACTGGATCCGGCGGATCGACTCGTCCCAGTCGGTCATCAGGAACGCCTCGCCGTCGCCGAGGTCCTCCACGGCGCTCGCGTACTTCGAGCCCAGAATGCGCCCCACCACTTTCGTGTCGTTGTCCCAGGTGAGCCGGTGCCAGCAGAGCCAGTCGCACTGGGTGATGAAGTCCTTCTTCACGTCGGCGGGCCGCTGGCTGATCCCGACGATCCCGAGGCCGTGTTTCCGCCCGCGCTTGCCCACCTTGATCAGCATCTTGCCCGTCTCGTCCATCCCGCCGCCCTCCGGGATGTACTCGTGACACTCCTCGACGACGAGCAGGAACGGCTTCTTGAGGCGCTTCTCCTTGGCGAACAGCTGTTTGACCACTTCGAGAAGGAGCTCGTTGGCGGTGTCCTCCTCGAGGTACCCCGAGACGTCGAGGATGATCGGGACGTTCTGTTCCAACGCGAGGTTCGCGAGCTTCTCGGCGTGTTCCGGGGAGACGACGATGTCGCACTCGTCGTCCGCGCCGGCGTGGAGGATCTCGTACTCCTCCTTCAGGCCGTAATATTCACCATCTGTGTCGACGATAATAACTGGGAATCCGTTGTCGAGGAGGTTCTCGATGACGACGCTCGCGGTGTTGCTCTTGCCGGAGCCGCTCTTGCCGGTGATGAACGACCGGCCGGTGAGCACGTCGACGACCGGAAGCTCGACCGGCGACCCCGGTTCCGCCGTCGCGTCGCCGCCGATCCCCTCGCTGACGTCCGCGACGTGGATCGTCTCCTGCTCGGTCATACCCGTGACAGGTAGCGCGCCGGTGATAAAGCATCGCCCCGGCGGCGTCGACGAGCGGATCCCGCGAGGGACCCGAACCCGCAACGACTTACACCCCGCCGGCCGATCCCGGATCCATGCCCACGGTCCAGGACCTCATCGACCGGCTCGAGGCGGAGGCGGCGGCGGACGCCGACCCGGAGACGACCCCCGACGTGGGGATCGTCATGGGGTCGGACTCCGACCTGCCCGTCATGGAGGGCGCGTACGACGCGCTCTCGGAGCTCGGATTCGCGGAACAGACGGACTTCCACGACGCGCCCGACGCGCGGTTCACCTTCGAGAGCTACGTCGTCTCCGCGCACCGGACGCCAGAACTCATGTACGCCTACGGCGAGACCGCCGCGGCCCGCGGGCTCGACGTGATCGTCGCGGGCGCGGGCGGGAAGTCGGCGGACCTCCCGAACATGACCGCCTCGATCGCGTACCCGATACCCGTGATCGGCGTGCCCGTCCAGGAGAAGTCGGTGGACTCCGTGATCGGGATGCCGACCGGCGCGCCGATCGTCGCCGTCGACGCCGGCAAGTCGTTCAACGCGGCGCTCTCGGCCGCGCAGGTGCTTGCGCGCGAGCACGACGAGCTCGAGGAGCGGCTGGCGGCGTACCACGAGGACCTCAAAGGCGGCGTCGCCGACGTCTCCGCCGACCTCCACGACCGAGGGATCGAGGGGTTCCGCGACCGGCGCGGCGAGTGACGAGACGCGGCCGATCGACTCCCGCCCGCGGGCGGGATCACGCGGGGACCGGGACGGGCGTATCGGCCGACCCCGGCGGTCCGGTTCCGTCGCTCTACGGGCCCGCGCGCACGAGTCTCAACGCTTATGAGGGGGCGGTTCAAATCCTCGGACGTTACGGAGACCTATATGAGTGATTGGATAGCGATCGGCGCCTTGGCGGCCGTCGGCCTCCTCATCCCGATAGGGATGATGACGGTTTCGGCGTTGCTTCGCCCGAGCGTGCCTGAGACCGGCAAAAGTACCACCTACGAGTCCGGCGAGACCCCGACGGGCGGGACGCGGATCCGGTTCAACATCCAGTATTACATGGTCGCGCTGTTGTTCGTCGTCTTCGACATCGAGACCGTGTTGCTGTTCCCGTGGGCCGTCATCTACCGTCCGGCGATCGAGGCGGGCGTCCCCATGGCGGACCTGCTGTGGCCGATGTTGGCCTTCGTCGGGATCCTCGCGATCGGACTCGGCTGGGCGTGGCGGACCGGCGCGGTCGAGTGGGCCCGCAGCTCCCGTGCGGCCAGCAGAAAGACGGAGCGTGACATCAACACATGAGCAGCGATCAACCCTTCATCACCGACGAATCGCGCGTGGTAACACAGACCCGCGACAGCCGCATGGAGGGGCAGGGGGACCGATTCAACTCCCGGCTTCGGGAGGCGTTCGGCTCCTCGCCCTTCATCCTCACCAAGTTCGACAAGTTCCTGAACTGGTGTCGCGGCTCCTCGATGTTCATGCTACAGTTCGGCATCGCCTGCTGTAGCATCGAGATGATGCACACCTACGCGGTGAAACACGACCTCGACCGCTTCGGCAGCGGGGTCCCCCGCGCGTCGCCGCGGCAGGCGGACGTGATGATCGTTCCCGGAACGATCGTCTCGAAGTTCGCCCCCCGAATGAAACGCGTCTACGACCAGATGCCGGAGCCGAAGTTCGTCGTCGGGATGGGGTCGTGTACCATCTCCGGCGGCCCGTTCCAGGAGGGGTACAACGTGATCAAGGGCGCGGAGGAGGTCATCCCGATCGACATCCACGTTCCCGGCTGCCCGCCGCGTCCGGAGGCGCTCGTCTACGGGGTCGTCAAGCTCCAGGAGCGCATCGCGAACGGCGAGGCCGCTCCCGTGACGGTGAAGCCGTACGAGCTCGAGGAGTTCTCCGACCTCGAGAGGGACGAGCTCGTCGAGACGCTCGCCGACCAGATCGACGAGGACGAACTCGTCATGCGGTACAACTTCGCCGATTCACCATGAGCCTCGAAGTACCAGACACCACAGAGACGGACGAAGTCCCCGAGCGGACTCCCGACGAGCTGGCGGCCCTGCTCGGCGACCTCGTCATCGACCGCGACGACCACCTGAACGCGCCCGGCTTCGTCATCCGGCCGGACGCGGTCCAGGAGACCCTCTCGCGACTCAAACAGGAGGCCGGCTACGACCACCTGTCGCTCGTCACCGCCCAGGAGTACGAGAACCGGTACGAGTCGATCTACCACCTGAAGAAGTTCGACGACCCGACCCAGGAGGTGAGCGTCGTCGTGCCGGCGGACAAGGACCGTCCGGTCTCGGAGTCGGGCGAGGCGGTGTTCCGCACGGCGGACTGGCACGAGCGGGAGGCGTACGACCTGATCGGGATCGAGTACGACGACCATCCCGACCTCCGGCGGATCCTGCTGCCCGAGACGTGGCAGGGACACCCGCTCTCGATGGACTACGACAAGGACCGCCCGCAGATCGCCACGCTGCCGGAGCACGCCAACCCGCTCGCGGACCACCACCGCGACGCCGAGTCGGACACGATGTTCCTCAACATCGGGCCGCACCACCCGGCGACCCACGGCGTCCTCCACCTGAAGACGATCCTCGACGGCGAGCAGGTGATCGACGTGGAGCCGGACATCGGCTACCTCCACCGCTGTGAGGAGCAGATGGCCCAGTCGGGCACCTACCGCCACCAGATCATGCCGTACCCCGACCGGTGGGACTACATCTCGGCGGGCCTGCTCAACGAGTGGGCGTACGCGCGAGCGGCCGAGGACCTCGCGGACATCGACGTCCCCGAGTACGCGCAGGTGATCCGCACCATGGGCGCGGAGATGTGCCGGATCGCGGCGCACATGCTCGCGCTCGCGACGTTCGCGCTCGACGTGAACGGCGACTTCACGGCGACGTTCATGTACGCGATCAACGACCGCGAGCGCGTTCAGGACCTCCTCGAGGACCTGACGGGCCAGCGGCTGATGTTCAACTACTTCCGGCTCGGCGGGGTCGTCTGGGACCTGCCCGAGCCCCGCGAGGAGTTCTTCTCGAAGACGCGCGACTTCCTCGACCAGCTGCCCGGCTCCGTCGAGGAGTACCACGACCTGGTCACCGCCAACGAGATCTTCCAGATGCGGACCATCGACACGGGGATCCTCCCGCCGGCGGTCGCGAAGGACTACGGCGCGACCGGCCCGGTCGCCCGCGGCTCCGGGATCGACTACGACCTGCGTCGCGACGACCCGTACGGCTACTACGACGAGCTCGACTGGGACGTGGTGACCGAGGACGGCTGTGACAACTACTCGCGGCTGCTGGTCCGGATGCGCGAGGTCGAGGAGTCCGCGAAGATCATCGAACAGTGCGTCGACCTGCTCGAGGACTGGCCCGAGGACGAACGAACCATCCAGGCCAACGTCCCGCGGACGCTCCGCCCCGACGACGATACGGAGATCTACCGCGCCGTCGAGGCTGCCAAGGGCGAACTCGGCATCTACATGCGTGCGGACGGCACCGACAAACCCGCCCGCTTCAAGATCCGGTCGCCGTGCTTCTCGAACCTCCAGACGCTCCCGGAGATGGCCAACGGCGAGTACATCCCCGACGTCATCGCCGCGTTGGGGAGCCTCGACATCGTGCTCGGGGAGGTGGACCGCTGATGGGGACGGTACAGCTGTTCCCCGAGTTCGTCTCGGAGACGCTGGGGCTCTCCGGCGTGCTCGGCGACGTCGTCGGCTCGCTCGTCGCCGCCGCAGTCGTCGGAAACATCGTGCTCGCGTTCACCGGCGTCGCCGGGCCGTGGGCGAAACGGAAGATCACGGCCGCGTTCACCGACCGGATCGCCGTCGACCGGATCGGGCCGTTCGGGCTGCTCATCATCCCGGCGGCGGCCGTCCAGCTGCTCGCGAAGGAGCTCATCGTCCCCGAGGGCGTCGACCGCCCGACGTGGGACCTCGCGCCGCTCGTGTTGCCCGCGTCGGCGCTGCTCGGCTTCTCCGTGATCCCGATGGGACGGCTCGGCCCGGTGAACCTCCAGATCGCCGACCCCGAGGTCGGGCTGGCGTTAGTGTTCGCGTTCGCCTCCATCGCGTCCATCTCGCTGGTGATGGCCGGCTACGCCTCGAACAACAAGTACTCGATGCTCGGCGGGCTCCGCGCGGTCGCACAGAACCTCGCGTACGAGATCCCGCTCATCGTGACCGCGATGTCCGTCGTCATCTTCGCGGGGACGCTCCAGACCAGCGGCATCGTCGCCGCACAGAGCGACGTCCTGTTCAGCGTCGGCGGCTTCGACGTTCCGACGTGGTACGCCTTCGTGAACCCGTTCGCCTTCGTGTTGTTCCTCACGGCGAACATGGCGGAGATCGGTCGGAACCCGTTCGACATTCCCGAGGCGCCGACGGAGATCGTCGCGGGGTACCAGACGGAGTACTCCTCGGCGTACTTCGTGTTGTTCTATCTCGGCGAGTTCGTCCACATCTTCCTCGGGGGCGCCATCCTCGCCGTGACGTTCCTCGGCGGCGCCTCCGGGCCGGGCCCGGAGAGCATCGGCTTCATCTGGTTCGTGGTGAAGCTCTGGGGCTTCTTCCTGTTCACGCAGTGGGCGCGCTCCGCGCTCCCGCGCGTCCGCATCGACCAGCTGATCGAGATCGGCTGGAAGGGAATGCTGGTGCTGTCGTTCGCGAACCTGGTGCTCACGGCCGTAATCGTGGGGGTGATCGCGTAATGATCGGACTCATGAAATCGATGGCGACGACGATGAAACACGCGCTGGACGGGTCGACGTTCACGGTGGAGTACCCGGAGGACGCACCCGACGTGAGCCCGCGGTTCCGCGGGGTCCACAAGTTCAGCCAGGAGCGGTGTATCTGGTGTCGGCAGTGCGAGAACGTCTGCCCGAACGACACGATCCAGATCGTTCAGGACGACCAGCGAAACGGCGAGCAGTACAACCTCCACATCGGCCAGTGTATCTACTGCCGGCTGTGTGAGGAGGTCTGTCCCGTCGACGCCATCCTGTTGACGCAGAACTTCGAGTTCACGGCGGACTCGAAAGACGAGTTCGTCTACAACAAGGAACAGCTCAAGAACGTCCCGTGGTACAAGGGAATCGACCCGCTGGAGTCCCGGAACCCCGATCGCGGCGCGTGGATCGGGGAGGGAGACGGCGAGGTCGACTACCAGTAACGGGCGTATCTCGAAATCTTCAAAGGGACACTGATAGGAGGGTTACACAATGGTTTACGACACCATCGCGTTCGCGCTGTTCGCCGCGGTCACGCTGGCGTTCAGCCTGGGGGTCGTCTTGGCGCGCGACGTGTTTCACGCCGCGTTGCTCCTTGGCGGAGCCCTGACGAGCGTCGCGGTGCACTACGTGATGTTACGGGCGGAGTTCATCGCCGCCATGCAGATCCTCGTCTACGTGGGCGGGGTTCTCATTCTCGTCACGTTCGCCGTGATGCTCACGCGATCGGATGGCACGAACGACGTGGAGGTGAGTAGCGGATGACTGACGACTCCGGCGGAACCCGGATCCTGCCCGCGATCGCGGTGGGCGCGCTGTTCGCGGTGATGGCCGCGACGTTCCTGTCGGCCGGCTTCGAGGAGGCGGCGGGCTTCCCCGAGGGCGAGTCGATCGTCCACAACGTCGGCTACGCCCTGTTCAACCTGGGCGAGGCGGCGGCGATCCCCTCCGAGGGCTTCCTGGCCGCCTTCCTGATCGTCGCGGTCGCGCTCGACGTCGCCGTCGACGGGGCCATCTACCTCGCGCGCCGCGAGGACGGCGGCTCCGTGAGCGCGGCGATCGGCGAGGCGCTCACCGACGGCGGCCGCGACGGGGGTGAGCGGTGATGGTGCCGGTCCAGTGGTACCTCCTCCTGGCGGCCGGGATCTTCTGTATCGGGCTGTTCGGGGTCCTCACCAGAAACGACGCGCTGTACTTCCTCATGAGCGTCGAGCTCATGATGAACGCGGCCAACATCAACTTCGTCGCGTTCGCGTGGTACTACAGCAACCTCACGGGGCAGGTGTTCGCGCTGTTCGTGATCGCGTTGGCGGCCGCGGAGGTCGCGATCGGGATCGGGATCATCCTCGTGATGTACCGCAACTTCGGAGACATCGACGTGACCGTTCCGACGGAGATGAGGTGGTAAGATGGTGGACGCATTCGCGTACGTTCCGGCGGTCGTGTTGTTACCGTTCTTCTCGTTCCTGGTCGCGCTCGGGGCGGGAAAGTACCTCCCGAAGGGCGGGGCCTTCGGCGGCATCGCGGCGACGGCGGGCTCGTTCCTGCTGTCGATCTGGATCGCGACGGCGGTCGCCGGCGGCCGCGCCTACGACGAGACGCTGTACACGTGGGCGGCCGGCGACCAGTTCGAGCTCACGTTCGGCGCGCTGATCGACCCGCTGTCGGCGCTGATGTTAGTCATCGTGACGCTCGTCGCGCTGTTGGTCCACGTCTTCTCGCTCGGCTACATGAACGACGAGGGCGAGACCGGACTGCCGCGCTACTACGCCGGGCTCGGGCTCTTTACCGCCTCGATGCTCGGGTTCGTCGTCGCCGACAACCTGCTCATGGCGTTCATGTTCTTCGAGCTGGTCGGGCTCTGCTCGTACCTGCTCATCGGGTTCCACTTCCGCGAGCCCGGTCCGCCCTCGGCGGCGAAGAAGGCCTTCCTCGTCACCCGCTTCGGTGACTACTTCTTCCTCGTCGGCGTCGTCGCCGTGTTCGCGACGTTCGGCACGGCCGCGTTCGCCGGCGAGGGATCGTTCCCCGCGCTCGCGGAGGCGGCGCTCGCCGGCTCCGGCGACGTCTGGACGCCCGGCGGGCTCGGGGTCGAGACGTGGTTCACCGTCGTCGGCCTGCTCGTGCTCGGCGGCGTGGTCGGGAAGTCCGCGCAGTTCCCCCTCCACACCTGGCTGCCCGACGCGATGGAGGGCCCGACGCCCGTCTCCGCGCTCATCCACGCGGCGACGATGGTCGCGGCCGGCGTCTACCTCGTCGCGCGGATGTACGGCTTCTACGCGCTGACGCCGACGACGCTCGCGGTCATCGCGTTCGTCGGCGGCTTCACCGCGCTGTTCGCGGCGACGATGGGCGTGGTGAAGGACGAGCTGAAGCAGGTGCTCGCGTACTCCACCATCTCGCAGTACGGCTACATGATGCTCGCGCTCGGCGCGGGCGGATACGTGGCCGCGGTCTTCCACCTCACGACCCACGCCTTCTTCAAGGCCCTGCTCTTCCTCGGCGCCGGCTCGGTCATCATCGCGATGCACCACAACGAGGACATGTGGGACATGGGCGGGCTGCGGTCGAAGATGCCCGTCACCTACTACACGTTCCTCGCCGGGTCGCTGGCGCTCGCGGGGATCTTCCCGTTCGCCGGCTTCTGGTCGAAAGACGAGATCCTCTACGAGGCGCTCGTCCACGGCCTGAACGAGCCGCTGCTTCTCGGCGGCTACGTGATGGGGCTGCTCGCGGTGCCGGTCACCGCCTTCTACACCTTCCGGATGGTGTTTTTGACCTTCCACGGCGAGCCGCGTTCGGCCACGGCACGGGACCCCGAACCGGTCCGCTGGAACGTGAAGGGGCCGTTGACGGTTCTCGGCTCGCTCGCCGTCGTGACCGGCTTCATCAACATGGTGCCGGTCCAGAAGGTCCTCGGACTCGAGGGTATCGACTACCTCCACCGCTGGCTCGACAACGAGTGGGGCGGCATCGAGGGGCTCTCCTCGCACCACTACGCCGACATCGGCCCGTACAGTAGCGGCTACATCGCGGGCGGGGAGGTCCCGACCGTGCTCGTCGGCGCGGCGGTCTCGCTCGGGTTGGCGCTCGCCGGCCTCGGCCTCGCGTGGCGGCTCTACAACGTCGCGTCGCCGACCGAGCACACGGCGAAACTCGGCGGGATCAAGGACGTGCTGTACAACAACTACTACCTCGACGAACTCCAAGTCTGGATCGCGTATCGGACCGAAGACATCGCCGGCGGCTCGGACACCTTCGACCAGGGCATCATCGACGGCGTCGTCAACGGCGTCTCCTCGGTGAGCCTCGCCGGCGGGAGTCGCGTCCGGCGGATACAGACCGGACTGGTGACGCAGTACGCGACGATGCTCACGCTGGGGCTGATCGCGTTGCTCGTCGTCCTCGGCCTCAACGGGGGGTGGTTCCTGTGATACTCGAGGCGCTCATCGGGTTCACGTTCCTCGCCGCGCTCCTCGTCCTGCTCGTTCCGAACGAGTGGGCGGGTCGGCTCGCGTTCGCGCTCAGCGCGGTCCCGTTCGTCGGCAGCCTCTACCTCTGGTCGCGGTTCGACGCGGCGGGGAACGCGCTCACGGGCGGGACGATCGCCTTCGAGTCGCGCTACGAGTGGGTCGAGGTCGGCGGCCGAACGGTGTCGTGGTTCGTCGGGCTCGACGGGATCAGCCTGCCGCTCGTCGTGCTCACGACGTTCCTCGTGCCGCTCGCGATCCTCAGCGCGTGGACGCCCGTCGACTCGCGGCAGAGCCAGTTCTACGGGCTGATGCTGTTCATGGAGGCGAACCTGCTCGGCGTGTTCACCGCGCTCGACTTCTTCCTCTGGTTCGTCTTCTGGGAGGCGGTCCTCGTGCCGATGTACTTCCTCATCGGGATCTGGGGCGGCCCCCGCCGGAAGTACGCCG
Source organism: Halorubrum halodurans (assembly GCF_002252985.1). GTDB lineage: Archaea > Halobacteriota > Halobacteria > Halobacteriales > Haloferacaceae > Halorubrum > Halorubrum halodurans. Next base: position 14,422 of record NZ_NHPJ01000022.1, on the reverse strand, counting down.
CGATCAAGTTCTTCGTGTACACGAACGCGGCGTCGCTGCTGATGTTCATCGGCTTCATGTCGCTGACGTTCGCGCTCGGCGACTCGATCGGGTCGCTGGCGCTGCCGGAGATCACGCGGGCGCTCGCCGACGGCGGCCTCGAGACGTGGTTCGGCATCTCGCCCGACCGGATGGCGATGGTCGCGTTCCTCGCGATGTTCGCCGGGTTCGCGGTGAAGGTGCCGATCGTGCCCGTTCACACGTGGCTGCCGGACGCCCACGTCGAGGCGCCGACGCCGGTATCGGTGCTCCTGGCCGGCGTCCTGCTGAAGATGGGGACGTACGCGCTGCTCCGGTTCAACTTCACGATGCTGCCCGAGCAGGCGTCCGCGCTCGCGGTCCCGATCGCCGCCATCGCCGTGATAAGCGTCATCTACGGCGCGATGCTGGCGCTGGCACAGAAGGACCTCAAGCGCATCGTCGCGTACTCTTCCGTCTCGTCGATGGGGTACGTCATCCTCGGGCTCGTCGTCTTCACCGAGTACGGCGTCGGCGGCGCGACCTTCCAGATGGTCGCACACGGCCTCATCTCGGGGCTGATGTTCATGGCCGTCGGCGTGGTCTACAACGCGACGCACACGCGGATGGTCGGCGACATGGCCGGCATGGCCGACCGGATGCCGCTCACCGTCGGCATCCTCGTCGCCGGCGCGTTCGGCTACATGGGGCTTCCCCTGATGGCCGGCTTCGCCGGAGAGTTCTTCATCTTCGTCGGCGCGTTCGGCGCGCCGTCGCTCCCGTACGCGCCCGTCTTCACGGCGCTGGCGATGTTCGGGATCGTGATCGTCGCCGGCTACCTGCTGTCGGCGATGCAGAAGACGCTGTTCGGGCCGTTCCGGCTCGAGACCGACTACGAGGTCGGTCCCGCCCCGTTCCACGACGTCGCGCCGCTCGCGGTCCTGCTGGCGGCGATCATCGTGCTCGGGGTCGCGCCGGACATCTTCTTCGAGATGATCCGTGACGCCGCGATGCCCGTGGTCGAGGGGGTGAGCGTCGATGTCTAACGTGACTGCGGCGTGGACCGCGCTGTCGCCGGCGCTGCTGCTCGGACTCACCGGGCTCGCGCTGCTCGTCGTCGACACGATCCGCCCCAACGAGCGGTCGAACACGTCGATGGCGGTCGTGAGCGCGCTGGGCGCGCTCGCGTCGCTCTCGGTCACCGTCTGGTTCGTGATCGCCGGGCGGGGCCACGTCGACGCCGGCGGGGCGATCACGCTGCTGGAGGGCGCGGTGAAGGTGGACACGCTGGCGCTGTTTTTCACCGCGATCTTCGCGTCGGTGACGGCGCTCGTCGTCGTGGCCGCCCACGACTACTTCCACGACCACGCGAACCCCGCGGCGTTCTACTCGCTGACGCTGTTCGCCGCGACGGGGATGGCGCTTTTGGCGGTCGCGAACTCGCTCGCGGTCGTCTTCGTCGCCCTCGAGATGGTGTCGCTGCCGTCGTACGCGCTCGTGGCGTTCTTAAAGAAGAACCGCGGCAGCGTCGAGGCGGGGCTGAAGTACTTCCTCGTCGGGGCGCTGTCGTCGGCGGTGTTCCTCTTCGGGATCTCCCTGGTGTACGCCGCCACCGGCTCGCTGGTCTTCGGCGAGGTCGCGAGCGCGGTCGAGTCGCTCGACGCGCTCGCCGGCGTCGCCGGCATCGGGATCGTGATGATCGTCGGCGGCGTCGCGTTCAAGACCGCCTCCGTGCCGTTCCACTTCTGGGCCCCGGAGGCGTACGAGGGCGCGCCCGCGCCCGTGAGCGCGTTCCTCTCGTCGGCCTCGAAGGCCGCCGGGTTCGTCGTCGCGTTCCGCGTGTTCACCGAGGCGTTCCCGCTCGGGGCGTCGGTCGCGGCCGGCATCGACTGGGCGCTCGCGTTCGCCGTCGTCGCGGCGGTGACGATGACGCTCGGCAACTTCGCGGCCGCCGTCCAGGAGGAGGTCAAGCGGATGCTGGCGTACTCCTCGATCGGGCACGCCGGCTACGCGCTGATCGGGCTGGCGGCGCTCTCGACCGGCAGCGCCGGCAACGAGGCCGTGATGGGTGCCGCGATGGCGCACCTGCTCGTCTACGGCTTCATGAACACCGGCGCGTTCCTCTTCGTCGCGATGGCGGAGCGGTGGGGGATCGGCCGGACCTTCGAGGACTACGCCGGCCTCGCCCGGCGCGCCCCCGTGGCGTGTACGGCGATGGCCGTGTTCATGTTCTCGCTCGCCGGGCTCCCGCCCTTCGCCGGGTTCTTCTCGAAGTACTTCCTGTTCATGGGAGCGATCGAGAACGGGTTCCTCTGGCTCGCGGGGCTCGGCGCGGTGAACAGCGTCGTCTCGCTGTACTACTACAGCCGGGTCGTCCGAGCGATGTTCCTCGACGACCCCGCGACGCCGAGCGCGCTCGACGCGATCGACGTGCGGCCGACCGCGCTGTACGCGGCGGTCGTCTTCGCGGCGGTCGCGACCGTGCTGCTGCTGCCCGGCTTCGGGCCGGTCATCGAGGCGGCCGAGGCCGCCGCCGCGGCACTGTTCTGAGCGCCGTCTCCGGTCGCCTTCCGCGTTCTCTCGGTGCGTTTCGGTCGCGTACGGTCCGCCCGCTACCCGCAGATACTAGCGCGTTCGCCGCCTTCGGTCACGCATGGTCCGAACCCGCTACCGCTGTCTGAACTGCCTCGAACACACCGTGGACCGGGAGTTCGACACGTCACACCTCTCCGTGACGTGTCCGGACTGCGGCTCGTTCGAGCGGTTCCTCAACGAGCGGGTGTTCGAGCGCTTTCGGGCGTACGAGGACTCCTCGCCGCCGGAGCTGGCGTGGGACCGGCTGGACCGCACGGAGAAGCTCTTCGTGTGCGAACGGCTCGTCCGGTCGGAGAAGACGCTCGACGACTTCGACATCGTCGAGGAGGAGGCGCCGGCCTGAACGCCGGCCCGTCGCGGGCGACGGCCGGCCTAGAGATGATCGGGGCGAGTGCCTCGGGGCTCGGCCCCGAGGCGGTTCACCGCGCGTACAGCGGGCCGCCGACGAGCGCGGCGAGCGAGACTCCGTCGTCCGGAGTGACGGCGACGTACGGGTGATCGACCGGGCCGAACACGTCGACGACGCGGCCGACCCGCGAGAGGGACTCGTCGACGACGCCGGCACCGATCTCCGGCGGCTCCTCGCCGGGGTCGGCGCGGGCGACGGCGAGCCCCTGTGCCGTCCTGACGACGGTGCCGACGCGGCGCATCGTCACTCGCGTAAGATCCCGATGTAGGCGGCGATCGCCTGTACGAGGTCGTTCTTCGCGGTGTCCTCGGTGCCGCGCACCACCACCGCGCCGCGGGGTTCGTACTCCCTGGAGTACGTCTTCTCCCGTTCGATCACCGCGTCGTAGCCGACCTGCTGGACCGCCTTCGCGATCTCGTCGACGGTCGGCTCCGCGACCGCCAGGTCGGTCGGGACGCGGCGACCCTCCGAGCGCGAGCGGTCGGCGTCGAAGTACGCGGGATACACGACGTTCTCGACCATACCGGTGAGGCGGGCCCGCGGGGTAAGGTCGTTTCGGACCGCGACCGCCCCGAACCCGTCCCGCGGAACGGGCCGAGGGCGTCGCCGGGCGTCACTCCGCCGTCGCCGGCAGCGTGATCGTGATCTCGTTGCCGCGCTCCGGGCCGGACTCCACGGCGATCGTGCCGTCCGAGAGGTCCACGCTCCAGTGGACGAGCCAGAGCCCGAGGCCGCTGCTGTGGTACACGTTGGTCATGTCGTGGTCGCCCCTGAGCACGTCCGCCTCGACGGGCGGGATCGGCGCGTGGTCGTCCCGGACGACGATCTCCGCCCCCGCGGGCGTCCGGCGGAGGGCGACGTCCACCGTCGGGTCGTCGCCGTCGCCGTGGCGGAGCGCGTTCTCGAGCAGTTCGAGCACCGCCGGACGGAGTTCGGGACGTCCCTCGACCGCGACCGGGTCCGGCGTCGAGACCGCGATCGCCGCGGTCGGGTGCCGGGCTCTGGCGGTCTCGACGCAGTCCGCGATCGTCTCGCGGAGCTCGATCCGCTCGGGTTCCCGCTCCTCGGTGATGAGGTCGATGATGTCGCGTTCCTTCTCGGCGGTCTCGAGGAGCTGCTCGCCGACGCGGCGGATCACGGCGGTGTGTTCCGCCGACTCCGGCACCTCCGAGTCGAGGTACTCCGCCCGGCCGAGGATGACGTTGAGGTCGTTGCGGAGGTTGTGTCGGAGGAGGTTGTCCATCACGACCAGCTGGCACTCCCGGCGACGTCGGTCGGTGACGTCTCTCGTGAACCCCGTGATGCGGACCACCTCGCCGTCGTCGGTGATCGGCTCGGCCTGGACCCACACGCAGCGGTTGTAGTTCTCGTCCGGGTTCACCCGGTACTCCATGTCGACCGGCGTACCCTCGGAGAGCCGCTTCATCGCCGCCTCGACGGCGGGGACGTCCTCCGGGTGGACCGCGTCGAGGAACGTCGAGGGGTCGTCCTCGAGCGCGTCGATCGACGTCCCGTAGATCTCCTCGTACGCGGGGTTCACGAAGCGGAGCTCCGACCAGTCGGCGTCGAACATCCAGAGCACGTCGCCGGAGACCGTCGCGATCTCCCGGAGGTTCGACGCCGTTTCCGCGCGCTCGCGCTCGGCCAGCACCCTGTCGGTGACGTCGCGGGAGCTGACGACGTATCCGTCGAGCCCGTCGTCGGTGAGGTTCGACATGCGACTCGACAACCAGACCCACGACCCGTCCGCCGCTCGATGGCGGTACTCGACCGTGTCCTCGGCGAACTCGTCGCGGTCGATCACGTCGCGGAACGCGCGACGCACCGCCTCGCGGTCGTCGGGGTGGACGTACTCGAAGGCGTCCTCGCCGACGAGGTCCGCGGGCGCGAACCCGAGCATCCGCTCCGCAGCGCCGTTGACGTAGGTGAACCGTCCCTCGTCGTTCAGGAGGGCGACCTTGTCCTGCGCCTGGTCGAGCAGCAGGCCGAGCGGTTCGGGACCGTCCATTCCCCTCCGAGTTTCCGACGAAGACGGATAACGGTCACGGCGAGTCTCGCGGCGACCCGCCCCGGATCGCGTGCGGGTGCCTCAGACGTGTTCCTCGAGGAACTCGACGATCGTGCGGTACGCCTCGATCCGGTTCTCCAGCTTCGAGAAGCCGTGCCCCTCGTCGTCGAAGATCAGTTTCCGTACCGGCACGTCCCGCTCGCGGGCCTCCTCGACGATCCGCTCGGCCTCGCTCACGGGCACCCGCGGGTCGTTCGCGCCGTGGAGGACGAAGAGCGGCGACTCGATGGCCTCGACGTTGTTGATCGGCGAGATCGACTCGAGGAACTCCCGGTCCTCCTCGAGCGAGCCGTACTCGGCCTCGCGCAGCTCGCGCCGCCAGTCACCGGTGTTCTCGAGGAAGGTGACGAAGTTCGCGATCCCGACGACGTCGACACCGGCCGCCCACAGCTCCGGGTACTCCGTCAGCGCCGCGAGCACCATGAACCCGCCGTAGGAGCCCCCCATCGCGACGACCCGGTCGGGGTCGACTTCGGGGTGGTCGTGGAGCCACTCGACGCCGGCCCGCAGGTCGGCGACCGAGTCCATCCGTTTCTCCACGTCGTCGAGCGCGGCGTACGCCCGCCCGTACCCCGAGGAGCCGCGGACGTTGGGCTCGAGGACGGCGTAGCCGCCGTTGAGCAGGTACTGTTTGACCGCGCCGAAGGAGGGGCGGCGCTGCGACTCCGGCCCGCCGTGGACGTCGACGACGACGGGGTAGCCCGACTCCGGGGTCTCGCTCTCGGGGGTCGAGAGGAACGCCGGGATCTCCCGGCCGTCGAAGGTCGGGTAGTGGACGAGTTCGGGCTCGACGAACGTGTCGCGCGGGATCCCCGCGGTGGAGGCGTTCGTCCAGCGCTCGGTCTCGCCGGTCGTCGTCTCGACGACGTGGACGTTCGCGTTGTCGGTGCTGCCCGTGGCGGTGATCGCGAACCGGTCGCCGTCGGGCCCGAAGCTCACGCCGCCGGCGACGCCCCGCGGCAGATCCGGCGCGGGAAACTCGTCGACCCGGTCGGGCGCGACCAGCTCGCCCACCGTGATCTCGGTGTAGCCGTCGACGTTCCGCGAGTAGACGACCCGGCGGGACTCCTCGTGGATCGCGACGCCGTCGACGTTCCAGCCGTCGCCGCCGCCGTCGACGACGACGGCAAACTCGCCGGTCGCCAACTCGAGCCGTTCGAGCCGGAGCGTGTCGCTCCGGCGGTCGGTGACGAGATAGAGCGCCTCGCCGTCGGGACCCCACTCGGGGCTGCCGTACCGGACGTCGCCGTCGTGGGGCGTGTGGTGTGTCAGCTCGCCCGACCCGACCTCGAGCGTGTACAGGTCGTGGTCGTACGAGGAGTGTGCCTCGTGGACGATCAGCCGGTCGTCGTCGGGCGACCAGCCGGCCACGGAGAGCCACCCGTCGCCCGCGTGGACGAGCTCCGCGTCGTCGCCCGTCTCCTCGCGTCCCTGGACGTAGACGTCGAAGGTCGCCTCCTCGCGGCGGTTCGACGCGAACGCGAATCGCTCGCCGTCTCCCGCCCAGCCGCCCCACCGGTGTTTCGCCTCCGGGCGCTCCGTGAGGTCCGTGATCGCGCCCGTCTCGAAGTCGAGCCGGTACAGCTGTGCCCGCTCGTTGCCCCCCTCGTCCATGCCGAAGACGGCCTCGGCGCGTTCGGGCGAGGCGTCGACGAACGTGACTCGTTCCTCGAAGAACGTGTGTTGCTCGGGCCACGCGAGCGGACGATCGACGGACCACACCTGCGAGGTGCCGGTGGCGTCGAGCAGGAAGGAGAGCCGGCCGTCCGGACCCAGCGTCGCCCCGCCCGCCCCCCGCACGTTGAGGTACCGTTCGACGTCGTATCGGTGCATACCCCCCGTTCCGCCGCGGGGGAGATACCGTTTCGGGTGGCGACGACTCCTCGCGTGTCCGCGATGGCGGGTCTTTTTGGTCGGGCCCCCCGTCCGGTCGGCGTATGCGCGTCGCGTTCGTCTCGCTTTTCACTCCCGAACACGGCGACACCCCGGCGCGGGCCAGAACGCGCCGGACCGCCGCGGGGCTCGCCGCCCGCGGCCACGACGTGACGTGGCTGTGTGCCCGCTGGTGGGGCGGCGAGGTGGCGACGTTCGAGACCGACGGGATCACGTACCGGTCCGTCGTCGTCGACCCGTCGCCGGCGGCGTTCGCGACGCGGCTTCCGGCGGCAGTCCGGCGGCTCGACCCCGACGTCGTCCACGCGGTCAACAGCCCGCCGATGCCGGCGCTCGCGACGACGCTCGCCGGACGGCTCCGCGGGCCGCCGGTCCTCGTCGACTGGTGGCGCGACCACCCGGCGGACTCGCGGCGTCTCTACCCGCTTCTCTCGCGCGCGGCCGACGCGGTGTCGGCGCCCTCGCGCACGACGAAGACGCGGATCCGCGAACACGGCGCGGACGGCTCGGCGGTCCGGGTGATCCCCGAGAGCGTCGACCTCGACCTCGTCGCCGAGGCGGAGCCGGACGGCCGCTTCGACGCGGTCTACTCCCGGCGGCTCGACCGCCACGCAAACGTCGAGACCTTCCTTCTGGCGCTCGCCGAACGCCGCGGGGGCGACTGGACCGCCGCCGTGATCGGCGACGGCCCCGAGCGGGACCGGATCGAGTCGACCGCCGCGGACCTCCGGATCGACGACCGGGTCGCGTTCCTCGGCGACCTGCCGCTCGACGAGCGGGTCTCGGTGTTCAAGGGCACCCACGTCTTCGCACAGACCGCGAGCTGGGAGACGTTCCCGACCGAGCTGCTGTGGGCGCTGGCGTGCGGCTGCGTCGGACTCGTCGAGTACCAGGCCGACTCGAGCGCCCACGAACTCGTCGAGGGACGCGAACGCGGGCGGCTCGTCACGAGCCCCGCCGAGCTGGCGGACGCGATCGACGCCGTCGCCGATCTCGAGCGGCTATCGAGCGACCCCGGATTCGAGACGTACGGCGAGGACGCGGTCCTCGACGAATACGTCGAGGTCTACCGTGACCTCGGCGCGGTCTGACGGCTCCTCGCGCACGAACAGACGCGCGAAGCGGGAAGAGTCGGCGGAAGCGAACGGCGCGTGGTCCGCGAGTCAGGCCTCGTCGGGCGCGATCGTGCCGCCGTACTTCATGAAGACGAACGCGAGCCCGAGCGTGCTCACCATGGCGATGAAGGTGGCGATCGTCAGCGCGCGCGCGCCGTCGGGGACGAACACCGCGCTGCTCTCCCCGCCGCCGGTGTCCACGGTCGGGATGTCCTCGCCGACGGCGAGGCCGGCGTGCATGCCGACTGCGGTGTGGGGGACGCAGTGGTAGTGGGTGATGCCGGCGTCCTCCTCGCTGGTCTCGTACTCGTAGGTGTACCCCTCCTCGCCGACGGGGTCGCCGCTGTCGAGGGAGGCCGGCCCGCCGCCCTCGACGGTCTGGACGTTGTGTGCGCCTCCGGCTCCCGTCCACTCCCAGGTGATCGTCGTCCCCGGATCCACCCAGACCTGGGTCGGATCGAACGCGAGCCCCTGATCGCCCGCGCCGACCGAGATCGTGACCGAGTCCTGGCCCCTGGCGTCCTGGTACGACCCCACGTTTCCGTTCGTGGCGCTCGGCCAGTCCGGCTTCACGCCGCCGCCCCCGCCCTCCTGTCCCGCGGCGGTTCCCGTCGCGGCCGTGGCTCCCCCGACGGCGGCGGCGGTGCCGCCGGCGGTCCGCATGAACGTGCGCCGAGAGACGTCGTCCGTGCTCATGGATCCGGGTTCGTCACCGCCGATAGTGAATATGTTGGTTCCGCTCGCTCGGACGCGGCGACGGTCGCCGCCCCCGGTCGGCTCCGCTCGTCGTATCGGGTCGGTCCTCGTCGTCGTTCCGGCCCTCGGCGTCGTATCGGGTCGGCGTTTCCGGCCGCCCCGCTCAGCGAACCGAGTCGAGCAGCAGCCGCTGTTCGACCCGCTTCACCTCGTGTTGGACGTCGCGGACCGCGTCGATGTTCGCGGAGATGGACGAGACGCCCTCCTCGACGAGGAACTCGACCATCTCGGTCTTCGATCCGGCCTGTCCGCAGATGCTGGTGTCGACGCCCAGCTCGCGACACCGCTCGATGGTGTCGCCGATGAGCCGGAGGACGGCCGGATGGAGCTCGTCGAAGCGGTCGGCGACGTGCTCGTTGTTGCGGTCGACCGCGAGCGTGTACTGGGTGAGGTCGTTGGTGCCGAAGGAGGCGAAGTCGATCCCCGCCTCGGCGAGCTCGTCGATCTGGAGCGCGCTCGCCGGCGTCTCGATCATCACGCCCCAGCGGTGGGTCTCGGGGTCGATCCCGGCCTCCCGCATGTGGCGTTTCACGCCCTCGAGGTCGGCCGCGTCGTTGACGAGCGGGAACATCACCTCCAAGTTGTCGTACCCCATGTCGATGAGCCGCGCGAACGCGGCGAGCTCCTGGCGGAACGGTTCGGGCTTGTCGAGGCTCCGCCGGACTCCGCGCCACCCCAGCATCGGGTTGTGCTCGTTCGGCTCGCCGTCGCCGCCCTCGAGGTCGCGGAACTCGTCGGTCGGCGCGTCGATGGTCCGGACCCGGACCGGTCGGGGGTAGAACTCGTCCGCGACCCGGCGGACGCCCTCGATGAGCTCGTCCTGGTACGCCCGCGCGCCGTGGTCGGCGATGTACGTCTCGGGCGTCTTCCCGAGCGAGAGCACCATGTGTTCGATCCGGAGCAGGCCGACGCCGTCCGCCCCGGTCGCGGCCGCCCGCTCCGCGGCCTCCGGGATCGAGACGTTCACCTTCACCTCCGTCGCCGTCATCGGCTTGACGGGGGTCTCCGGCCGCGCGGCCTCCACCGGCTCGAACTCCTCCGCGGGCTCGGCCGTCTCGTCGGCGCCCGCACGGACGGTTCCCTTGTCGCCGTCGATCGTGACGTTCCGGCCCTCGTCGAGGACGCGGGTTCCGTTGCCCGTGCCGACGACCGCCGGGACGCCGAGCTCGCGGGAGATGATCGCGGCGTGGCTCGTCATCCCGCCCTCGTCGGTCACGATGCCCGCGGCGCGTTTCATGGCGGGCACCATGTCGGGCATCGTCATCTCGGTCACGAGCACGTCGCCCTCCTGGACCTGGTCGAGGTGGTCGAGCTTCGTGACGATCCGGACGGTGCCGGAGACCACGCCGGGGCTCGCGCCGAGACCGTCAACGAGGACGTCCGGCGCGTCGCCGTCGTCGCCGTCGCCCTCGACGACGCCGCCGTTGCCGGCCACCGCGTCGGCGAACTCGTCGTCCCCGGTCTCGCCGTCGGCCGACCCGTCCGCGTCGGCGTCCTCGCGGATCGTGGTGATCGGTCGCGACTGGAGCATGTACACCTCGCCGTCGTAGATCGCCCACTCGACGTCCTGTGGCGTGCCGTAGTGGTCCTCGACGAGCTCGCCGAGCCCGACCAGCTCGTCGATCTCCTCGTCGGAGAGCACCCGCGCCGTGCGCCGGTCCTCCTCGACGTCGAGCTGGACCGTCTCGCCAGACTCGGGGTCCTTCACCATCTCGACCTTCTTCTCGGCGACGGTGACGTCCTCGATGCGGTCGCGCTCGCGGTCGTAGACGTAGTTGTCCGGGGAGACGGTGCCGGAGACGACCGCCTCGCCGAGCCCCCAGGCGGCCTCGACCGTCATCTGCGGGTCGCCTGTCGAGGGGTGGCTCGTGAACAGCACGCCCGACTTCTCGGCGTCGACCATCCGCTGGACGACCACCGCGATGTCGACGTCCTCGTGGGGGAAGCCGCGCTGTTGGCGGTAGTAGATCGCCCGCTGGGTGAAAAGCGACGCCCAGCACTCCTTCACGCGCCGGAGGAGGTCGGCCTCGCGGACGTTGAGGAAGGTCTCCTGCTGGCCGGCGAACGACGAGTCGGGCAGGTCCTCGGCGGTCGCCGAGGAGCGCACGGCGACGAACGCCTCCTCGCCGTCGTCGCCCATCTCGCGGTAGCTCTCCAGGATCCCCTCGCGGACCGTCTCGGGGAAGGGGGTCTCCGTGATCAGCTCCCGAGCGGTCGCCTCGGCCTCCCGGAGCGCGGCGGAGTCCTCGGGGTCCACGTCGACGGCGGCGAACAGCTCCTCGTCGATCCCCGCCTCCTCGATGAACTCGCGGTAGGTTCCCGCCGTGACGACGAATCCCGGCGGGACCGGCAGCCCCGCGCCGATGAGTTCACCCAGCGAAGCCCCCTTGCCGCCGACGGTTCCGATGTCGTCGGCGTCGACGTCGTCCAGCCAGAGTACTGCCATTCGTGTGTCCGGTGGATCCACGACCCGCCGTATGAATCTTCCGAACCGAACGGCGTCGAATAAATATTACTCGCGACCGAGTTGTCGGCGGCCGTCCGTCGTCCCGACTCGAAGCGGGTCGGTTTCCGTGCGGACGAGACGGGCGGCAGTTCGAAAGCGAGAGAGGGCCGAGTTCGTCGCGGGCGTGACGAACCGGGAGTCGGTCCGTACGCTTCGACACGCCTTCGGCTGACCTATACTTACTTGCTGCTCGAACGATCGATCCGATCACGTGTTACAGATGTTGTAACACCCTGTCCCGATCGCCGTCGCCCCGTCCGCCCGACGGATCAGTCGCGCGCGAGCCGGCGTCGCTCGTTCCGGAGGAGCCGCTCCCAGAGCCCGAAGAGACGGCTGTCGAGGCCGTAGGCCGAGTCCACTCGAGCGACCCAGGCGTCGTCGGCGAAGAGCAGCGCCTGGAACCGACGGACCGGCGGCGAGAGGCCGTCGCGGTCGCCGGCGTAGTACGACAGCGACTCCTCGCGCGTCCGGTCGACCAGGTCGGTCGGGACCGCGATCCCGTCGGCGGCCGCGGCGTGGACGAACCACTCGAGGTGTAACAGCGCGGCCGCCGCGAGGAACCGCTCGCGGAACCCGGAGACGCCCGCGAGGGCGGGACGGCCGTCGACGACGACGTCGCGCGGGCGGGAGAACCGCGGGGCGCTGGCGGTGACGCCGGCCGCCCCCGCGACCTCGCGGGCGACCCGGCGGAGCCGCCACTCGCCGTACCGGACCGGCGCGAGGAGGCCGAGCTCGTACCACAGCGGCATCCACTCGCAGTACGGCTCCGAGAAGGCCCCGTCCGCGAGCAGCGTCGTCGCCACCGAGCGCGCCGCCGCCGGCGGGAGGTCCGTCGGGTCCGCGGCGAGCCGCTCCGCGACGCGGTCCCCGTCGAGGTCGTCGGCCCCCGCGAAGCCCATTCCCTCGGCGACGTGCCGGGTGTACGCGCGGCTCGCGGCGTACCAGTCGGCGAAGTCCCGCGGCGCGGTCAGCCGGAGGAGGCGGAGGACGGTGATGGCGACCGTAGGGGCGGCCGGGTCAAAACGGCTCCGGCCGGTCCGCGTCGTCGTCCGCGAGCGCGTCGTCCAGTCCCCACTCGCTCGCGCGCTCCGCGGCCTCGGCGCGCGCCTGCTCGCGGATCGCCGCGATACGGTCGTCGTCGGCGAGGAACGCCGCGACCGCGTCCGCCTCCTCGCCGTCGTCGTCCGCCAGGCGGTCGGCCGGCGCGGCCTCGCGGGTCCGCTCGGCGAGGCCGGCGTCGTCGGCGAGCTCCGTCGCGGCCGCCGCGGGCGGGATCCGGAGCGCCTCCTCGTCGTGGGCCGCCCGGAGCCCGTCGGCCGCGACCGCGTACAGCTCGATGCGGTACGGGCCGGGGACGGCCAGCTCGGCCAGCGCGTCGGGGCCGCCGCTGTCGGTGACGGTGTTGTACGCCAACACGGGAACGCCCGCCTCGAAGGTGAGCACGCCGCGGGCGTCGCCGGCGAGCAGCAGCGTCTCCTGGGGAACGATCGTGGCGTAGCCGGTCAGATCGCGGTCGAGTGCGGCGGCGAGGGTGGTCCCGACGTCGGAGACGACCCGCGACCGGAGCAGGTCCCCGCGCGGGATCTCGAGGACCGGCGGATCGGCCGATCCTCCCGCTCCGCCCGGCGCCCCGGTCATGGGGTGTCGGGGACGACCGCGCTCTTGAACCGCGCCGCCACCGCCTCCCCGTCGCCGTCGCGCACCTCGAGGCGGGCGGCCGCCTCGCGGTACCGGGCGGCGGGCTCGCTGTCGGGCGCGTGGGCGAGGAGCGGCTTCCCGGCCCGCCGCGCGGCGCGGACCACGTCGCTGTCGGGCACCTCCGCGAGCACCGGGCCGCCGAAGTGGCGGCCGGCCTGCTCCGCGACCGCGGCCGCCGGATCCCGCACCTTGTTGAGCAGCACGCCCGCGGTCTCGGTGCCGTACGAGCGGGCGTACTCCTGGACCTTCAGCCCGTCCGAGAGCGCGGGGATCGTCGGCTCGACCACGATCACGACGCGGTCGGCGAGGACGACGGGCAACACCGCGGACTTCGAGCCGAGCGCCGCCGGCGAGTCCAGGAGGAGCACGTCCGTGTCGCGGGCGAGTTCGGCGACCACCTCGCGGAGCCGCGCGGGGTCGGCCGCGGAAAAGCCCGCGAGCGAGGTGCCACAGGGGACGACCGAGAGCCCGAACCGCTCGTAGGTCGCCGCCGAGACGTCGGTCGCGGTCCCCTCGACGAGCAGGTCGTGGAGGGTGACCGCCGCGTCGTCGAGTCCGGTGTGAAACAGCAGGTTCGCCATCCCGGTGTCGGCGTCGACGACGGTCACGTCGTGCTCCTCGGCGAGCGCCATGCCGAGCGCGAGCGTGCTCGTCGTCTTGCCGGTGCCGCCCTTGCCGCTGGCGACCGCGAACGCCTCGACCATTACCCTCCCGTCCGCGTCGGCGCGCTAAAAGGTGTCTATTGTGCGGTTGCCGGGTTGATCGAATCGTTGAAGTCTCGATCGGTGCGACGATGTGAGAGGACTTCGAGAATTCGTTTCACAGACAATACGTCTCGATCTGGTTGTGGTCAATACAGTCCAACCACCGACCGCGGTGGCGCGCCTCCGAGTGCCCCGAAGGGGCACGAGGAGCCCGCGAGGGACGCGGCGAGCGGTGAAACCGCGAGCCGCGAGGCTGGGGAGGCGTGAGGTGCGGGGCGGTTGCGGTCGGGTGGGACTCGAAGGGGCAGCCGGCTCCGGGAAGACGGCCGATGAAAGCACCGCAGCGAACGAAGTGAGCGAGGCCCTCGACCGGAGCCGGCTGGGGCTTTGAAAGAGTTCACTGCCTCAGCAACGATCTCTTCTTATTGCTTCTAGAATTCACGAAACACCCGTCTTATAAGCACCCTTCAGCGACTAGGTGTTTCATCCCAATTTATGTCTGGAAAATAGAGTTTCAACAGAGCCTCTTCTACCTACTTCGATCTCCACTGAAACAGCCGGACCACGAGTACTCTTCAACGACTAGCCGTCTGATACCGGATTGTGCCTAGAAACGAGGGCTTCAGCAGAACCGAGTTCGGTACACTCCTCCAAAGCCCCGGCCGCGACGACTCGCGGCCG
>NZ_NHPJ01000029.1 GCF_002252985.1 Halorubrum halodurans | reverse complement strand
GCCGCGGCGCTGGGCTGGGCGTTCGACTACGGGGCGGAACGGGTCACCGTCTCCGTCTCCATGCTCGACGAGGCGGTGGTCTCCTCGCTCGTCCGGGAGTTCCGGGACCTGGACGCGCCGCGGCCGACGTCGATCCGTGGCCCGGACGACACCGAGTCGGCGGACGCCCCGATCCGCGTGAACGTCGGCCTCGGCGGGAAAGCCGAGTTCGCCGCCGCCGTCCGCGACATCGCGGCCGACGTCGACGCCGGCGAGCTGCGCCCGGCGGAGATCGACGAGGCGGCGGTCACGGACCGGCTGGTGTTCCCGACGGAACCCGACCTGGTGATCAAGACCGGCGCGGAGCGGCTCTCCGACTTCGCCATCTGGCAGTCGGTGTACGCCGAGCTCTACTTCACCGACGTGAACTGGCGGGACTTCAGACGGCGGGACTACCTGCGGGCCGTCCTCGACTTCCAGGACAGACAGCGACGGTTCGGTCGGTGAGGGCGGCCGACGTCGCGCGACCGGCCCCTCGGCTCACCAGACCAGCCGGAACAGCACCCCGAACGCGACGAGCGCGCCGAGCGTCGAGAGCAGCGGGACGACGTTCTGGAGGAGAACGATCCGGGCGGTCGTCGACGGGTTGAACAGGTCCGCCGCCGACGGGATGTCGGCGGGGTCCTCCTCGCCGATCTGCTCCGGCTCGTCGCCGGGATCGTCCGCCTTCAGCGCGCCGACGGAGACGTTCGTCTCCCCGCCGCCGCGGATCCCCTCGCCGACCGTGACCGTGCGGGTCGCGCGGCCCCAGCCGAGCCCGACGATCGACATGGTCGCGATGATGACGAACGAGGCGGGGATCCCGATCGCCGAGAGGCCGACGACGATCCCCGAGGAGACGACGGCGACGACGATCGCCGCGGTGAGCGGGAGGTCGGTGATGTCGTTGCCGAGGGTGTCGAGGGTGCGCCGCGCGATGGTGAACGCGCCGACCGCGACCGCGGCGCTTCCGAGCAGGATCATGGGGTTCATGTCGACGACGCCCGCGCCGACGAGCGGCGCGATCGCGTTCGCGATGTTCGAGGTGCCGGACGAGAAGGCCATCAGACAGCCGATGGCGACGACGACGACCGCGCCGCCGACCTCCCGACGCGTCGTGTTCGGCCCGAGGGTCGGTCGCGGGACCGTTCCCTCGCGGTCGACGTCGAGGAGCGCCCCGTCGGTGCTCTCGACCGCCACCCACTGGTTGATCCGCGGGTAGAAGTAGCGGCCGATGACGCCGGAGACCCAGAAGCCGATGATCGGCGCGACGATCCACCAGACCGCGATCTCGCCCATCACGCTCCAGTCGAGGCTACCGGTCGCGACGCCGAGTCCGGCTATCGCGCCGACCGCCGTCATCGACGTCGACGCCGGAACGCCGTAGTAGTTGCCGACGAACAGCGCGCCGCCGATGAAGAACAACACGACGATGCTCGTCTCGAGGGTGAACACGTCGCCGCGCGTGACGAGCTCCCGCCCCAGCGTGTCGACGACGCGCCGGCCGAGGGTCCCCGCGCCGATGAAGAAGAACACCGACATGAGCGCCGCGGCGCCGACCTTCGAGAGGACGCCGGCGCCGACGGCCGGTCCGAACGCCGGCCCGGTCGTCGAGCCGCCGACGTTGTATCCGACGAACACCGTGACCGCCAGACCGACGACGAGAAGAAGCTCGACCATATACCCGATCGGAGTGTACTCTCACGGTTAAGCCGTCCGTTTTCCGGAAAGATCCGCCGCCGAAGCGGCGCGGGCGCGAGCGTGAGATCGATTCCGTGATCGACCGCAGAGGTCGTTCGATCACGTAATCAGCGAGATCGTTACGTTCACGGAAAGCACCGGCCGAGACTCCCGCGAGTGAAACGAGCGGGAGTCAGGCCGGTGGATCTTCGAGCGCAGCGAGAAGATGCACCGGCCGAGATTTGAACTCGGGTTGCAACCATGGCAAGGTTGCGTGATACCACTACACTACCGGTGCGTGCTTCGCAACTGGAGATGGTCGGGTCGAATATTTAAATCTGTCACATCGCGACGGCGAGCCGGTCCCCGGCCGTCCGGTTACGGCTCGGTCGGGCGAAGGGCGGGCGACCGGAGGTCGCCGACCCGGCGGGCCGCGGCCCCGATCGTCGCCGTCGCGTGGGCGGTTTCCAAAGGTCTTTGCCCTTGCCTGCCGAAGGAATCGGTAATGGACGATGTCGCGCGGGCGCGTGACGCCGCACGCGAGGCGCTCGCGAACGTCGAGCCCGAACGCCTCCGTCAGACCCTTGACGACCGGCTCGCCGACGCCGCGGTAACCCCCGGTGTCCTCTCGCTCGTCACCGCCCGTGCGCTCGACCCCGAGGTCGACCTCGAGGCGGTCGTCGACCGGGCGGCCGGCGTCCAACTCATCTACGAGGGGCTTCGGCTCACCCGCTGGCTCGCCCACGAGGAGCCGTGGGCGACCGCCGCCACCCACGAGACCGACATCGACGCCGACATGGACGTGCTGGCCGCGGACGTGCTCGTCTCCCGCGGCTTCTCGCTTCTCGCGCACACCGGGGCGGCGGCCGCGGCCGTCGAGGTCGTGCGCGCGTTCGGCCGCGACCAGACGCGACGCGAGGCGGAGGGGATCGACCCCGGCGAGGCGACGGCGCTCGACCGAAACCTCGAGGTGGACGCGCTCGAGCTCGCGGTCGTCGCGGGCACGACCGCGGTCGGCGGCGACCCGCCGGCGGAGCTGCTCGAGTACGCCCGCGAGCTCGCCGCCGACTGCGACCGGGAGTTCCCGCCGCCGGGACGCGCGCTGCCCGAGACGGCCGCCGACCGCATCGCCGACATCTCCGACCGCGCCGTGAGCGCGACGGACCGCTAGACGCGGACCCGATGACACCGACGGTGTGGATCGAAACCCCTAAAGTCGGTTCCGGTCAACGACGTATTGCGCGCCTGGGTAGCTTAGCGGTAAAGCGCGTCCTTGGTAAGGACGAGACCCCGGGTTCAAATCCCGGCCTAGGCTCTGTTCTCGGGCGTCGTTCGTGGACGCGCGTTCGCGCGATCCCCGGATCCGGCGACGCTCCGATCTCCCGCTCCGGCGGTCGTATCGCGATCCGACGCGGCCGACGAGCGACGACGAACCGACCGGGACCCTCCGGCCTCCCGGCGGTCGACCCGCCGTGTTCCGCCCGTGGACAAACACTATACGCGAGGGCCCGTCGGATCGAAACGGGAGAGATTCATGACGGGTCCGGACTCGCTGCGCGCGTTCTTCGACGACATCGAGGCCCCGGATCGGTCCCTCGTCGTGCTCAACCGGTCGTCGCCGGATCCGGTCAGAGGGCTGCTCGACTCGCTGCTCGAGGGACAGCCCGTGTCGATACGCGACGAGGCGGCCCCCGACGGCGACGCCGACGCCGACGTGGTCGCGCTGGTCGAGGACGGCGAGGTGCTCGCACGGTCGACGCTCGACGACCTGTTGGAGTCCGTGCTGCTCATCAACTCCGACCTCTACCGGACGGGCGCGATCGACCTCGGCGAGGTCGAGCTCCCGGCCGTGCTCCGCGGGCTCGACGAGGTGCCGTTCAGAGTCAAGGGATATCCCGAGTCCAACAAGGAGAAGCTGCTCCTGATCGTCATCTCGCGGGTGATAGAGCGGATCGCGAACGAGACGAGCGGCGGAACCCTCCGGGCGTCGTTCCAGCGCCTCTCGCGGCTCCGCGACGAGCGGGGTACCTACGAGGTGTACGAGACGGTCGCGCGAAACGGCGTCGACGTCCACGTCTACGGCGTGGCCGACGCGAACCCCGCGGAGACGCTGCCGGTGACGGTTCACACGGGCTCGTCGTACCCCTATCGACGGTCGTGGTTCGTGGTGTTCACGCCCTCGGAAGCCGACGACGTCGCGACCGCACACGGGGGACGAGACGGCGACGTCGTGACCGGCCCCGGCGGACGACCCGGCGACGTCGCGACCGGCCCCGGCGATCACGCCGCGCTCGTCGCGCTCGAGGACGAGTCGAACGTCTGGGACGGGTTCTGGACCTTCCGACCCGAGCTGGTGACGCGGATCGACCGCTACATCGCCGACAACGTCTGAGCCGCCCTCGCGCCGTCGACCGCGGCGGTCGCGGCCGGACCTCCCTCCGTAACATATTATACCGGCGGGAGAATTTTTCACGGCATGGCAAATCGACACGAAGACGCCGACCGGGGTCGGCGTCTCGACCGGCGAAACCTCCTCGCGACGATCGGGGCCGCGGGGACCGCCGGGTTCGCCGGGTGCGGTGGACGGGGAGCCACCGACCCCTCGGAGTCGTCCGACGCCGATACGGACGACGGCGGGCCGTTCCCCCTCCAGGTCCGTCTCGAGACCGGCGGGACGGACGAGCGGATCCGGATGGTCGAGCTCATCGCGGAGTCGCTCCAGCGGACCGGCTACTTCGAGACGGAGGTGGAGACCTACGAGTGGAACGCGTACCTCGACCGGGTGATCAACCCGGCGTACCAGGAGAACGGCTACCTCCCCGCGATCGGCCTCTCCGGGACGTTCAATCCGCACAGCTTCTGTAACGTGATCCACAACTCGGCGAACGTCGGGGCGTGCTGTAACCTGACCGGCATCTCCGACCCCGAGCTGGACGAGCTGCTCGACTCCGCCCGGTACGGGATCGAGGTCGTCGAGGACCGGGAGCTCCGCGCGGAGACGTACGACGAGATCTGGCGAACCCTCGCCGAGGAGCGGTACACCTCCTTCACCCACTTCGGCGTGGAGACCGCCGTCACCGGCGCGGCCGTCCACGGCTTCGGGCTGTGGCCGTTCCAGGAGGGGTTGTTCGGCTACGCCCTGTACGCCCCCCACGACGAGCAGGTCGCCTGGATCGACCGGGAGAACCCGCCCGGCGACGCGGACCTCGGAGACCTCGTCGAGGGCGGGACGCTGACGGGGGCGGTCTCGACGAACCCGAACTCGTTCGACCCGCCCCACAGCAGCGACACGACGTCGACGATGCTCCAGAACCTTCTCTTCGAGGGGCTCGTCGTCAACGACGCCGAGGGCAACGTCTACCCGTGGCTCGCCGAGCGCTACGAGCTTCGCGACGTCCGGGACGTCGATCGCACGGCCTACGAGCCGTACATGCGAACCGCGGGGACCACGGCGGCGGGCGCGGTCGACGTCGACGAGCAGGTGATCGTCCGCCACCCGGCGGACGACCCCGCGACCGACGACGAGGTCCGCGTCCTGCTTCCCGCGGACGCCCGCGAGGCGGCCGCCGACGGAACGTACGGGATGTGGTTCCGCTACGAGCTCCACGAGGGCGTCGAGTTCCACGACGGGAGCGAGCTGACCGCCGCGGACGTCGTCGCGAGCTACGAGTACTACGAGAACTCGACGAGCGCCCCCCAGACGTTCGACTCCGTGCTCGCCGCCGTCGCGGCCGACGAGTACGTCGTCGACGTGTACGCGCAGGTCCCCGACGCGGAGGCGGAACGCGAGCTGCCGGGGATATACGTCCTCAGCGCGGCCCAGATCGCCGCCGTCGAGAAGGGCGCCATCGACCCGCGAGAGGGCGTCACGCCGGTCGGGACGGGCCCCTACGAGTTCGACGAGTTCGTCGACGAGGAGTACCTCGCGGTCTCGCGGTTCGACGACTACTGGGTGGGATCGCGGGGGGTCGCGGAGGCGTTCGCGTGGTTCGACGGCCCGGACGCCTTCCCGGACGGTCCCGCCATCGACGCCGTCGAGGTGGAGGTCGTCCCCGACGACGCGACGCGGACGGGCGCGCTCCGGAACGGCGAGGTGGACCTCACCTACGACGTCGCGAGCGGGACGCTCGCGGACTTCGACGACGCCGACGACTTCCTCGTCCACGCCGTCGAGGCGGGGGGATACGACTACCTCCAGTATCCGGTGAACGTCGAACCGTGGGACGACCCCCGGCTCCGGGAGGCGGTCAACCACCTGATCCCCCGGCAGCGGATCGTCGACAACGTGTTGAACGGCTGGGCGGAGCCCGCCTGGACGCCCATCCCCCGGATCGCACGGGGTGCGGGGACGGCCGACTACGACGCGCTCGCGGCGGCGTTGAAGCCGCTGAACGAGTACGACGTCGAGCGCGCGGAGGCGCTGCTCGAGGAGTTGGCCGCCGAGTACGACGAGTCGTCGTGACGACGGTGCCCGCCAGATGAGTCTCAGACGGTTCGTCCTCCGGCGCGCCCTCTCCGTCCTCCCGGTGCTGGTCGGCGTGTCGGCGGTCACCTTCGGGCTGTTCCACCTGACGCCCGGCGATCCGGTCTCGCAGGTGGTCGCGTTGAACCCGGACGTGAGCGCGGCCGAGGAGGCGCGGCTCCGCGAGCGGTGGGGGCTCTCCGGACCCGTCTGGCGGCAGTACCTCGCGTGGCTCTCGGACGTCCTCGTCGGCGACCTCGGCCGGGAGGTCCGGACGGGGCGGGCGGTCTCGGGCATCGTGTGGCGGCGGCTCCCCGAGACGATCGCCCTGGGCCTCTTCGGCTGGCTCTTCGCGGTCGCGATCGCGGTCCCGACGGGGATCTACGCGGCGGTGAACGAGGGGGAACTCGGCGACGTCGCGAGCCGCGTGCTGGCGCTGTCGGGCGTCTCGATCCCGAACTTCTGGCTCGGCCTGCTGTTGATCCTCGTCTTCTCGCTGTACCTCGGGCTGTTCCCGGTGTTGCCCCCCTCGCGGCTGCCGCTGTATCACCCGGAGACGCTCCGGTACCTCCTGTTGCCGGGGGTGACGGTCGGGACCGCGGCGGCCGCGAGCCTCACCCGCGTGATGCGGACGTCGATGGCCGAGGAGCTGAACGCGGAGTACGTCACCGCCGCGCGAGCGCGGGGACTGCCGGAGCGCACGGTCGTGTTCAAACACGTCCTGCGGAACTCGCTCGTCTCCGTCGTCACGCTCGCGGCCACGCTGACGGCCGGCATCGTCGCCGGCTCGGTCGTCGTCGAGAGCGTGTTCAACTGGCCCGGACTCGGCTCGGAGCTCGTTCAAGCGATCGATCGGCGGGAGACCGACGTCGTGATGGCGATCACGCTCGTGACCGCCGTCGCCGTCGTCGTCGCGAACTTCCTCGCGGACGTCCTGTACGCCCTGCTCGACCCGAGGATCAGGTATGACTGAGGACGACGACCGGGGGACCGACCCGGAGCAGGACCGGACGCGTCGCCCGACCGCCGAACGGGGCCGGATCCGGGTCGTCGGGTTCGACGCGGACCGCGTCCGCGACCGCGACCCGCTCGCCGAGGGTCGCGGGGCGGAGGGCGCGAACGACGGGAGCCGGGAGGCGGCCGGCGACCGCGCGAACCGCGGACGCGTGACGGGAAGGGGCGCGACGGCCGGGCGGTGGCGACGCGGGCTCCGGCGGTTCCGGCGGAACCGCTCGGCGATGGTCGCCCTGGCGGTCGTCGTCGCGATGGCGCTCGTCTCGCTTCTCGCCCGCCCGATCGCGGTCGGCGGCGTGGTGGTCCAGCCGTTCGCGCTCGCGCCCTACGACCCGTCGACGATCCTCTACCTCTCCGTGGACCCGAGCGTGAGCCCGTACGACCCGCCCTCCGTGCGGTTCCCGATGGGCGTCGACGGGGCGGGACGCGACCTGTTCTCGCGGGTCCTCGTCGGCGGGCGCTACAGCATCTCGATCGGGTTCGTGGTCGTCGGACTGACGGCGACGTTCGGGCTGGCGTACGGGGCGGTGTCGGGGTACTACGGCGGAGCGGTCGACGAGGTCATGATGCGGGTCGTCGACGTGGTCTTCGCGTTCCCCGGCCTCGTGTTGGCGCTCGTCGTCGTCGCCACCCTCGGCGGGGGGTACTGGCAGCTGGTGCTCGCGTTCAGCCTCTTCGGGTGGGCCGGCTACGCCCGGCTCGTCCGGGGTGAGGTGTTGTCGATCGCGGAACGCGACTACGTGCTGGCGGCGAGGGCGGTCGCGCGCGCCGACCGCGGCGTCATCCGCAGACACGTGGCGCCGAACGCGCTGTCGTCGCTCGTCGTGTTGGCGTCGCTCAACGTCGGCAGCGTCGTGATCGGCGTCGCCGCGCTCGGCTTCCTCGGCCTCGGGATGGACCCG
>NZ_NHPJ01000052.1 GCF_002252985.1 Halorubrum halodurans | reverse complement strand
TCGATCCGGACGACCTCGCGGCGCTCGTCGCCGAGCTGTGGACGGCGACGACGGCCGGGGCGGCCGTCGACCCCTCGAGCGTAACGGTTCACGGCGTCGACGGGAGCGCCGGCGCTGACGACGCCGACGCGGTCGCGGTCGTCCATCCGGACGCCGATCCGGATACGACCGCCGCCGGTCAGGACGGGGCCGACCTCGATCCGGGTACGGCCGACGTCGGGGAGCCGCCGGCCGGGGACGTCGTCACCGCCCCGGACCTCCGTCGTCGCCTCCTCTACGGACTGCCGCCGGCGGACGCCGAGTCGCTGAGCGAGCGGTTCCTCGGGACCGCCGCCCGCTCGGAGTCGTATCGCCGCGATCCGCCGGTCGGTGACGGAGTGCCGGCCGACACCTCGGTCGAGTCCGGCTCGTCGGAGACCGACGCGAGTGGAGACGATCCGACCGAGACCGGCGCGAGTGGGACCGTCTCGAGCGAGGACGCCGCGATCGGGGCCGGGTCGACGTCGTCGGGCTCGCGGCTCCGCGTCCCGCCCGATCGGACGACGACCGGGAGCGCGGGGAGCCGGAGCGAACCGACCGCCGCGGGCGACGACCGCAGGTCCGCCGCCGACGAGGACGCCGCCCCGGCTCGAGGGTTCGGCGGCGACGCGTCCCGCAGCCGAGTCGCGGTCGCGGTCGTCGTCGTGGTCCTGCTCGCGGCGGTGGCGGGTGCCGCGTCGCTGGCCGGCGTGCCGTCCGGGGGCGACGGGACCGACCGGCTCGGGTTCGGCGACGAGTCGGCCGACGGGACGACCGGCGACGCCGGCGCCGAAGCCGACGCCGGCGATGACGGCGGCGCGGACGGCGACGCGGCGGCGAGCGGCGCGGACGGCGACGGGGACGGGGGAGGGTCGTCCCCGCCACACTACTACGCGGACGGGATACTCGGGGACGACGGCGGCGAGGCCGCGGACGCCGACCCGACCGGATCGACCGTCGGCGACGGGGAGGAGGCCGCGCGGGCGACGTCGCTCAAGCCGACCTGCGAGCGCGCGCCGCTCCACGTCGTCCAGATCCAGATGAACGCGCTGCGGTACAACGACCCGGCGACGAACGACGGGATCCGGACGACGCGGCGGTTCGCGTCGCCGCAGAACCGGCGAGCCGTGAGCACCTTCCCCCAGTTCGTCGAGCTCTTCGAGGGGCCGAACTACGCGCCGATGGTGGGCCACGACGCCGTGTTGTACGGTCCGGTCGCGATCGACGGGGACCGCGCCTCGGTTCGGGTCGTCACCTACGAGGAGGGCTCCCCGACCGGGAGCTACGAGTTCCGGATGCGGAAGATCGACTCGACCGACGCGTCGCTCACCGGCTACGGCGGCGGGTACGACGGCTGCTGGATGACCGACGCGGTGGGCGTGGTGTCGACGGACGGTCGGGACGGATCGGGAGGGACGACCGACGACTCCGGCGACGTCGGGGCGACCGAGGGGTCCCGGATCCACGGGCCGCCGGGAACCTGACCGCACCGGGGGTGGCTACTCCACGACCGCGACGACGGTCGGCTCACGCATCCGCGCGAGGACGACCCGCGGCACGTCGGCGTGGTCGTGGATCGCCGCCGCGACCTCGCGGGCGACCGCCTCGTCCGCCTCGTCGTCGACCATGTTGACGAGCGGGACCGCGGTCGCGTCCGCCGGGATCCCCTTCAGCCCGCCCTCCTCGTGGGCCACGACGCGGCCGATCAGCGCCGGGGAGATCTCGTCGCCGACCTCGACGCCGTCGACGAGGTCGGCGACGCGCTCGGGACGGTGAACGGCCGCCGCCGTGAGCGGCTCGCCCGCGGCGTGGGCGCTCGCCACCGGAACGACCGTGTCGGCTCCGGCGGGGATCCGCGGCTCGCGGTCGTTCGGGGCCTTGAACAGCCGCGTCCGCGCGCCGTCGGCCTTCACCAGCACCGGACCGTCGTGAGCCGCCGCGAGGCGGTCGACCGTCTCCGGCTCGTATCCACGATACCGGTCGTCGCGCTCCCGATCCGGGACGAGCCCGAGGGGGAACGCGCTCCCCGCGTCGGGCTCGCGGCGCGCCTCGAGCAGCGCGTCGAGTTCGGCCACGGGGTCTCCCGCCGTCCGCACCGCCGCGACCCGGCGGTCGAAGATCGGGATCCGCACCGTCGCGGTGAGGATCGCCCGGTCGAGTCGCTCGGCCAGCGCGTACAGCGTCGTCTTCTTCCCGCCGGCCCCGACGAGACAGGTCGTGCCCTCCGCCGCGTCGAGCGCGTCGACGACGTTCATGATGGAGTCCGGTCGGAGTCCGGCGTCGAAAGCGCGTCGATCCCGACACGCGTGACGCGGTCGGATGGCGTCCCGCGTGGACCGCCCCGACCGCTCGCCGGCACCGTGGGGTTTAATCCCGTTTCGGCGGCTATCGACGACGATGGACCCACCGGACCGGATCCTCCGCGTCGACCTCTCGAGCCGACGGGTCGACGGCGAGCCGGTCCCCGAGGAGTGGCTCGCGACGTACGTCGGCGGGAAGGGGCTCGGCGCGCGCTACCTCTACGCGGCCGGCGGGGGGATCGACCCGGAGTCGCCCGCGAACCCGCTCGCGTTCATGACCGGACCGCTGACCGGCTACACCCCCGGCGAGCAGCGATACGCGGCGATCACGAAGTCGCCGCTCACGGGCGCGTTCCTCGACTCCTACGGCGGCGGGACCTTCCCCGCCCGGCTCGCCGCCTCGCTCGGGCCCCACCTCGGCGCGATCGTCACCGGCGCGGCCGACGAGCCGGTCGTCCTCTCGCTCTCGGACGGGGAGGCGAGCGTCGAGCCCGCGAGCGACCTGTGGGGACTCGACGCCGTGGAGACGGACGAGCGGTTCCCGGACGCCGCCGTCGCCTGTGTCGGCCCGGCGGGCGAGACCGCGGTGCGGTACGCGACGATCGCCTCCGACGGCGGCGATCACCACGCCGGCCGGGGCGGCGCGGGCGCGGTGATGGGCTCGAAGCGGCTGAAGGCGGTCGTCGCCCGCGACCCGCCGCCGGAGCCGTCCGGGCGGCTCGCGGCCCTCAAGGCGCGCGAGGAGGCGGCGTTCGCCGACAGCGACGCGGGACGCTGGCTGGCCGCGGGCGACACCCTGGAGACGGTCGACTTCGCGAACGAGGCGGGCGTGCTCCCGACCCGCGGCTGGCAGGAGTCCCGGTTCGACGGCGCGGAGGGGATCGGGGTCGAGCGCGCCGCCGAGCGCGCGACGGGCCGCGAGCGTGAGAACGACCCGGTCCCCGGCGGGTTCCAGATCCCCGAAGTCGACGACGAGACGGCGGACAACGAGCCCGCGGACGACGCGAGGAGCGCGTCGGACGACGAACCCGACGGCGACAGCGTCCCGCGCGGCGCGACGCCGATCGTCCTCGGGGCGGGCCTCGGCATCGACGACTTCGACGCGGTCGCGGCGCTGGGCGGGGTCTGTGACCGACTCGGGATGGACGTCATCTCCGCGGGCAACGCGGTCGCCTGGGCGGTCCGCGCCGGCGACGAGGGGCTGATCGACCGCGAGGTCGCCTTCGGCGACGAGGCGGCCGCCCGGTCGACGATCGAGGAGATCGCGGGCCGGAAGACGCCGCTCGGCGACGCGCTCGCCGACGGCGTCGCGGCCGCCGCGTCGCGGCTCGGGGGCGGAGACCTGATCCCGACGGTGAAGGGGATGGAGCTCTCCTCGTACGACCCCCGCGGGGCGGCGTCGATGGCGCTGGCGTACGCCACGAGCGACCGGGGGGCGTGCCACCGACGGGCCCGGCCGGTGGAGGTGGACGCGATGGCACCGCGCTCGCGCGATCCGGACGAGGTCGCCGCCGCGGTCGCGGCCGAGCAGGACCGCCGGGCCGCGCTGTGGTGTCTCATCGCCGACGACTTCCTCGAGGACGTGTTCGACCCCGCGGTCGCCGCCGAGTGGCTCGCCGCCCGCGGGTACGACCACGAGCCCGCGGACCTGGCCGGCCTCGGCGAGCGGGTGTGGACGCTCACGCGGCTGTTCAACGTCCGTGAGGGGTTCGCCCGCGAGGACGACGCGCTCCCGCCGGCGATAGCGGGGGGCCGCGGGGGCGCCGGCGAGGGTGACGGGAACAGCCCGAATCGCCCGGACGGACTCGATCCGAACGCGTTCGACGACCTCCTCGACCGCTACTACGCGGTTCGCGAGTGGGACGGGCGCGGGCGGCCGACCGCCTCCCTCCTCGACCGGCTCGGGCTCGCCGGGCTCGCCGACCTCGCGGACGGGGTACCCTCGGCGGACGAGCCGACCTCGACGGACGGGACGCACCCGACGGACGGCGTCGACGATCGGTGAGGGGACCTACGGCGCGGCCTGCTTCGTCGAGATCAGCTCGATCACGTCGCGGTGGGAGAGCTCGCGGTCGGCCCCGACCTGCCTGCCGCTCCGGCAGTCGGTGCCGTGGAGCAGCCCCTCGCCGATGTCGGAGTGGATGTGGTACGCGAAGTCCTCCGTCGTCGCGCCCTCGGGCAGGAGGAAGCAGTCGCGGAAGACGCCCTTCTCGTCGCTCGACCCGTTCGCGGAGCCCGGAAACACCGCGATACAGCCGAGCACGTCGAAGACGGCGGCCTCAAGCGCCGCCTGGACCCCGGTGCCGCCGTACTCGCTCACGTGGTCGCGGATCGCCTCGAGGCCCGCGGCCTGCTCGTCGGAGACGTCGCCGACGACCTCGAAGTCGTCGTCGCCGGCGGTGTAGTCGACGACGCCCGCCTCGTCCGCGTTCTTGAGCGCCTTCTCGGCGTGGGCGCTCACGGGGACGAACGAGAGGTGGTCGTAGTCGGGGTCGTCGGTGATCTCGGCCCAGTTCTCCCTGGCCTCGGGCGTGTCGGTCTTGTTGGCCGCGACGACCATCGGCTTGGTGCGCTTTCTGATCTCGCGGGCGAGGGACTCGCGGTCCTCCGCGTCCCACGTCTCGGGGTCGAGTTCGAGCCCCTCGGCGAGGATGACCTGCTTCATCTCGTCCTTCGTGATCCCGAACGCGGACATCTGTTCCGCGAGCTCCTCCTCGATGGCAGCCTCGGAGCCCTGATAGCGCGTCGCGTACTTCTCGAGGCCCTTCGAGAGCACGTCGAGGTACCAGGCGTCGAGCTCCGCCTCGAGGAAGTCGATGTCCTCGCGGGGGTCGTGGCCCTCGGTCCGCTCGCCCTCGATGTCGGTCGTTCCCGAGAAGTCGACGACGTGGACCAGCGCGTCCGTCTCGTTGAGGTCGGTGAGGAACTGGTTGCCGAGCCCGCGCCCCTCGTGTGCGCCGGGGACCAGCCCGGCCACGTCGACGAGTTCGATCGGGACGAACCGCGTGCCGTCGCGACAGACGCCGACGCTCGGGGTACACGTCTCGTCGAACTCCGGAGCCGCACACTCGACGCGGACGTAGGCTTCGCCCACGCTCGGGTCGATCGTCGTGAAGGGATAGGCTCCCTCGGGCACGTCGTTCATCGTCGCCGCGTTGAAGAACGTCGATTTGCCCACCGAGGGCTTACCGACGAGGCCGATCCGGTAACTCATTACCCCGATTCCGCCGTCCGAGGTGAAAAGCGATGCGAGAGGGCCGAGCGCATGCGAGAGCATCCATCGCACACGGGAAACCGAACGCGGGTCACGAACCCGAGAGCGGCGCCCTGAACCGTTTATGTACCGGGCCGCCGAAACCGGCCCCATGTACGCGCTCGTCGGCGGAACCGTCCACACGGCAACGGAGCGGGGAACGATCGCGGGAACCGTCGTCATCGACGGCGGCGAGATCGTCGCCGTCGGCGACGTCGAACCGCCCGCGGAGGCGACCGTCCTCGACGTCGAGGGCCACCACGTCACGCCGGGGCTCGTCGACGCTCACAGCCACGCCGGGATCGCGGAGTGGGGCGAGCCCGAGGACCGCGACTACAACGAGGGGACCGCCGCGGTCACCCCGCACGTCACCGCGCTCGACGGCTTTCACCCCCGCGACGAGGAGCTGAAACACGCGTTCCGGAACGGCGTGACCTCGGTCTCGGCGCGGATGGGCTCCGGGAACGTGATCGGCGGGATCATCTGCTCGATGAAGACGCACGGGCTGACCGCCGACGACATGCTGATCCGCGAGGACGGGATGAAGGCCGCGATGGGCGAGAACCCCAAGCGCTTCCACGGCGAGGAGCAGGGCCGCCAGCCGTCGACGCGTCCCGGCGTGGCGGCCACGCTCCGTTCGGCGCTGATGGAGGCGGAGGACTACGTCGATCGGCGCGAGCACGCCCGAAACGAGGGCGAGCCGTTCGAGCGCGATCTGGGCATGGAGAACCTCTCGCGCGTGCTCACCGAGGGGCTTCCGCTCCGGGTCCACGCCCACCGCGCGGACGACATCATGACGGTGTTCCGGATCGCGGAGGAGTTCGGGATCGAGAATCTCTCCATCGAGCACGCGACCGAGGGCCACCTGATCGCGGAGGAGTTCGCGACGCGGGACGTGCCCGCGGTCGTCGGCCCGTCGCTGTACTCCGGCGCGAAGTACGAACTGCGCAACATCACCTTCGAGACGCCGGCGATCCTCCACGAGGCCGGCGTGACGGTCGCGATCCAGACCGACGCGCCCGTGCTGCCCCAACAGCACCTCGACGTCTGCGTCGGGCTCGCGGTCCGCGAGGGGTTCCCCGAGTCCGAGGCGCTGGAGGCGGTGACGCGCCATCCCGCCGAGATCCTCGGGATCGACGACCGCGTCGGCACCCTCGAGGTCGGCACCGACGCCGACGTGGCGGTCTGGGACGGCGTCTTCCACGAGAACGGGACCCGCACGCGACACGTCTTCGTCGACGGCGAACACGTCTTCGACCGCGAGCGCGACGAGGTCGACCCCCGCGAGGAGTACGACTGGTAGGAGAGCGTCGTCGAACCAGTTACGCGCCGAGGGGAGTCACCGGTGACCACGGGGTGATCGGAGAGCGATCCCGCGGTGGCGTCGCCGGCGGCGGAGCCGCCGGCTGCCAGAGGCGCGGAGGGCCTCGCTGCGCCTCCGATCGCCCGAGGGGCGCGAGGTAGTCCGCGAGGGAGCCGCTGGCGCGCGGACGCGCCAGCGACGAGGCTGGGGAGGCGTGAGGTGCGTTTCGGTCGCGTCCGCCGTCCCGTCACCGATCCGCCGTCCCGTCACCGATCCGCCGTCCCGTCACCGATCCGCCGACCAGTCGACAGCTCACTCCACGACCCTGACGACCCCGCGCATCCCCTGCGTCTGGTGTGGCGTACAGACGTACTCGTGGATGCCGGCCTCCTCGAACGTGTGCTCGAAGGTGTGGCCGGCCTCGTCGGTCAACTCGGACTCGAACGCGCCGTCGACGTCGACGACGTTGTGGCCGCCGCCCTCGCCGGTCCACTCCCACACCACCGTCGTGCCGGGGTCGATCCGGACGTCCGCCGGGGCGAAGGAGAGTCCGTTGCCGGCCCCGACGGCGACCTCGACCGTCCCTTGGTCGGTCCGATCGGCCGGCTCCGCGTCGCCCCCGCCGCCCGACCCGCCGGTCAGGCCGGCACAGCCGGCGAGGAGGGCGAGCGAGGCGGCACCGCAGGACCCGACGAGCGCGCGACGACTTCGTTCGACCATGCCGAGGGGGAGGGACGCGATCGGGTAAAGCGTCTCGAACGGTCCCCGACGATGGGAACGGGTTTTTCACCGACAGCGTCGAAAGAGCGGACATGAGCGAGTGGACGGACGCGATCGTCGGCGAGCGAATGGCCGTCGACAACGAGTTCAACGACCGCGTGATGGCCTCCCGGTTCTCCAGCCAGGAGTGGGGACTCATCATGACCGCGGCCGAGTTCGAGATCGAGGACTCCGACGACCCCGAGGCGGCGCGGATCGTCGCCGACACCTCGAACCTCCCCGCGATCATGCCGGAACTGGAGAACGTCCGGTCACAGGTCGCCGCGATGGGCGGCGGCGAGGGGAGCGGCGACGGCTCCGCCGGCGAGGCCGTCGACGACGTGCCGAGCGAGATCGACGACTACCTCACCGAGAACGAGGCGCGGCTCTACGAGGGGACGATCATGGACTACACCGGGCAGGACGAGGTCGTCGTCGACGTGGGCGCGGGCGACGTCGGGTTCGCGTTCGACCCCGCCGCGATCCGGATCGACGCCGGAACGACGGTAGTGTGGGAGTGGACCGGCGAGGGCGGCGCACACAACGTCGCCTCCGCGGAGGGCTCCGCCTCGGAGTTCGACAGCGGCGACGCGGTCGCGGAGGAGGGCACGACCTTCGAGCAGTCATTCGACGAGGCCGGGATCCAGCTGTACTACTGTACGCCACACCAGGCCAACGGGATGCACGGCGCGGTCGAGGTCGTCGAATAGCGGCCCCGCGACCGTCCCGCGGAGGCTACCGTAGACACGCCCACCGCACGTCGACGAGCCGGTCGTGTTCCCCGCTTATCGTCGGTCGCGCCAGGTGGTCGTTGGCGTCGACGCCGCGGTCGGCGAGCCGCCGGAGCGCCTCCTCGAGCGAGCGGTCAGAGCGCTCCACGCTGGCGTCGCGGACGTAGGGCACGTCCCGCGGCTCGTCGACGGAGTTTGCGGTCTCGATCCGGTCGGTGAGGTCGCTCCCGAACGCGTGGGGAGGCTGGTGGAACTCCCAGCCGTTCACGGTGACGAGCAGCCAGACGTCGCCGTGGACCGCGTGGTACTCCCCGGTCACGGCCTCCGGGTCGGCGGCGACGATCCGGTTCAACACGTCGGTCTTCGTCCGATACAGCGCGTCCTTGCGGGCCGAGGCGACGTTGCTCTCGGTGACGTCGCCGCGGTCGTAGGCGGCGGTCGCCTCGTCGGCGAGCCGTTTCGCGACCTTGTTCACCACGTAGAGCGATTCGAGCAGGTCGTCGTCGGGGTCGAGCGGGTCCACGGTGTTCCTCGGCTGATCGACGGAGGATCCGCGCGTCACGGGCAAATGCGTTTCGGGCCGCCGGCCTCGCGAGCGGTCGGTCGTCGCGCCGTCAGTCCGGCCGCGGATCCCGGACGGGTCGGTCCCCCGGATGGTTAATTCTTTAAGCACGCGGACGAAGGTGAGTCCAAGAAATGTCGTCCGATTCCGTCAAACTGTACTCGGCGATATACGCCGCGCTCCTGTTCGCGGCGATCCTGAACTTCGTTCTCTTCGAGGTCGAGTTCTTCGGCTTCACGTACTGGGAGGCGTTCGCCGGAACGATGATCATCTCGGCGGTCAAGACCGTCCTCATCGTCGCGTACTTCCAGCACCTGCGCTGGGAGAACCGCTCGCTGACGTACGTGATGGGACTCGCGCTCGCGTTGACCCTGCTGCTCATGGCCGCGGCCGCGTACTCGATCTCGTGAGGGCGGCGCGCGGCGAACGGACCGAGTCGTGAGACGGACGCGGGGGCACGCCCCGGTCGCGGAACTTTTTGTAGTCGCGGGGAGACGACTCGGTATGGACCTACGAGCCGCAACCGCCGAGGACGTCGGATCGATCCGTGAGGTCGCGCTCGCGTCGCTCACCGCCTCCTACGGTCACGCCGTCGACGAGGCGCTGCTGTCGGAGGCCGTCGAGAACTGGTACGGCGCCGACGACGTGGACGGGGCGGTCACCGACCCGGACACCGTCTTCCCGGTCGCCGTCGTCGACGACGAGGTCGTCGCGTTCGCGGAGAGCTACGTCGTCGACCGCCGCGAGCGCGTCGGCGAGATCGACTGGCTCCACGTCCACCCGGACCACCGCGAGTCGGGGATCGGGTCGGGGCTGCTCGAGCGCGTCGAGGCCGAACTGCGCGATCGCGACGTCGACAGCATCGAGGGGAAGGTCCTCGTCGACAACGAGGCCGGCACCGCGTTCTACGAGCGCGAGGGGTACGACCTCTCGGGCGAGCGCGTCGTCGACATCGGCGGCGAGGAGTTCGAGGAGCGGCTCTACCGCAAGCGGATCGGCCGCGAGGGGGGGCTTCGAGAGGGGATCTACGAGACGGCCGACGGCGAGCGGGTGTACGTCGCCTTCGACGAGGGCGAGCGGGGATCGAAAGCCCCCTTCTACGTCGCGTACGCCGACGCCGACCACGAGACGCGGTACGGCTACTTCTGCGGGAACTGCGAGGGAACGAACGTCGCGATCGACACGATGGACGCCGTCGAGTGTCTCGACTGCGAGAACCGCCGGAAGGCGGCGCGGTGGGACGCGGCGTACTGACGATCCGACGCCGTCCCGGCTCCTCCGGTGGTTGCTGACGCGGCGAACTCTCCAGACGCTCCGTCTCCACCGACGCTCCGTCCCCACACCCCACACCGCAACCGCACCACACCCCGCACCGCACCCCGCACCTCACGCCTCCCCAGCCTCGCTGCTCGCTCGGGGCTCCCTGCGGTCGCCCGTCGCTCGCAGCGTCCCTCGCACGGGTCGCTCGCGCCCTGTCGGGCGCTCACGAGCGCGCGCCGACCGCATCGTTACAGCGTGTCCTTCACGCCCAACACCCGCTCTTCGGCGTCGCGGCCGGGATCCCACTCGCTGCCGTCGCGGTTCGAGTCGCGGTGGTCGGCGACGCTCCGCGCCATCGCCTCCTCGACGGGCGTCGACTCCCAGCCGAGGTCGGCGAGCGCGCAGGTGTCGAGCAGGTGCGGGTACTCCCGGTAGAGCGTGAAGTCGGTCGGCTCGAGCCCGCCGGCCGCGAGGGCGTCCGCGCTCGCGGGCACGACCGTACACGTCGTGTCGGCGACGGCGGCGATCGTCTCCAGCGTCTCCTCGAGCGTGAGCGCCCGGCGGTCGCCGACGTTGTAGGCGGTTCCCGGCTCGCCGCGCTCCGCGACGATCCGGAGCGCGCTCGCCACGTCCTCGACGTACGCCCGGTGCCAGAGGTTCTGGCCGTCGCCGGGGACGACCACGCGGTCGTGTTCGAGGACGCGGTCGATCCAGTAGTCGAGCCGCTCGGTGTAGTCGTGCGGGCCGTACACGATACACGGCCTGACGGACGCCGCGTTGACGCCCTCGTCGGCCGCGGCGAAGACCGCCCGGTCGCCCGCCGCCTTTCGGTTGCCGTAGGTGGCGTCGCCGTCGTCGGTCGCCTGCTCCGGCGTACACGCCTCGAGCCGCGTCTCGCCCTCGCGCTTCGGGACGTGCTCGGCCGCGTAGGCGGCGCCGGAGGAGACGTACACGTAGGCGTCGACGTCGGCGAAGACCTCGGTCGCGGCCTCGACGTCGGCCGGGTGATACGCCACGCAGTCGATCACGACGTCCGGATCCGCGGACAGCTTCGCGGCCTCCAGGTCGCGGTCGTTCGTTCGGTCGCCCTCGACGTGCGAGACGCGCTCGTCGTCCGCGAACGGGTCCTCGCGGTTCCCGCGGGTCAGCGTCGTGACCCGGTAGCCGTTCTCGGTGAGGTCCTCGACCACGTGCCGGCCGATGAATCGCGTGCCGCCGACCACGAGCGCCGTGTCGGTCATGTCGTCCCTCCGGCGGGCGACGGCAAAAGCGTGGCCGAAGCGGAAGTCGGGGGTCGCTCCCGCGGCCCGCAGGGCGCGTCGAGATCAGCCGTCCGTCTCGGCGTCGGCGTCTCGCGGACCGTCGCCGCGCCACCGCCGATACAGGAGGTACGCCACCACGAAGCCGGCCCCCCAGTAGGCGACGGCGAGGAGGGCGATCCGGAGCCCGGTGAGGAGCTCCGGCGTCGGGATCCCGAGCATACGTCGTCTCGGCGTCTCGGAGGGATAAACGCTCCGAGGGAGGGACAACTACACGGCTCCGGAGTCCGTACCGACGAGGCATGAGCGAGATCAGTCGACGGCGACCGTGGCTCGCCGTGCTGTTAGCGCTGCTGATATCCGGACTCGGCCACGCGTATCTCCGACGGTGGGCCCGCGCGTTCGGCTGGTACGCCGTGATCACGGCGACGCTCGTCTTCCTCGTGCCGGACGCCGCCGTCGACCAGCTGCTGGCCCGCGAGACTCCCCCGGCCGCCGACGTCGCGCCGGGGCTCCTTGCGGTCCTCGCCAGCGTCGTCGACGCGTACGTCCTCGCGGTCCGGAACAACCGGCGCTACGAGCGGCGACGGCGCGCGGGCGGCGAGCCCGCGGGCACGACGGACCCCGAGGGGACCGCCACGGGAACCGACGCGGCCGAGCGATCCGGGAGGGACGCTCCGATCGACGGCTCCGACGCCGACCCTGTCGGCCGGGACGGCGACCGGCGGGCCAGACGAACCGGGTCCGACGACGGCCCGAAGCCGCCGGGGTCGACCCCGTCGACGATCGAGTGTCCCCACTGCGGACGCGACACGGACGCGGACCTCGACTTCTGTCACTGGTGTACCGAACCGATAGACGTGGGGAGCCGCTCGGCCGAGTGAGGCCGGCGACGGGCCCTCACTCGAGTCGCGCCTCGACGAACGCGACCACGTCGGCGAGCTCCTCCCGGCCGATCCCGTGGCCGGTGGCGTACGTCTCGTAGGTCACGTCCGCGCCGACCTCGGCGAGCCGGTCGGCGGCCGCCTCGCTCCGCGAGTCCGGGATCACTCGGTCGCCCGTTCCGGCGCCGACGAAGACGGGCTTCCCCTCGATCCCGTCGGGCGCCAGGTCGGCGTGTGAGTCCGGGAGGTAGCCGTGGAGGCCGACGACCCAGTCGTAGGTCGCGGGGTTCTCGAGGAGGAGCGCGAGGCTCGTGATCGCGCCCTGGCTGAACCCGAACAGCCCGACCCGCTCGGCGTCGAGCCCGTAGGCGTCGGTCGCGGCCGCGACGCTCTCGGCGACCAGATCGAGGCTCCGCCGGAACTCCGCGGCGTGCGGCTGGCTCTCGTGGAGCCCGCCGCCGGAGAGGTCGAGCTCGTACCACGTGTAACCGCCCTGAAGCGGGTCGGGCGCGCGGAGGCTGATCACGTGGAGGTCGTCGGGGAGCGACTCCGCGACGGGCAGGAGGTCCTCCTCGTCGGCACCGCGACCGTGGAGCACGAAGACCGCCGAGGCGGCGTCGGCGTCGTCGGGGGCGACGTGAACGTGCTCGAGCGGGATCTCGGTCATGGCGCGTCGTTCTCCGTCTCCACGGTTGTATCCGTCGACCGCGGCAGCGGCTCGCCGAGCGGGACGGGCTGTTCGGGTTCAGCCAGGGCGCGATCACGAGCCTCGCGCTCCTCCTCGAGAACCCCGCGACCTACGACTGGGTC
>NZ_NHPJ01000001.1:633-17090 GCF_002252985.1 Halorubrum halodurans | reverse complement strand
GTCGCGGACGGCGGCGGCGAACTCGGCTTTCCCGCCGAGGCCGACGTTCACGCGGATCGGGGCGTCCGCCGACTCGGTGTCGTCCGGGCCACGGATCGACGTCGGCCGCGGCGCGTCCAGGTCCCGGAACTCCCGGACGAGCGAGGAGACCACCGCCTCGTCGAGCATGGAGACGGAGACGGTGACCCGTTCCGCCCCGTAGTCGAACGCCCAGCCCAGCGCCGCGGCGAGGGTGTCGAACGCGCCGTCCGCGAGTAGGTCGCGCTCGGTGATGACGATCGCGACGTGTTCGGGCGGGTCCCCCTCGTGGAGGCGGTGGCGAACGGCGAGATACGCGTCGTAGAGGCCCACGGTCGCCGATCGCCTTCGGGGATGTAAAACCTCGCGGACGAGGGGTTTAATCGGTCGTCGCTCCTACCCCGAACGATGACAGACAGCTACCGGGGGGTGTTCGGCGCGATCCCGTACGCGATCCGCAGCACCGACTCGTGGACGATGCGCGTCTACGGGGTGATCGGCGCGCTGGCGACCGCGGCCATCGCGCTCGTCGTCACGCTCGCGCTCGTCGTCTGGATGGCCGAGACCGCCGGCATCCCGAGCGGAACGTACCTGTTCACGCGCTCGCTGTACGTCGTTCTCGGCTTCGCCGCCGTCGCCCCCCTCCTGGCCCCGCTGCTCTTCGTCGCCCGCCGGCACCGTCGGGACCTTCCCGTCGCGGCCGGCTACGACCGGAAGCTGGCGTACGCGGGCTTCCTCTTCCTGGCCTCGCTGTACCTCGGCCTGATCGTCACCGCGCCGGCAGACCTGCGCGATCCGGCCGGATCCGTGCTGCTGTCGGCGCTGTACGCGCTTCCCCGCCCGGCCGGGGCGCTGTTCCCCGTCCTCGCCGCCGCGGTCGTGTTCTGGACGCACTACCGGCTCCGGGGCGACGACGAGGACGGCTCGAAATCCCGAAATGGCTCGGCGACGTAGCGCCGCCGATGACCGACGAAAAGGAGGGAACGTTCCTCGTCACCCACGTCGAGGAGGACTCCGCGGTGCTGAAGGACGCTCACGACGGCCAGGTCCACACGCTGAGCTCGAATCCGGGCCTGGCGGTCGACGACGCCGTCGAGGCGACCGTCGCGCCCGACCCGCCGATGGAGGTCACCTATCGCGTGATCGAGGTCGCGGAGCGCCGGTCGCTCTCGCTCGAGCGGAGCGAGGAGCCGCCGACGGTTCACGAACGCGAACTCGCGGCCGACCTGGAGACGGGGGAGTTGACCCGCGAGCCGCGGGCGGGGATCGGCGAGATCCACGTGCTCTCCCCGCCGGCGGACGCGACCGAGGAGGCCGCCGGCGACGTGCTCGAGGACCGGGAGGGGACGCTCTCGCGGGCCGCGCGGCTCGGCGTGAACCGCGTCGAGGTCCGGGCGGAGCCCGGCGTGCTCAGCGTGCGGTATCTCCCCTGAACGCGCGATCGGTTCGCGGTCCCGTTTTCGACCGACTCGAGAGATAAGAAGGCTTATTCGGGCTCACGGACGAACCCGTTTCATGACAGCGATCGAGGTACCGGAGGTCGATTACACCGAGTACTCGAACCGGCAGCTCGTGCTCGTGCCGCTGGCGGTGCTCGCGGTGGCGGTGCTCGTCATCGGCGGGTGGTACGTCGCCACGGGCGCGCCGGCGACCCTCGGGCTGGAGTTCACGGGCGGCGTGGAGCTCCGTGTCGCCGACGACGCGGGTGGAGACGTCGAGGAGCGGATCGAGACCGCGTTCGACCGCGATCCCGACTCGGTCCGCTCGATCCCCGCCGACGACGTGTACGTCGTGACCTTCCGCGCGGCCGCCGACGACCCGGAGGGACTGGCAAGCGATCTGGAATCGCAGGCGGACGCGGCGGGACTGTCGGTCGAGGCGATCGACCAGGTGTCGCCGAGTTTCGCGTCCGACACGGCACGGACGACGCTGTTCGGGCTCGCGCTCGCGTTCCTCGGGATGAGCGTGCTCGTCTTCGCGCTGTTCCGGACGTTCGTTCCCTCCATCGCGGTCGTCGCCTCCGCCTTCTCGGACCTCGTGATCCCCGTCGCCGCGATGAACCTCCTCGGCATCGAGATGACGCTCGGCATCGTCGCCGCCCTCCTCATGATCATCGGGTACAGCGTCGACTCGGACATCCTGTTGAACAACTCCGTGTTGCGCCGGACCGGCGAGTTCTACGAGTCGGTGAGCCGCGCGATGCGCACCGGGGTGACGATGACGGTCACCTCCATCGCCGCGATGCTCGTGATGGCGGTCGTCGCGACGGTCTTCGGCGTCGGCCTCCTGCGTGACATCGGTATCATCCTCGCGATCGGCCTCTGTGCGGACCTGATGAACACGTACCTGCTGAACGTGGCGCTGTTGCGCTGGTACAAGTTCGAGGGGGTGAAGCGCTGATGTTCGAACGCGTCAAGGAGAACTGGCGGGTGCTGCTCCTCGTCGTCGTCGTGCTCGGCGCGACGGTCGCGCTCTTCGCCCCGCAGTTCGCGCCCGAGACCGCGCCGGGCGAGTCCGCCGAGAACGCGACGCAGGGAATGACGAACCTCCAGTACGGCCTCGATCTGGCGGGCGGGACCCGCATCCGTGCGCCGCTCGTCGGCTACACCGCGACGGGGGTCGACTTCGCGGGCGAGACCCCCACGCAGGTCGCGAGCGACGTCGCCGCCGAGTTGGAGGGCGTCTCGACCCGCGAGGTCGACGCCGTCCTCGGCGACGACGGCTCCGGAACCGGCGGAAGCGACGGGATCGGTGCCGTGGAGGTCACCGCCACGTCCGTGAGCGAGACGGAGTTCCGCGAGGCGATGGACGCCTCGGGGTACGGCTACGAGGGGATCAGAAGCGGCGTGACCGGGGAGACCCGCGACGCGGCGATCGAGG
Source organism: Halorubrum halodurans (assembly GCF_002252985.1). Taxonomy (GTDB): domain Archaea; phylum Halobacteriota; class Halobacteria; order Halobacteriales; family Haloferacaceae; genus Halorubrum; species Halorubrum halodurans. Next base: position 14,192 of record NZ_NHPJ01000001.1, on the reverse strand, counting down.
TCATCCAGGGGAAGATCAACGAGGCGGGCCTCTCGGGCGGGAGCGTCCAGCAGGTCCAGTCGATCACCGGCGAGTACTTCATCCTCGTCGAGGTGCCCGGCCAGGGTCGCCAGGACGTGATCGACCTCCTCGAGGAGCGCGGGACCGTCGAGATCGCCATCGCGTACCCCGACCCGAACGCGACCGACGGCACCGCGAGAACCGACGGGATCCTCGTCCAGGACGACTTCGAGAACATCGGGACCGCGAGCAGGCGGGAGGCGGGTTCCGGCGCGTACGTGCCGGTCTCCGTCGTCAACGAGGCCCCCGAGGGCGAGCGATCGCCGGCCGTCCGGTTCCAGGACGCGGCCGTCGAGTACGGCGTCGCGAGCGCCTCCGGCGGCGCGCGCTGTAACTACGACCTCGAGACGAACTCGCTCGGCGAGTCCAGCGACTCCTGTCTGCTGCTCGTCGTCGACGGCGAGGTCGTCAACGCGTTCGGGATGGACGACGGGCTCGCACGGAGCATGGCGAGCGGAGGGTGGGCCGACAGCGGGAACTTCCGGCTGACGACCACCTCCTTCGCCGACGCCCAGACCATCTCGATCAACCTCCGTGCGGGCGCGCTCCCCGCGGAACTCGACATCAGCGGACAGGGGACCTCCTCGACCATCTCCGCGACGCAGGGCGAGAACTTCCGGCTCTACTCCGCGATCGCCGGGATATTCGCGGTGTTCGCGGTCGCCGGCGTGGTGTTCCTCCGCTACCGCGAGCCGAAGGTGGCGCTCCCGATGATCGTCACCGCGCTGGCCGAGGTGTACGCGCTGCTCGGGTTCGCGGCGCTCGTGGGGTACCCGCTCGAGCTCGCGGTCATCGCCGGCTTCATCGCCGTGGTCGGCACGGGCGTCGACGACCTCGTGATCATCGCCGACGAGGTGATGAGCGAGGGCGAGGTCAACTCCCGGACGGTGTTCGACTCGCGGTTCCGCCGGGCGTTCTGGGTGATCGGCGCGGCCGCGGCGACGACCATCGTGGCGATGTCGCCGCTGATGGTGTTGAGCCTCGGCGACCTCTCCGGGTTCGCGATCTTCACCATCCTCGGCGTGCTCATCGGCGTGTTGATCACACGGCCCGCCTACGGCGACATCCTCCGGCGGCTGTTGACGGTCCGGTAGATCCGTCGCCGACGCGCTCACGTCCGGCCCGTTCACCCGCGACGCTTAACCGCCGCGCGCCGGAACCGGGAGCCATGCTCGTCGTCGTCTCGGACACGCACAGCACCGACGACCCGAAGCTCCGCGGCCGGACCCGCGAGGCGGTCGAGGCGGCCGAGGTCGTCGTCCACGCGGGCGACTTCTACCGCGAGCCCGTTCTCGACGCGTTCGAGCGGACCGCCGACTCGCTGCGCGCCGTGTTCGGCAACAACGACGGGGCGGCGATCCGCGATCGGCTCCCGGAGGTCCGCACCGTCGAGTTCGGCGGCGTCCGCTTCTCCGTGACACACAGGCACCGCAGCGGCGACACCGGCCTCGTCATGCTCGCCCGCGGCCGCGACGCCGACGCCGTCGTCTGCGGCCACAGCCACCGGCCGCGCTTCGACGACTCGACCGCGGTCCCGATCGTGAATCCGGGGAGCCACGCCCAGCCGCGGGGGAACCGGCCGGCACACGCGGAGTTCGAGGCGACCGCCGGCGGGCTCGACGGGCGACTCGTCACGCCCGACGGGGAGGCCTTCGAGCGGTTCCGGATCGAGAGGTAGGTTCGGACGACGTCGCGTCGGCGGCCTCGTGCGCGTCGTCGTGCGCGGACGCTCGGTCGAGAGGAAGAGCACACGCGTCCGTCCCGCGTCGCGACGGAGGGGGGATCGGTCGGACGGATGGGGACGGACGGCGACGACTCCCCGCCTCGGCCCGGTCCGACGAACGGTCGTCGGGGGGGACGACCGCCGTCTCGGAGACGTCGACCGCCGGACGACGGGGGATCGTCCGGGCGGGCGGAGGGCTGAGGGGTGCCTCTGTCGCGGGGACTCCCGAGTGCCGTGCTCGGCGGAGGGCCGAAGCGGGGGTCGCAGTTGAGGATCGTGCCGGTATCATATTATAGGTGTCCGAGGCACAAACGCGCGTTTTAGTGACCGTGTCGGGTCGCCGGCGCGTCCGCCGCGGTCGACCGCCGGGTGGGTCGAAACGCCTAACTCCGTTCCGGCGGATATCCGTGTATGATATCGGTCGAGCCGCTGTTCGTGCTCGTTCTCGTCGGTCTGCTCGGGCTGTTCTTCTTCGGTTTCCTCCTCGTCCGGCGCACCCTGATGGGGCTGCGCGAGGGGTACGAGGACGGGCGGCGATAACGATGGTCGTCGTCACGACCCTCACGCTGCTCGTCGCCGGCGTCGCGAGCCTCTTCATGGCGTGGTCCATCGGGGCCGGCTCCTCCGGGTCGACCCCGTTCGCGCCGGCGGTCGGCGCCAACGCCATCTCGGTGATGCGCGCCGGCCTCGTCGTCGGCGTCCTCGGCCTCCTCGGAGCGGTCCTCCAGGGAGCGAACGTCACCGAGGCGGTCGGCACGGAGCTGATCGGCGGGGTCACCCTCACCGCCACCGCCGCCATCGTCGCGCTCGTCACCGCCGCGGTGCTCGTCGCCGTCGGCGTCTTCGCCGGCTACCCGATCGCGACCGCGTTCACCGTCACCGGCGCGGTCGTCGGCGTCGGCCTCGCGATGGGCGGCGCCCCCGCGTGGCCGAAGTACGCCGAGATCCTCACGCTGTGGGTGCTCACCCCGTTCGTCGGCGGCGGGATCGCCTACGGCGTCGCCCGCACGCTGCTCGGCGACCGGCTCCCGGAGCGCGCGCTCACGGCGGCGCTGGCGGGCGTCGTCGGTGCACTCGTGGCCAACGTCGGGTTCGCACTGCTCGGCCCGGCCGGCGAGCAGGCGTCGATCGCCGAGGCGGTCGCCGCCGAACTCGGCGTCCCCGGCGGGATCGGGGTCGTCGCCGCCACGGCCGTGACGGCCGCGCTCGTCGCGACGGCGGTGTACGTCGACATCGGCCGTGACCGCGAGGGCGCCCAGCGCCGGTTCCTGCTCGCGATGGGCGGGCTCGTGGCGTTCTCCGCCGGCGGCTCGCAGGTCGGGCTCGCCATCGGCCCCCTCGTGCCGATCTTCTCCGACGTCGGCGTGCCGCTGTGGGCGCTGCTCGTCGGCGGGGGGATCGGCCTGCTCGCCGGGTCGTGGACCGGCGCGCCGCGGATGATCAAGGCGATCTCACAGGACTACGCCTCGATGGGGCCGCGACGGTCGATCTCGGCGCTCATCCCGTCGTTCGCGATCGCCCAGACCGCGGTCGCGTTCGGGATCCCCGTCTCGTTCAACGAGATCATCGTCTCCGCGATCGTCGGCGCGGGCTACGCGGCCGGCGACGCGGGGGTGAGTCGGTCGAAGATGGGATACACCGTGCTCGCGTGGATCGTCTCGCTCGTCGGGTCGCTGACGCTCGGGTTCGGCGTCTACTCGGCCGTGCGGCTGGTGATCTGACGCGCGGCCCGTCCTCGCGTCACCGGCCGGAGGGACCTCGCCGCCGGCGTGGCCGGTCCGGGCACGGGGTTTTTACCGGACTGCGGAGACCGGGAACCCGATGGATCCGATCGTCATCGTCGGCGGCGGCATCGTCGGCGCGAGCCTCGCGCATCGCCTGCGTGATCACCCCCGGCCGGTCGTGCTCTACGAGCGCGACGCGCTCGGCTCGGGAACCACCGGCGACTCCGTCGCGATCTTCGTCCGCCACCAGTCGCGTCCCGACCCGCTGAGCCACGAGCTTCGCGAGCGCGCCTGGGACCGCTACGAGCCGCTGATCGAGGACGGGACCTTCGACTTCCGGCGGATCGGCACGCTCGACGTCGCCCGAAGCGATCGGGAGCTAGCCGACCGCCGCGAGGCCGCGGAGGCGCTGTCGGCGTTCGGCGTCGAGGCGTCGATCCTCGAGCCGGCGGCGCTCGCCGAGCATGGCCTCGACCCCGACGCGGTCGCCGGCGCGATGTGGACCCCGAACGACGGCTACCTCGACCCCGCGGAGATCGTCCGGCACTACGTCCGCGAGGCGACGGAGGCCGGCGTGACCGTCGAGACGGGAACCGCCGTGACGGACGTTCACGTCGAGGACGGGGCGGTCGCCGGCGTCGAGACCGCGGCGGGACCGCGGCCGGCCGCCGCGGTCGTGAACGCGGCCGGACCGTGGGCACCGGAGCTCGCCGACATGGCCGGCGTCTCACTGCCGTTCCGGCACAACCGGGGACCGGTCGTCGTGCTCGGGCGGGAGGAGCCGTTCGATCTGCCCTTCGTTCAGTTCGGGGACGGCCTCTACGTCCGCGGCGAGGGGCGGACCCAGGCGTTCGGCGGGAGCTTCGGCGCGAGCTACGAGACGGCCGAGCGGCTCGATCCGACCGACGCGCGGTCCGTCGACCACGGCTTCTACCTCGAGATCGGCGAGCGGATCGAGGAGGCGATCCCGCGGCTCGCGGACGCGGAGGTCGTCGCCGACTGGGTCGGCGTCCGGACGCTCACGCCGGACGGCGTCCCGGTCGTCGGGGAGACGGAGGTGGACGGCTTCCACTTCGCCGCCGGCATGAACGGGCTCGGCGTCACGCTCGCGCCCGCGATCGCCGACGTCCTCGCGAGCCGGATCGCCGGCGAGCCGGTCGACCCGGAGATCGCGGCGTACCTGTCGCCGGACCGGTTCGCGTGACGCTCGGAGAGGCCGTCCGTCGAGCGGAGAGCCGCCGCCGAAAGGTGTTTTCCCGACGGTCCCCTGGTGGGATCGATGGCCCCGACAGACCGCGTCGTTCGCCGGCTCCCGATCGAGGGCGGCTGGCTCCCGCTCGTCGCGCTGTGGGCGGTCCCGACCGGGCTCGGCGCGGCGGGAATGTTCGCCGCCGGGCTTCCGACGGCCGCGGTCGGCGGCGTCGCGCTCGCCGGGACGGCGGCGGTCGCGGCGATCCGGGTCGCGGCCGGCCGCGCCCGCGAGGCGGCCGGCGTCGAGCCGGTGACGGCCGCGACCGCCGTGACGACCCTGCGTGCGTCGGCGCTCGCGCTGCTCGGGGCGTACCTGGTCGTCGACCCGGCCGCGGGCCCGAGCGCGAGCGACTGGCTCGCCGGCGGGCTGTTCGCGGTCGCCGCCGGCGGCGACGCGGTCGACGGCGCGGTCGCTCGCGCGACCGGCGCGGTGACCGAGCTCGGCGCGGAGCTGGACGTCGAGGTCGACGGGGCGACCGTCCTCGTGGGCGCCGCGGCCGCCGTCGTCTCCGGGGCGGCCCCGGTCCCGTTCCTCGCGGTCGGGCTCGCCAGACCCCTCTTCGCCTACGGGCTCCGGCGTCGGCGACGCCGCGGGCTGCCGACCCACGACCTGCGTCCGAGCCGGCTCCGTCGCCCGATCGGCGCGGCGACGATGGTCGCGACGTGGCTGGCGCTGTCGCCGGTTCCCGACGCCGGACTCTCACGGGCCCTCACGGCCGCGGTCACGGTGCCGGTCGCCGCCTCCTTCGTGCGCGACTGGCTCGTCGTCAGCGGCCGGCGCTGAGGGCCGGCGCCGGGCCGGCCCCCGTCGCTCCGGCTCCCGCCGTGCCGATCGCCGCCGACTCTACGACTCCCGCCGGTACAGCGACACGAGCACCGCGATCAGGACGATCTGTGCGAGCTTGTCGGCGGCCGATATCGGGTTGATCGACGGCGGCGCGGGGAGGCCGGGGCTGTTGAGGGCGTACCAGAGGACGATCTGGCCGGCCGTGAAGGGGATCCCGAGGAGGTAGACGGTCGGGAGGAACCGGCCCGAGAAGACGAGCCAGACCCCGAGGAGGAACCCCGCCGTCGCGAGGAGGAAGGCGACGCCCATCGCCAGCGAGACGGTCAGCCCGGCGTCGAGGAAGTCGGCCAGGAACCGGATCCCCAACGCGAGGTGGACGAGCGCGCTCACGACCGCGGCGGCGATGCCGACCCAGTGTGCCGCGGTGAACGAGTCGGTTCGAGCCGCCGCCGGAGTCATCGAGGTGGAGCCTGCCATACCCGCGATACGGACTCGACCCACATCGTTGTTTGGTACGTGTACGCACGGATCGTCGCCGACGCGGGGCGCGAGGGACGGCCCCCGCGGAGCCGTCGACGCCGCCGAAAAACCGGGGGAATGGGCACTTGACCCCGAGGTCGATCGGAGCGACGCGCCTGTCGATACCGACCGACTCCATCGACTTATAGCCGCGTCAGACGTGTGCCCTCCGTCCGACGGGCGTCCCACGCCGCGGGCGGGGGACCGCCCCGCGACCCCGCTGTGTCGTCGACCGCCCGACCCGCGGACCCGTCCGGAAGGCGGATACGTGCGGCGAACGACGGCCCGCGTATGACCTTCGGCGACCTGTTCGAGCGCGCGGCCGGCTACGACGTCGACGAGGAGACGATCTCGCGGGCGCTCGCGGAGCGGCGCGCGGGGCGGGGCGAGGACGGATGAGCGGCGGTGCGGGCGCGCGGCCGGAGCCGAGCCCCGCCAGGGTCGTCGCCGACGCCGACGTGTTGGCGGCGGACCTCCTCGTCGGCGGGCCCGCCCGCGACGCGCTCGATCGCCTCCGGAGCCACGCCTGGACGACGCTCGTCGCCAGCGACGCCCTCCTCGACGACGCCGAGGCGGTCGTGGCGTCGCTCGCCGACCCGGACCTGGCCCGCGACTGGCGCGAGCGCGTCGCGGCGTGGCGCGAGCCCGTCACCCATCCCGCCGGCGACCACCCGGCGCTGGCGTCGGCGTACCACGGCGGCGCGATGCAGGTCATCAGCCTCGATCCGGCGCTGACGGGCGCTGACGCGGCCGCGGGGCTCGCGAGCCGGTTCCCCGTGAGCGTGCGCGAGCCGCGGGCGTTCGCGAGCGTGTTCTCGCCCGCGCGGCTCTACCCCGAGGTCGTCGGCGGGGAGTATCCCGGTCCGGACCGGGACGCGCGGGAGTGGTGAGCCGGGTCGCCCGCGCGCCGCGTCACCGGTCGGCGTACCACTCCGCGAACTTCGCGAGCGCCCGGCCTCGGTGTGAGACCGCGTTCTTCCGTTCGGTGTCCATCTCCGCGAACGTCTCGCCGTCGTGTTCGAAGATCGGGTCGTAGCCGAACCCGCCGTCGCCGCGCGGGGCCACGATCCGACCCGGAACGTATCCCTCGAACAGCTTGACGGGGAGGGGGCCGGCGCTTTCCTGGTCGCCGTCGACGTCGGCGTCCCCGCCCGCGTCGTCTCCGCCCGCGTCGTCCCCGCCGCCATCGGCCTCCCTCTCGGGTCCCGCGGCCGCGGCGGCGACGCGGTCGCCGCGGTCGACCGGGTCCGGGCTGGCGGCGAACCCCTTGCCGTCGCAGTACGCGAGGGTACACCGGAAGGCGGCTCGGCGGTCCTCGAGGTCGCCGGCGAGCTCCCAGACGCGGTCGATCCCGAGGGTCTCCTCGACGTACGCCGAGTAGGGGCCGGGAAAGCCGTCGAGCGCCTCGACGAACAGCCCCGCGTCGTCGACGAGGACGGGCTCGCCCGCCTCGCGGTACGCCTCGCGCGCGCCGCGCGCCGCGATCGGCGCGAGCTCGTCGGCCTGTATCTCCGCGTAGTCGAACTCCAGCTGGCTGACCGAGCCGTCCGCCAGGTAGCTCTCCGCCTCGCGGACCTTGCCCGGATTCGTCGTCACGTACCGCAGCATGGCGATCGCTGCGCGGTGACGACGGGAATAGCCGTCGATGCGGTCGCTCCGTCCGGCGACACGCTTTTGTCACGCCGCCGACCGATAACCCGTCATGGCTGCCCTCCCCACGTTCGAGAAGAAGCGGCTCATGGGACTGATCGCGGTGCTCTCGTTCGGGCTGACCTCGCTCTTCACGGTGCTCGAACTCGGCGTGCTCGTCCCCGCGACGTTCGTGACCGGGTTCCTGATCCTGCTCCCGGTCGTGGCGGTCCTCGGCGAGGACTTCCCGCTCGTCGAGCCCGCGGACGCGACCGCGGCCGACGACGAGAGGACGAGCGGCCGCGAGCGTGAGGACCCGGTCGCGACCCTTCGAACCCGATACGCGACGGGCGAGATCGACGAAGCGGAGTTCGAGCGGCGGCTCGAACGGCTCCTGGAGACCGAGGAGCTCGACGACGCGATCGACGACGGGAACGCCGAGACCCGACGGGAGGAGACGGGAGTCGAGTCCGCACTGGAGTGACGCCGCCGTGCTCGGTTCGCCGGCCGGAGCGTCGATGGATGGGCAAGACTCTTCAGCGTCACCCGCCAGGAACGGACGGACATGTTGGTAACCGGGACCGTGATCGCCGACGCGGACACCGTCATCGAGGACGGCGCGGTCGCGATCGAGGGCGACTCGATCGCCGCGGTCGGCGAGGCCGACGCCCTCCGCGGGACGTACTCCGACCACGAGCGGCGGGCGTTCGACCTCGTCGCGCCCGGACTGGTCGGCGGGCACGTCCACTCCGTCCAATCGCTCGGGCGGGGGATCGCCGACGACGACGCGCTGCTCGACTGGCTCTTCGATGCCGTGTTGCCGATGGAGGCGGCGATGGACGCGGCGGCGACCCGCGCCGCCGCCGAGCTCGGCTACCTCGAGTGTCTCGAGTCGGGGACGACGACGGTCGTCGACCACCTCTCCGTGAACCACGCGGCGGAGGCGTTCGAGGCGGCGATCGAGACGGGGATCCGCGGCCGCCTCGGCAAGGTGCTGATGGACAAGGAGTCGCCGGACGGCCTGCTCGAGGACACGGGGGAGGCGCTCGCGGAGAGCGAGGCGCTGATCGAGGCGTACCACGGCGCGGCCGGCGGGCGGGTGCGTTACGCGGTCACGCCGCGGTTCGCCGTCACCTGTAGCGAGGCGTGCCTGCGCGGCTGTCGCGACCTCGCGGACCGCCACGACGGGGTGACGATCCACACCCACGCCAGCGAGAACGAAGAGGAGATACAGGCTGTCGAGGCTGCCACCGGGAGACGGAACGTCCACTGGCTCGACGAGGTCGGGCTCACCGGGCCGGACGTGACGCTCGCCCACTGCGTCCACACCGACGAGAGCGAACGGGAGCTCCTCGCGGAGACGGACACCGTCGTCACGCATTGCCCCTCCTCGAACATGAAGCTCGCCTCGGGGATCGCCCCGGTCCACGACTACCTCGACCGCGGGATCGCGGTCGCGCTCGGCAACGACGGCCCGCCGTGTAACAACACGCTCGACCCCTTCACGGAGATGCGGCAGGCGAGCCTGCTCGGGAAGGTGGACGCCCGCGATCCCACCAGGCTCCCGGCGGGGACGGTGTTCGAGATGGCGACCGAGAACGGCGCGCGTGCCGCCGGCTTCGATCGGATCGGCCGGCTCGCGCCGGGGTACGCGGCGGACGTGATCGGGCTCACGACCGATCGGACGCGGGCGACGCCCGTCCACGACCCGCTCTCACATCTCGTCTACGCCGCCCACGGCGACGACGTGGTCTTCACGATGGTCGACGGCGAGGTGCGGTACGACGGCGGCGAGCACGTCGGGATCGACGCCGACGCGGTCCGCGAGCGCGCCACCCGCCAGGCCGAGCGGGTCGTCGAGGCGGCCGGGACCGGAAGCTGACTCCGACGGCGTGTCGCCTCCCCGTCGCGACCCGCCGACGCCGCCGGAGGGCGGAGCCGGCGGCCGTCGACCGACTCTGCGGGTCCGGTCGCGGCGGCGGGCGGGGTGAGGGACGTGACGCGCGCGACTCAGGGGGAGGACCTGAGCGAGGACGGCGACTCGGGCGACGCCCGCGCCCACCGGAGCGCGGTCGCGACGTCGTTGAATCCCTCGACCGCGATGTCCTCGGTGGCGATCGTTCGCTCGAGGTACCGCCGTTTCGAGCGCTCCCCGACGACGGCGAAGCGCTCGACGCCGCGGGCGACCGCGATCTGCGTCGACTCGCGGAGCGCCCGCCGCCCCGCGTCCGAACACGGCCGGCTCGTCCGCACGGCGATCACGATGGCGTCGACGTCGCGGTCGACGACCAGGCTCCGCCACCGGTCGAGAAGCGCCTCGCCGTCCGCGGGGCTGATCCCCGTTCCGTGTGGAAACTCGACGACGAGGACGCCCTCGTCGACCCGCATCGACCATCGGTCACCCGGTTCCATGTCACCGGCTACCAGTTCGGCCGACATAAGCGCTCGTCCGTGGTTATCAGAAAAAGTATTTGGGACCGGGAGATGTGGAGGTGAGACGGCCACGGTCGTCGGGTGAGGGGCGGCTCCTCGGCTTTCCGGCCCGGAGGACGTCGAGACCGGGTTCCGGTTCTCGGCGCTCGAGACCGTCGACCCGCGGCCGGCGCGTCCCGGCCGAGCGCCCGATCAGTCGTCCTCGGCGTCCCCGGCGATCCCGGCCGCGTCGCCCGCGCGGTCCTCGACCGCCTCGACGACGTCCCGAGCGAGCGCCGCGAAGTCGGCCGCGTCGGGAACCACGTCGACGTCGATCCCGAGGTCCGCCGCCGTCTCGGCGGTCGGCGGGCCGATCGCGCCGACGACCGCGTCGGTCGCCCCGGCCAGCGCCGCCTCGCGGATCCCCCGCTCGTCGGCGGCCGCGAGGAAGTTGTCGACCGTGAGCGAGGAGGTGAACGCGAGCGCGTCGATCTCGCCCGCGGCCGCGAGCTCGGCCGACTCGCCGGCCCCCGGCGGCCGCGTCAGCCGGTAGAGGACCGTCTCGGAGACGGTCGCGCCGGCGTCGCGGAGCCCGTCGAGGAGGACGTCGCTCCCGTGGTCCGAGCGCGCGACCTCGACGCGCTCGCCGGCGACGCCGCGCTCGCGGAGCGCCGCGACGAGCCCCGCGGAGGTGTACTCCTCGGGGACCAGATCGACCGTCCAGCCGGCCTCGCGGGCGGCCGCCGCGGTCGACGGACCGATGGCGACGAGCTCGGCGTCGCCGGGTTCCCACCCGGCCGACGCGGCGAGCTCGACGCCCGTCTTGCTCGTGAGCACGACGACCGCGGCGTCGTCTCCCGGAACGGCGCCCGTCGGCTCGACCGCGAGCATCGGGTCCGGAACGGGACGCGCCCCGAGCGACGCGAGGAGGTCGACCGCCTCGTCGATCCGCTCGTCGTCGGGACGGAAGACGGCGACGCGCGGGCCGGCGGCGTCGCGGAGGCGGTCCGCGTCGTCGCCGCCGTCGGTCGCGCCGGAGGCGTCGTCGCTCACGCGGCGTCACCTCCGGAGTCGGTCGGCCCGGCCGCGGCGTCGCCGTCGTCCTCGCCGTTCCGCAGGAACCCCGTCACGCGCTCGCGGGTCGCGGCCACCTCGCCGATCACGGTGATCGCGGGCGGCTCGATCCCGGCGTCGTCGCGGACGTCGACGATCGTCTCCAGCGTGCCGGTCGCGACGCGCATGTCGGGCCACGTCGCACGCTCGACGAGCGCGACCGGCGTCTCCGGGTCCAGCCCCGCCTCGCGGAGCTCCGCGACGTAGGCGGGCAGCTTCCCGACGCCCATCAGGACGACGATCGTTCCCCCGGTGGCCGCGAGCGCGTCCCAGTCGACCGCGGACTCCGCTTTCGTCGGGTCCTCGTGGCCGGTGACGAAGGAGACCGAGGAGGCGTGATCGCGGTGCGTGACGGGGATACCGGCGACCGCCGGACCGGCGATCGCGGAGGTGATCCCCGGCACGACCTCGACGGGGACGCCCGCCTCCGCGAGGTGTTCGGCCTCCTCGCCGCCGCGCCCGAAGACGAAGGGGTCGCCGCCCTTGAGCCGGACGACGCGTTTCCCCTCGCGGGCCAGTTCGACCATGCGGCGGTTCGTGTACTCCTGGGGCGTCCACTCGCCGCCCGCGCGCTTGCCCACGTCCTCGCGTTTCGACGCGGGGATCTCGCCGAGGATCTCCGGGCCGGGGAGCTTGTCGTGGAGCACGACGTCCGCCTCCTCGATCAGGCGGGCCGCCTTCACGGTCAACAGGTCCGGGTCGCCCGGCCCGGAGCCGACGAGGAACACCGTGCCGACCTCGTCGTCGTGGCTGGCGTCCTCCCCGCCGGAGTCGTCCGCGCCGGGTCCTCCCGCCGACCCCGCCGCCTCCTCAGGCATCCGCGTCGACCTCCGCGCGGGCCTCGGCGATCAGCTCCGCCGCGCCGCGGTCGGCGAGGTCGGCCGCGAACGACGCGGCCGCCGTCGCGTGCGACCGGATCGGGAGGTCGCGGGTGCCCTCGACCTCCTCCGTACCGTCCGTCGAGAGCACGCGAACGCGGGTGTGGACGTGCTCGCCCTGGACGAGCGCCGAGACGCCGATCGGGGCGATACAGCCGCCGTTGAGCTCGGCGAGGACCGTCCGCTCGACGGTGGTCGCGACCCGCGTTCGCGGGTGGTCGACCGCCGACCGCACCGCCTCGGCGACCGCGTCGTCCGCGACGGTGACGGCGATGGCGCCCTGCCCGGCGGCGGGGACGAACTCCTCGCGGGAGAGCCGGGTCGTCCCGGCCGCGCCCAGCAGGTTCGACCGGCGGAGCCCCGCCTCCGCCAACACGAGCGCGTCGTACTCGTCGTCCACCTTCCGCTCCATCGCCGAGCGCTCGAGGTCCGACAGCGAGTCGAACCACTCCTCGACGCTCTCGTCGAACTCCTCGGCGGGGTCGCCGAACTCCTCGTCTTCGTCGGTTCCTTCCTCGGCGGTCAACGCGGCCTCCTCGCCGGCGGCGGCCAGCCGGCACTCGTGTTCGGCCTGGAGGCCGGGCGCGAGCAGCTTCTCGAGCCGGGTGTCGACGTTGCCGCGGATCGGCTCGACGACGAGGTCCGGGCGCGCGGCCAGGACCTGGGCGGTCCGGCGAAGCGATCCCGTCCCGACGACGGCCCCGGACGGGAGGTCGGCGAGCGCCCTCCCGTCGGGGTGGACGAGCACGTCGCCCGCGGCGGCGCGCTCGGGGACGCCCGCGACGACCATGTCGTCCATCCCCTCGGTGGGGACGTCCTTCATGGAGTGGACGGCGAGGTCGGCGTCGCCCGCGAGCACCTCCTCGTCGAGCGCGCGGACGAACGCCCCGGTTCGGCCGAGTCGGTGGATCAGCTCGTCGGGGATCTGGTCGCCGCGGGTCTCGACGCGGCGGATCTCGACCTCGCGTTTCCGGGTCGAGAGCGCGTCGCGGACGGTCTCCGCCTGCCGGAGGGCCAGCTCCGACCCGCGGGTGGCGAGGGTGAGCGTCTCGGTCATGTCCGAATCCAGGCCCCCCGCGTTCAAAAGGGCACCAGTTCCACCTTTTTCTCGTCGGGTGCCCTCCCACCTTTTTCTCGTCTGGTTCCCTCGCTCACTCCGTTCGCTTCGGGAACCGCTCCTCGAAAACCCTGGAGGGAAAAAGCCGACGGCTCGGCGTTCGCCTCGCCGTCGGTGAACCGCTCACTTCGTTCGCGGACGCTCGCTACAGCCGAAGCAACGAGCGATCGCGGTGGCGCGCCGGTGAGTGCCCGGAGGGCACGAACCGCCCGCGAGGGACGCGGTGAGCACTCGGAGAGTGCGAGCCGCGAGGCTGGGGAGGCGTGAGGTGCGGGGCGGTTGCGGTCGGGTGGGACTCAACGGGGCAGCCGGCTCCGGGAAGACGACCGACGCAAGCAGCGTGGCG
>NZ_NHPJ01000001.1:174-546 GCF_002252985.1 Halorubrum halodurans | reverse complement strand
GTAAGACCACCTGTAACACCTGCCCTATAAGCCGGCGACGACGTACGACCGAGCGGCTGGAACGTTGGAAACGTTTCCAGTACCGGAGACGTTTCCAGTACCGCGATTCCACGATCCGTACCATCGATCGGCCGGATCGCTCGGATCCCACGCGTCTGCGTAGATCCGCGATACGGGCAACACGTACCGGACCGAAGGTGTGTTAGTGCTCCGGGACCTACCTCGGGCAATGGGAGTTCAAGAACAGTACCCGTTCGACGTGGGGGCGGTCCGCGACGACTTCCCGATCCTCGATCGGTCCGTCGGGGGCGATCCTACCTCGCCCGGACAGGACGAGTCGGACGACGTCGACCTCGTCTACCTCGACAACGC
>NZ_NHPJ01000001.1:0-159 GCF_002252985.1 Halorubrum halodurans | reverse complement strand
CTGAGCCAGGAGGCGTCGGTGGCCTACGAGGAGGCCCACGACGTCGTCGCCGACTTCATCGGCGCGAACGGCCGCGAGGAGGTGATCTTCACGAAGAACACGACGGAGGCGATGAACCTCGTCGCGTACGCGTGGGGGCTCGCCGAGCTCGGCCCCGGC
>NZ_NHPJ01000116.1 GCF_002252985.1 Halorubrum halodurans | reverse complement strand
GGCGGACGGCGAGACGGGAGACGGGAGGCGGGAATCGACGTAGCGGCCTCCGGCGGGGCGGTCACGCCGATGCGTCGGGATCCCGGAACGCGGCGAGCGCCTCGTCCGCGGCGGCGGCCCGCGGGATCAGCGTGACGACGTCGTCCGGCTCGATGACGGTCGCGTCCTCTGGCCGGACGACCCGACCGTCCCGCTCGATCGAGATCAGCACGACCCCGTCGTCGAGGGTCCCGCGCTCGCGGGCGGTCTCGAGGGTGGTTCCGGCGATCGGTGCTCCCTCGGCGACGGCGACCTCGAACACCTCGGTGCCGTCGCCGAGCGTCACGAGGTCGGTCGCCTCCGTCGCGCCGGAGGCGTCGTCCGGGCCGAAGGCGGCGTACGGGCTCCGGATCTCCGTTTGAACGAGCTCCTCGTCCTCGATCCGAATGTCGAGCTCCGAGAGCGACCGCGCGATCTCCCGGAGGTCGCCCGTGTCGTTCCCGACGGCGACGACCTGGAGGTCGCGTCGCCCGGCCATCAACACGCGGACGTTGATCACGCCGGGGATCGACCGGGCCGCCAGCGCGAGCCGCTCGCGCTCGGCCGCGGGGACGGTACACATGTACAGCGAGGTCAGCCGCCCGTCGGCCCGCTCGAAGTCGACGGTGGCGGCGTACCCCCGGATGACGCCCTCCTCCTCGAGTCGGTCGATCCGGTTCCGGATCGTCGCGGCCGAGACGTTCAGGTCCTCCGCGATCATCGGCGCGGAGGTGTTGCGCGCGTCCTCCATCAGCGCGTGGACGATGCGTCGGTCGATCTCGTCCAGGCGGTACGTCACGGCCGACCCTCCGTGCGGCGCGTCATGTCCGATCCTCCGCGGATCCGCGGCTTATCCGTTGTGCCTCCGGACCCGTGGACGCGTCGGCGGCGACCGTCGCGGGAGTCATTTCGGCTCCGTCGAGGCGATCCCGTCGTCCTCCTCGCCGCGACGACGGTGGATGATGGTGCCGAGCGCGCCGGTTCGGTCGGTCCGGGACCGGCCGTAGAGGAGGTATATCAGCGCGCTGCCGACGACGATCCCGACCGCCCCGAGGATCGGCAGCGTCCCCATCTGCGTGAGCAGCCCGAGCCCGGCGAGGAAGCCGAACAGCTGGACGTAGGGGTATCCGGGGGCGGTGAACTCCGGCTGGTACGAGGGAACGTCCGAGACGCGAAACGCCACGAGCGCCAGGTTCTCGAACGAGAAGACGAGGATCTGGAAAGCGCTCGCCAGCTTCGCGAGCTCGATGACCGGGACGAACGCGATGAGGGACAGAAGCAGCGTGCCGGTGAGAAGCACCGAGTTGCGCGGCGTCTTGAACCGGGCGTCGATCCGGCCGAGTCCCGACGGGAGGAGGTCGTCGCGGCTCATCGCGAGCGGGAACCGCGAGGAGGACAGTATGCCGGCGTTCGCCATGCTGGTGAGCGCCACGACCGCGATGACGGAGACGAAGACGACGCCGAACCCGCCGAGGAGCGTGCCCGCGCCGTCGGCCATCGGCGTGAGCGAGGCCGACCCGCCGGGACCGCCCGCGGTCAACACGTCGGGGTCGCTCAGGCCGACGATCGCGCCGACCACGGCGACGTACAGGACCGTCATGACCGCCATCGACCCGAGCATCGCCCGCGGGAGGTTCCGGCCGGGGTCCTTCACCTCCTCGGCGACGCTCGCCACCTTCGTGACGCCGGCGTAGGAGACGAAGACGAACGCCGCGGCGGTGACGATCCCCATCCGGCCGTGGGTCGTGAGCGGCGTGTACGACGCGGAGTCGACCGCGAACCCGGCGTTGACGGTGTACGCCAACAGCCCGACGACGACGACGCTGACGACGACCGCCTGGATCGTCCCGCTGAGTTTCGTTCCGGAGACGTTCAGGACGACGACCAGCGCCCCGAGCGCGAGCGCGACGTACACGACCGCGGCCTGGGGGATCGGCGCGAAGAGGAGGAGGTACGCCCCGAGGCCGACGAGGGCGAACGAGCTCTTGAACACGAGCGAGAACCAGGCGCCGATCCCGGCTATCGTCCCGAAGAGGGGACCGAGCGCGCGATCGATGTAGAGGTACGTCCCGCCGGACTCCGGCATCGCCGTCGCCATCTCGGCCTTCGACAGCGCCGCGGGCAACACGACGAGCGCGGCCAACAGGTACGCGAGGACCACCGCCGGTCCGGCCTTCGCGTAGCCGAGCGCCGGCAGCACGAAGATGCCGCTGCCGATCATCGCCCCCATGCTGATCATCATCGTCGGGAACAGCCCGAGACTCCGATCCAAGTCGTGCTCAGTCATGTGTATACTGTACAATTACGCTTCGCGGGTATACTTCCTTCGGATCGCGAAACGTACTGCGGCCGAAATTCCGTATTCGAAAACGCGGACGGCCGTCGTTCCCCGTGGCGGCGGTCGGCGGCGGGGCCGTCGCCGAGCGACGACCCCGCCGGCGGCCACGCGCTCAGCCCGTTCGTTCGGGTTCCTCGGTCTCGACGGCCGACTCGTCGGCCGCGTCGGCGTCGGCGGCGTCCCGCGCGCCGCCGTCGGCGTTCGCCTCGGCGTCCTTCCGCGCCCGGTCGGCGGCGAGCTCGCGGTCGATGTCGTCCTCGACGTACGCCATCGACTCGACGGTGACGACGTTGCCGCCGCCGGGGTCGACGACCATCACCTCCTCGCCCTCCTCGATGGTTCCCTCGATGGAGCGCGCCGAGTAGTGGGGGTTGAAGCCGCCGCCATCGAGTTTCACCTGGCCGCCCCGCGGGGTCACGGTCTCGGAGACCGTGCCCGTTTTCCCCTTCAGGCTGTCGCTGTCGCTGGTCTGGGCCTGCCCCTTGCCGCCGTAGAGGTCGAACTCGTGGTAGCCGTAGAAGGCGGCCGCGCCGACCACGACGGTGAGAAGGGCCATGGCGAACACCAGACCGCCGAAGGCGACGCCCACCGTCGAGAGCAGCAGCCCGCCGAGTCCCGCGCCGATGAGCGCGATGCCGACGACGATGAAGTTCGCGCCCGGCGCGAGCGCCTCCGCCATCGCCAACAGGAGCCCCGCCGTCAACAACAGCAGGGGAAGCGTGTCCGGACCGATCAGGTCCGCCTGTAGGAGCACGTCCATGCCCCGCCGTACGGCTGGGAGGCGGATAAGTGATGGTACGAGACGGAGACGAGCCTCGCGGCGGCGCGGGATCGTTCAGCGACAGGAGGGAGTCACCGATTCGCGGCGGCGCGCCGGTGAGCGCCCAGGGGGCGCGAACCCGCCCGCGAGGGAGTCGGGCGGCCGGAGCGACGCGGAGGACGGCCGACAGGGCGAGAGCGAAGCTCTCGCTTGCAGCCGGACGTAGTCCGGCGACGAGGCCGGGGAGGCCTGAGGTGCGGGGCGGCCGCGGTCGGATGGGACGCTGGAGAGGTGTTCGCGATCCCGTATCCCCTCGCTGCCGACGGTCAGAACCCGAAGACGAACACGCCGACGACGAGCGCGACCCCGAGGACGACGAAGACGGCGTGTTCGGCGTCGATGGAGCCCGGTTCGATCGGCTCGTCCGCTGGCGTCGCGGTGTCCTCCGTCACCCCGTCCGGCCCCACGTCGTCGACGCCGAAGCGCCACTCCCGACCCTCCTCCTCGTCGTCCGATCGGACCTCGTTCGCCCGGCTTCGGGTGTCGTCGCCGCTCATACCCGTCGTAGACGCGTGCGGGATAAATGGCTGGCGGGCGCGGTCGGTCGGGGACGACTCGGGCCCCTACCGCCGCCTGGCCGGGGCGATCACGTCCCCGTCGTACACGACGCCGCGCTCGCCGTCGAGCGTCAGCGTGGTGCCGTCCGTCACGGCGTCCGGCAGCGTCACGCCGGAGATCATCGGCACGCCCAGCTCGCGGGCGACGACCGCGGGGTAGCCGGTCATGCCGGGCCGGGCGTCGACGATGCCGGCGATCCGGTCGAGGTCGCCGACGAACTCGCCCTCGAAGTCGGGACCGAGCGCGACGATCGAGCCCTCGGGGACCGCGGAGAGGTCGCCGTCCGAACTCCGCCGGACCGGCGCGGCGACCCGGCCGGCGACGACCGCCTTCCCGGTGGCGACGGTCTCGGCCGCGATGTGGACCTTCAGCGTGTTCGTGGTGTTCGTCCCCTCCAGTTCCGTCAACATCCCGGAGAGGACGACGAGGGTATCGCCGGAGGCGGCCGCGCCGGTGTCGAGCGCGGCGTCGACCGCGTTGTCGAGGACGGCCTCCATGTCGTCGGCGTACGCGGTGGTGACCGGCTGGACGCCCCACGAGAGCGCGAGCTGGCGGCGCACCCGGTCGTCCGGCGTGGTCGCGACCACGGGGACGCCGGGGCGGAACATCGCCGTCTTGCGGGCGGTGTAGCCGGACTCCGAGACCGCGACGACGGTCGACGCGCCGATGTCGCGCGCGAGATACCGCGCCGAACGCGCCAGCGCCTCGGTGCGGGAGTCGTCGGCGGCGGTCGGCACCCGCTGTTCGCGGGTCTCGGCGTACTCCTCGCTGGTCTCGACCTCGCGGACGATCCGGTCCATCGTCTCGACGACCCGGACGGGGTGGTCGCCGATCGCGGTCTCGCCGGAGAGCATCACCGCGTCCGTCCCGTCGAGGACCGCGTTGGCGACGTCGGAGGCCTCGGCGCGGGTGGGTCGCCGCGAGCGGACCATCGAGTCGAGCATCTCGGTCGCCGTGATCACGGGCACGCCCTCGTCGACGCAGGTGCGGATGATCCGCTTCTGGATCATGGGGACGTCCTCGAGGGGACACTCGACGCCGAGGTCGCCGCGGGCGACCATCACGCCGTCGGCGGCGTCGACGATGCCCTCGAGGTTCTCGACGGCCCCCGCGCGCTCGATCTTCGCGATCACCGGGACGTCGTCGCCGCCGTACTCCTCCAGCCGGTCGGCGATCCGGTAGACGTCGTCGGCGTCGCGGACGAAGGAGGCGGCGACGAAGTCGGCGTCGGCGCGCGCCGCGAGGCGGAGCTCGTCCTCGTCCTTCGGCGTGACGAGGTCGACGTCGATCGCGACGCCGGGGAGGTTGACCCCCTTCCGGGAGCCGAGCTCGCCGCCGGAGACCACCCGCGCGACGACCGACCCGTCCTCGACCCGTTCGACGCGGCACTCGATCCGGCCGTCGTCGAGCAGGATCGTGTCGCCGGGGGTCGCCGCCGCGATCGAGTGGGTGAGCCCGACCCGCTCGGGGGTGGCGTCCTCGCCCTCGTGAAACGTCACCTCGGCGTCGGTCGGGAGGACGACCGGGTCGTCGATCTCCGCGGTGCGGACCTCGGGGCCCTTCAGGTCGACCATCACCGCGAGCGGGTCGTCGACCGCGTCGTCGACGTCGCGGACGCGCTCGATGACGTCCTCGCGGTGGGCCGTCGTTCCGTGGCTGGCGTTGAGTCGGGCGACCGACATGCCCGCGGCGGCGAGGTCGCGGATCGTGTCCCGGTCGTCCGACGCCGGACCCAGCGTACAGACGATCTTGGCGTTTCGCATACGGCCAGTTCGGCGCAGCGCCGGAAAAAGGCATGCGGTCGAGCCGCGGTCGAGGCGAGCGCGCAGAGTCCGGAAGAGGCGCCCGAGCGACCGTACGACGTCGATATCGCCCGTAACGATCGGGGACGATCACGACGGATACGCCGGGGGTGACCCGTCCCGTCGGATCTCCCGCGGAAGTCGACACGGCCGGACGCGGCCCGCGGGTGTCGGCTCCGGGTCCGCCCCGCAGGAAGTGTCACTCGGAGCGAAATACATAAACGCTTACTACCACACCGGGCGGACGAATGGACAGCATCGCCGCGGTCCGGTCTCGGGACGCGATCGCGTTCTCCGTGCTCGACAGCGAGGTGAGGCTCGCGATCCTCGACTCGCTGTACGAACGGACGGTGGCGTCCGGACCGCTCGCGGGCAACGCGGCCTACTCGACGATCCAGGCCGACGTGGGCGTCGAGGACAGCGGTCGGTTCAGCTACCACCTCGACAAGCTCACCGACCAGTTCGTCACGAAGACCGAGAGCGGGTATCGGCTCGCGGAGCCGGGGCGGGAGGTGATCCGGCTCCGACGGACCGGCGTGTTCACCGCCGACCCGACCCTGGAGCCCGAGCCGGTCGACGGGGAGTGTTACCTGTGTGGGGCCGGCCTCCGCGCCCTCTACCGCAGGGGATACCTCGTGACGCGGTGTCCCGACTGTGTCGGCCTCATCGACCACGAACTGGTCGACGACGGCACGCTTGCGTCGGTCTCGTATCCCCCGTCGGGGGTGACGGGCGTCGACATACAGACCGCCTTCGAGCGGTCACACCGCCGGTCCGCACACACTTTCCGGGCGATGTCGGCCGGGTTCTGTCCGAACTGTGGACACGACGTGACGGCCACGCTCCCGCCCGCGGACGGCGATCGTCCGGGGGACGACGGCTACGGGTTCCGCCACGTGAACCACGACGGGATGGTTCGGTTTGCCTGTGACCACTGCGGCTGTCGGCACATCTCACACCCGCTGTACGCCACCGACGACCGGGAGCCGATGGCCACGTTCTTCACGCGGAACGGGATCGCCCCCGGCTGGGAGCGTATCGCCGCGGTGATGCCGTGGTCGGTCACCGTCGCCGGCGCGGACCTCGTCTTCGAGACGCCCGACGGGGTCCGGTTCCGGGTCGGCGACGACCTCGACGTCAGGCGGGAGTGAGTCCCCGCGAGCCGCTCCCCGGTCAGTCGTCGGCGGGGGCGGGTCGCGAGGAGAGCCGCACGTCGCCGGCGTCGACGCCGAGCTCGTCGAGCGCGGCCTGTGCCGCGCGCTTGCCGGAGACCAACATCGCGCCGAAGGTCGGCCCCATCCGCGGGAGCCCGTGGGCCGTCGCGACCGCCATCCCGCTCGCGACGAGCCCGTCGTGGACGACGCCGGTGTGCTCGACGACCGCGTCCTCGCTCTCGCCGACCCACATCGAGTCGTGGCCCGGCGAGTCGTGGCCCGGCGCGCCGTACTCGTCGTCGCCGGTCGCGTCCATTCCCGCGTCGTGCTCCCTCGCGTGGGAGATGCCGGGCGCCTCGAGGACCCCTCGCTCGTCGAGCTTGGAGATCGCGACCGCGTCGTGGCCCGTGGCGTCGATCACGACTTCGGACTCCACCGCGATGGGATCGACGCAGGTGATCTCGCGCGGGAGCGCGTGGACGGGCGTCCAGTTCATCACGATCCCGCCGACGCGGTGGTCCTCACGGACGACGAGGTCGGTGAACTCCGTCATGTTCTGGACCTTGGCTCCCGCGTCGCAGGCCGCCTTGATCAGCCCCGAACACGCCTCCGGCCCGTTGGCGACGTAGAGGTCCTCGACGCCCTCCGCGGGCTCGAAGTCGACGCCCAGATCCGCGAGCACCTCCTGGGCGGGGTCGCGGACGGTCACCTTGTTCATGAGGAAGCCGCCGAGCCAGAAGCCGCCGCCGAGGTAGTTGTTCTTCTCGACGACCATCACCTTCACCCCGCGCTCGGCGAGCTCTTTCGCCGCCATCAGCCCGGACGGGCCGCCCCCGACCACGATGACGTCGCTCTCGGAGAACTCGAGGAACTCGTCCGACCAGTCCTGGCCGATGGCGCGCGTTACGTCCGTCTCGCTCACGTCGCTGAAGCCGTCGAAGTCCATGGTACGACCTGGTGGTATCACTGGGTGATATTAATCGTTGTGGTCGGTGTGGTTCGAGTACCGATCAGCCGTGGTTCGGTGCGGTGGCGCGCCTCCGAGTGCCCCGCAGGGGCACGAGGAGTCCGCGAGGGACGCGGCGACTGAAAGGAGCCGCAGCGAGGCGCTCCGCGCCTCTGGCAGCCGGCGGCGAAGCCGCCGGCGACGAGGCTGGGGAGGCGTGAGGGGCGGGGCGACGGACCGACCACGCCGCGATCGGGCGGAGGGGGTTCCCCGCGGAGCGTCTACCGCGGCGCGTTGAAACTCACGTCGTCGTTCAGCTCGTTGGACTTGCGCTCGAGGTACGAGTACACCGCGCCGTGGGGCGCGCCGTCGAGGAGCATCCCGACCGCACGGCGGACGACCTGAAGCTCCTCCGGCCCCCCGACGGCGCCGAC
>NZ_NHPJ01000063.1 GCF_002252985.1 Halorubrum halodurans | reverse complement strand
GAGACGCGTCTCCGCGTCGGTTTCGTTCAGTCACCGCCGAGCCGGCCGGCCGTCGATCGCGGCGCCGGGAGTTTTCGGGAGCGTTCCACGAAACGCGTCAGGACGCTCGCGTCGGTCCGAGCGCCGCAGCGTCCGGATCGCACGCGTCGAACCGTCGAACTCTCCCCGATCGGATCCGGTGACGACGTCCCGATCCGCCGGGAGGGTCGCGCTCGACGGGGATCTCAATATTGATTGCCTCACCAGTAAGTTTATACTATTTCTACATGAAGACAACACGTTCATGACCGTCCCGACGACGCGCGAGGGCGACGTCACGCTCCGGGTCGACGCTACCGGATCGCCGTCCGTCCGGGACGGGCAGGCGGGAGGTTCAGTCGTCTCGGTGCTGTTCGAGACGGGTCTCGAGGCGTGGAGGCGAACGTGGCCCGAGCGCGCGGGCGAGCCGCCGGGTCGGGAGGCGGTCGTCGTGGCGAGCGACGTCACTCGTGGCGCGGCCGCGTCGGCGACCACGCGGGTCCTCCCGCAACGGCGTCTCGCGTACACGGTTCTCGGCGCCGACGCCGACGTCGACCGGATCCTTGAGACGACCGCGGACACGCTCGGGGAGTTCGATCGGTCCCGACCCCGAGTGCTGCTCGACGACCTCGCACCCTTCGCGGCCGCGCGCGGCGCCGCCGAGGCCGTCGACGTGGTCGACGCGGTCGCGGCGGACGCCGGCGTCGATTCGGTCACGGTCGGCTGGTCGCTCACGGCGGACTCCGCGTCCGCGCTGCCGGCGGTCCTCGATCGCGTGGACGCGGTCGAGGGCGTCGATCCGGACGCGGTGGCGGCGATCGGGCGACTCCAACGCGAGGATCCGACCACCTTCGGCTACACGCGCCGGTACTGGACGGAGGCGCAGCGGGGCATCGAGTCCTGCTCGCGGAACTACCCGCAATCGAAACAGGTCCACGCCGCGCTGTCGGGCCCCGAGACGACGCCGCGAACGCTCGGCGCGACGCTGTCCGGGCTGGTCTCGCTCGGCGTTCTCGACACCTGGACGGAGACGGTCGGGTCGACGCGATACGATCTCACGGCGTACGACCCGGTCCGGATGGCGGCGGTCGGCGTCGCGTTCGCGGCCGTCTCCGACGACGAGGCGGGTGGCGTCCTCGAGGAGTGAGACGCGTCGGTCATCCCCCGCCGTCGCCGGATCGCTCGGGAACCGCCAGGTCGTGATCGACGACGGCGCCGTCGGGATCGAGCGTGACCGTCCCGAGCGTCACCGTCGCTCCGGTGTCGTACTCGGTGGCGATGGTCTCGAGGACTGACCGCCTGTCGAGTCGCTCCCAGACGACCTCTGCGACGAGCGACTGGAACGCTTCCGGGTCGGTCCATCCCGAATCGACGTCCGTCGGGACGTGGACGAGGAATCGCAGCTCCGTCTCGGTGACGCGCACGCCGACGCCGAAGGTGTCCGGACACATGTCGTCCCCTTCGCCGCCGCGGGTCATACCTCCGTCGACCTCCCGAAAGCGGTAACCCGGTCCGCCGGGAAGCGATCGCGTGACCTCGAGCAGAACCGCTCCGCGGGTGCCCCCCGAGCTGGGGCTCGTGACCGCGGTTCTCGCGGTCAGTACGGGAGCGATCCTCGTCAGGTGGAGCGACGCGCCGAGCTCGGTCGCCGCCTTCTATCGGGTGCTCTTCACGACGCTACCGCTGCTCCCGGTGGCGGCGTGGCGGTACCGCGAGCAGTTCGCCCGGATCGATCGACGGGATCTCGGGTTCGCGACGCTGTCGGGCGTCGCGCTGGCGATACACTTCGCCTCGTGGTTCGAGAGCCTCGAGTGGACGAGCGTCGCCGCGAGCGTCACGCTCGTCCAGGCGCAGCCGGTGTTCGTCGCGCTCGGCGCGTGGCTGTTGCTCCGCGAGCGGGTGACCCGCCGGATCGCGGTCGGGATCGGGATCGCCGTCGGCGGGATCGCGACCATGTCGTTCGGGGACTTCCTCGGCGGCGTCCTCGTCGGACCGGCGCCGCTTTACGGCAACGCGTTGGCGCTGATCGGCGCGGTTACGGCCGCCGGCTACGTCCTCGCCGGCCGGTCGCTGCGGCAGCGGCTCGCGCTGGTTCCGTACGTCGTCGTCGTCTACGGCGTCTGTACCCTGTCGTTGCTCGCCTTCGTGCTCGCGCAGGGGCATCCCCTCTCCGGGTATCCCGCGCGCGAGTGGGCGGTGTTCGTCGGTCTGGCGATCGGGCCGGGGCTGTTCGGACACACCGTGGTCAACTGGGCGCTGGGGTACCTCGAGTCGAGCGTCGTCTCGGTGTCGCTGCTCGGAGAGCCCGTCGGGGCGACGCTCCTCGCGCTGGTGCTCCTCGGGGAGGCGCCGACCCGCTTCACCGTCGTCGGCGGCGCGGTCGTCCTCTCGGGGATCTACCTCACGACGACGGGGTCCCGCTGAGTCGGTTTTCAATGCCGATACTCGGGGCTCAACGTTCAAGTGGTGAGACGCGAACTCGTGGACATGAATCGGCGCTCGATCGTCGTTCTCGCAGACGCGGGCTCGCCGCTCCTCGATCGGGTAACCGCCGCGACGGCGGTCGCCTTTCCGGGTCCGGACGCTCCGGTCGTCCGGCGGGCGGACCCCGGATCCCTCCCGACGGACGACGCGGACCCGGACCGGCTCGCCGACGCCTGCGGAGTCGTGACGACGGCCTCGGTCCTCTCCTCGGCGGTGGAGGACACGGCCGCCTCGTCGGACCCGTTCGGGCGGCTCCCTGGCGTGGTGGTCGTTCCGGAGGGGGAGCCGGAGGCGGTCCGAACGGCGTTTCGCGCGGGCGCAGCCGACACCGTGGGGCCGTTCTCCGGTTCTGATCCCGAATCGGACCCGCTCGTCGCGAGGTTGGCTGCGACGATCGGTTCCGCCCGCAACCGACTCTCCGATCCGGGTCTCGAACGGCTCACGACCGTCCTCCTGGACGCCGCGACGACGCTCATGAGCACGCGCTCGGACGAGGTGAAGACGAAGATCGAGTGGACGATGGAGAGCGTGGGGGAGCGGGCCGAACTCGATCGCATCGTCTGTTATCTCGACGGCGACGACGGGTTCTCGCCGGAGTACTACTGGTCTCCGAACGGGTTCTCGCCGACGGTGCGCGCGTTCGACGACTTCCCCGAGCCGGATCGCCTGTCGACGTTCGAGAACGTCTCCGTTCCCGCGGTCTCCGCCGACGGAGGAGGGGCCCCGGCCTCGGGCACGGAGGACGTTCCGCCGGCGACCGTCCACGTGCCGCTGGTCACGGAGTGGGAGCTGACCGGGGTCGTCTCCTTCGAGGTCGACGGCCGGCGCTCCTGGACCGAGCGGGAGGTGAACCTGTACAGAACGCTCGCGGACCTGATCGCCTCCGCGGTCACGCGCAACGAGCGGCGAATGGAGCTTCGGACGCAGGCCGAACGGCTCGAACAGTTCAGCGCGGTCGTCTCACACGACCTCCGGAACCCGCTCAACGTGCTCTCCGGCTATCTGGATCTCGCGGCCGACGACGTTCGGTCGCGACACTACGACGCGATGGAGAACGCGGTCGACCGGATGGAGACGCTCATCGACGACCTCCTGATGCTCGCACGGCGCGGCGAGACGATCGGCGAGACGGAGACGGTGCCGGTCGCGTCCCTCGCCGAGGAGGCGTGGGAGTCGGTCCGGGCCCCGAACGCGACGCTCACGGTCGCCGACGGGACGGGGCGCGTCGAGGCGGATCCCGGACGGTTCCGGCAGGCCCTGGAGAACCTCTTCCGGAACGCGGTCGACCACGGCGGGCCGGAGGTCGCGATCGAGGTCGGTCCGCGGGTCGGATCGGACGGCGTCGTGGGGATGTACGTCTCCGACGACGGGCCGGGGGTCTCGCCGGACGTCCGCGAGTCCGTGTTCGATTCCGGCTTCTCGACCGCGGACAGTTCCGGCATCGGGCTCGCCATCGTCGATCGCGTCGCCGAGGCGCACGACTGGACCGTCGACGTCCACAACGACGACGGTGCGGTCTTCGAGTTCGACCTCGAGATGGCTCCGCCTCGAACGGTGCCGCAGTAGGTCCCGCCCTACCCCACCTCCGGTTTCGGGCTCGGGTCGCTCCCCGACGTCGGCGCCGCTGCGGTCACGCCGCGTCGAAGCGGTCGGCGGTCCGACGGTGTCGGTCCCGGAACATTCCCTCGAACCCGAGCTTCGCGAACGGTCCCGCCGCGTCGCCGAGCGCGCCGAGGGGGAGGCGGTACTCGACGGTGTCCTCGAGCACGGTCTCCTCCCCGTCGGCGTGGAAGGCGTGGGTGTGCTCCCACGTCCGGAACGGACCGTCCACCATGTCGTCGACGAAGTACGCGCTCCCCGTCGGCGACGTCTCCCCGTCCGGCTCGCGCTCGACGATCCGCGAGACCCACCGCTGGCGGGGGATGACGCCGAACGGCCGGATCGACATCCGGATCCGCGAGCCCGCGGTCAACACCTCGGGGTCACGCTCGCCGTCGGGTCCCTCCACGGCCTCGATACGCATGTTCATCCAGCCGGGCGTCAACTCGAGGAGTCCGTCGACCGTCGAGTGGAACGCCCACACGTCCTCGATGGGGGCGGCTATCCGGGTCCTCCGGCGGTACGTCGGCATGCCCGACCTACGGGGCCGACGGGAAAAGCCCCTTCGCCGTCGTCGCCGTCTCGCTCCGTTCTCGTCGTCCCGCCCCGTCCCGCGCCGTCGCCGTCGGCGGTCCGGGGTACCGAAACGCCGATACGCCCGCGTCACGTTCCGGGATCCGATGGAACGAGGAGCGATCGACGTCGCCGACCTCGCCGGACCCTTCGACCTCCAGGCGACCGTCGAGAGCGGACAGAGCTACCTGTGGAACCGCGCCGACGGTCGAACCTACGAGGACCTCCACGCCCACGGCGGCGACGAGTGGTACGAGACCGTCGTCGCCCCGATCCCGGACGTCACGGACGAGCGGGTTCCCCTCCGAGTCCGCCAGGTCGGCGGCGTTC
>NZ_NHPJ01000007.1 GCF_002252985.1 Halorubrum halodurans | reverse complement strand
GAATATTTAGCTGACAGTATAAGCAAGTCTTATATTTCCTAGTATGTATACACGGAAGCCAACAGGACGATTTATTTATATGTTGTAGCGCACAATGCGTCGGTAAATGAAACGCCTTAGTCCCCGCGTGATGTTTCTCGCCGTACTTCTCGTGTTCTCGTCGTCGGTTATTGTCGCGTCGGCCGCCTCGGCGTCGTCATCGTACGACGTGTCGGTCGCCGACTCGATCGACGTGCCGGATCGTACGGAGGAGATCGAAGCCGAACGAGAAGGACTCCCATTCACGATCGAGTTCGATATATCGTCCGTTGGCCGTGTGGAACCCGGCGAAGACATCGACGTGGACGCGACCGGACCGGAAAACGAGAGTTATGACATCATAAGAGCTAGTGGCGACGCTGACATTATTAATTCGGTTAGCCTAACTGGCGACAACTCGACGACGTTTTCGACCGACGGTGACGACCCCGGAACGTACCTCGTCACGGTACGAACCGGTCCCGTCGAGTTCGGCGAAAAAGCGGTCCCCGTGGTCGTCGCCGCGTACGACGCCGAGTTGACGATCCCCGACGAGGCGGCACCGGGAGAGACCGTCAACGCGACGATCGAACTCGAACCGTACGACGAGGAGCCGGCGATCGATTCGGTCGAACTCGTTCTGATGGACGGAGACGATCCGGAACCGATCGAGGCGAACGCGGCTGACTCCTCGGAGGACGTGTACGAGACGGAAGTCACCGTTCCGGAGAGTGAAGGGAACTACACTGTGTTTTCGACGGTGTTCGGCGAAGAACCTCTCACCGAGTCCGAACAGGAGATGCTCGAGATCACCGAGACGAGCATCGAAGTGACCGAGGACGCTGTCGAGGACGACTCGGGCGACAACGAGACTGACACCGATCCGGACGACGGCAACATCTCCGACCCAGACGACGGCAACATCTCCGACCCCGACGNNNGCGCCCGTCGACGCCGGAGAAGGTGAAGTCGACGACGGCTCCGAGAACGAGCCGACGGAAGCCGTCCAGCAGGCCGAGGCGACGATCGAGGCGACTACCGGCGGTTCTCGAGCCGCCTTCGACGAAGGCTCGCCGGTCGAGGAAGTCGCCTTCGAGAGCGACGTGGAGGGAACGGTGGAAGTCACGACGCAGGAATCGGAGCCCGCGGACGTCGAACCACCCTCCGGGACCGCCGTCCAAGTCTCGGAGATCACCGTTCCCGAGGACGCCCGTGATTCCCCCGCGACGATCCGGATGACGGTCGACACCGCGCGACTCGAGGAACACGACGCCACCACCGAGGAACTCCGCGTCGAGCGGTTCTCCGACGGAGCGTGGGAATCGCTCGAGACGACAGTCGTCGAGGAAGGGACCGAACGCGTCGTGCTCGAAGCGGAGACGCCCGGATTCTCCCTGTTCGCGGTGACCACGGAGAACGACGCGGACGACGACGGGTCGACGAGCGCTGACAGCGACAACGGCAGCGATGATGGGTCGATCGAGAACGATGACGGGAGCGACGACGACGGAACGACCGAGGACGATACGGCCGACGCGTCCGATGACGGGAGCGCCGAAGCCGACGACGGTGTCACCGACGACAGCACGCCCGGATTCGGGCTGCTCGGGGCGTTCGTGGCCGCGACGGTGCTCGCCGCGACGGGCGCTCTACGAGGACGGCGGTCGGACTGACGGACGAACCTCGACGGTGACGTGCGTTTCTGTTTATTACGACGCTCACTGCCAACGATCGAGATCTGTTCACGGCACAAATTTAAAGTAAATTCAACTTTCGGATATTGTCAATGTCACAATCTGATTGGGATCGGGGGCCGATCGGATACTGCTGTCGTGGTACTAGTTGGCCGAACGATGAGGAGAGGACGGGACAAACAGGATCGATCGTCTACTTTTCGAGCGATGAGGAGGATCGATCGTCGTTGAGGACGGCATACGCGCCACGCGTCGGCGACGGTGACGACGTCGACGGTGAGGGACCGGTGCTGTCGCCCGCGTCGACCCTGGAAGCGACTCCATCCGCCGAACGGTCGGGGAAACAGGTGGATGACTACTGTCGATAGCTCGTCGACACCCGGATCGTCACGGGTAGTCGACCGGCGTCTTCTCGGGATCGGTTGTGCTGTCGTCGTCCTGATCGGCGTGGCGATCGCCGTCGGAGCCGCACCGGTCGCCGCACAGGACGGAACGAACGAAACGACGGCGTCGGCGGAAGCGCCCGACGAGTCGGAGTACGACGACCTGCTTGCGGGAATGGAGGGCGTCGGAACCGAATCGGATCCGTATGAGATCACGAACGTATCCGAGCTTCAGGCGATAGAGGGGAACACTAGTGCGAACTACGTTTTGATCAATGATCTCGACGCGTCCGAAACGAGCACGTGGAACGACGGATCCGGTTTCGATCCCATACAGGGATTCGATGGTAGCGTGGATGGGCAGGGATATTCGATTTCGGGTCTAACCATCTCCCGACCAACGACCGATCGAGTTGGCATGTTCGGGTTCGTCGATACTGACGGGTCGGTGTCCAACTTGCGAGTACCGAACGCAGACGTTTCGGGAGGAGCCAGTACGGGAGCGATAGTTGGCACGAACATCGGAACGATCCACGGAGTAGCCGTAGATGGAAGTATTGATGGAACGGACGGGGTTGGAGGTATCGCAGGTAGCAACGCAGGATCGATCGAGATAGCTTCAGTCGACGCAAACGTCGACGGTTCCTCGGATATTGGAGGTGTTGCTGGAAGACACAGCAGTGAATTCGGAGGAACGATGAAGAACGTCTCCGTCGTTGGTCGAGTTAACGGATCCACCGACGTCGGTGGACTAGCTGGGTCTAGTAGCGGAGATATTACCGAAAGTTTCGCCGCCGCCGACGTGATCGGCCCGGACGGATCGGGGGGGCTCGTTGCTGACAAGTTCGGTGGATCGGTGAGCGAAGCGTATTGGGATGAAACCACGTCCGGTCAGTCCTCTTCGGCGGCGGGAATCGGGCTCTCGGACACACGAATGACCGGCCAGGCAGCTCGGACGAACATGACCGGGCTCGAGTTCGGCGAGGTCTGGCAGACGCAGCCGAATGACTACCCCAAACTGATCGCCCTCGAGGAAACCGGCGACACGGAAGATGGTCAGGATACGTCACCGACGATCAACGCAAGTCGCTCGTCGATCACACCGACGACTACCGCAACTGGCGAGTCACAAGAGTATATCGTGAGTGTCACCGTCGAAAACACGTCGCTGACGAACGAGGACGGTGAGATCACCGTGAGCCTCGAAGGGTTCGATCTGGAGATCGACAACGATTCGACGGAAGGACCCGAAGAAGACGTACGGATTGACTACACTGAGGCAAGCGTTTCCAACGGTACGCTCAGTGTCTCAACGACCGTCACCGGAACCGCCCCGACGACACCGGGACGGTATCCGGTCGTCGTCACCGACGTGGAGGCAAACCGGACTGGCGGAACCGACGAGTATCTGATCGAAGACTCGAACGTCACTATTGCGACGGTCAACGTGACCACTCCCGAGGAAGTCGACATCGATCCGAGCGATCTGGCGGGGAACGGTACCGAAGCCGACCCCTACCTCATCAGTAATGCCTCGGAGCTACAAGCGATGGAAGATGATCTCGACGCGCATTATGAGTTAGTCGGCGATATCGACGCATCGAGTACATCGTATTGGAATAACGGGAAAGGATTCGATCCGATCGGTACCTACTCTGGGTTCGGAAGGGGTTCGACATTCAGCGGGTCATTTGACGGCAACGGATACACAATTACAGGCCTCACAATCGCTCGGCCCAGTGAAGATTGGGTCGGACTCTTCAACTTTATCGATGACCCTGCGGTACTCACGGATCTCTCGCTAAAGGACATCACAGTAAAGGGAGCTGGTGATACTGGCGGACTTGCCGGTACTAATCAGGGCACGGTTCGGAATACAACGGTCTCCGGCAACGTAAGTGGGGGCAGTACTTCGGGCGGACTTGTCGGTAGTCATTATGGTACGGTTCGGAACGCGACAGTCTCCGGCAACGTGAGGGGTGATGGCGGAGTTGCTGGTGAAGTTGGTCCTCGAGGAACGATTCGGAATATTAAATTCTTCGGCGATGTGAATGGGGGCGTTAGTGTGGGCGGACTCGCCGGTAACATTGCTAGTCCATTCGGTAATGTGGTGGTTCGGAATGCAACTGTCTTCGGCAATGTGAGTGGAAAAGAGTGGGTAGGCGGATCCGTCGGGACTAATTCGGATGGCACCGTTCAGAACGTGACAGTCTCGGCTAATGTGAGTGGAGAAACTCGAGTAGGCGGACTCGTGGGTGGCAACGGCGGGACGGTTCGAGATACGTTCGCTGTGGGTTCCGTGAGTGGGCAGACCAGTGTGGGCGGACTCACTGGAACGAACTGGACGGATACTGGGCCACGTAATACCGGCACGGTTCAAGACTCGTACTGGGACGAACAGACGACTGGGCAGGCGAGTTCGGCTGGCAGTGCTGTCGGGCTCGCTACCGCCGAGATGACTGGTGAGGCCGCCCGCACGAATATGTCCGGGCTAAACTTCAACGGGACGTGGACCACGACGGAAGACTATCCGGCACTCATAATCTTTTCGGACAGTGATAACCCTTCCTTCAGGGTCGACATCGATCGCAACGAATCGACCGAAACAGTCACTGAAGGGCGTGATCTGACAGCTGTCGTCAACGTCACAAACGACGCCGAGACGAGGGATTCCCAAGACATCGAGTTCCTGGTAAACGATACGCTCGTTGAAACGAGAGAGAACGTCACCCTCGACGGTGGTAGCACTCGACGCCTGAACTTCACGGCCCCGATCGGCGAGAACGATAGCGGCGAACGCCCCGTCACGGTTCGATCCAGTACAGCCGTAGACACGTGGACGGTGACCATACAGTCTCCACCAGCGTCAGTTCGTTTCGAGAATCGATCGCTACAGAACGGATCGTCGACCGTTATCGTCGAAGAAGCGCAATTCGGAAATCAGTCAGTTCCGGCTGAGCCCTTCATTGTGGTGCTCCACGAAACTGACAGTGACGGAACGATCGGAACGAAGATCGGCGAATCTACCGTCCTCGACGGCGAAAAACACCGGAACGTGTCCGTCGATTTGAGTGCGACGGTCGACAGTGACGACGACGTCACGGAACTCACCGAAAACCGGTCGCTCGTCGCGATGCTACACCGGGCGAACACTACCGACGGTGACGGAAACAATCACGGCCAACCGATCTCTCGAGACGGCTCACCCGTTACTGACGGCGCGCAGGTGACGATCTCGACTGAAATCAGTTCATCAGTGCCGGCACTCTCTTTCGAACGAGATACTGACGGCCAACAGCTACCGGATCGATGGTCGCTTGAGAAAACGGACGGAACGCAACAAGTGACCACCGATCGTGCGACTGATGGAACGCAGTCACTGTATCTCAGCGGCTCGTCGGGCCTCGGAGAGAGTTGGGCAACTATCGATCTGAATCTCTCAACGGTTTCGACGATACGCGGTGATATTTATGTCAAATCTAGCAGTTCAGCTGCCGGAGACATAAAAGTACATGTAGATGACATTAACTCAGGAGTAATGGGTGCGACCCAGGAAGCCGAGGACCAGTGGCACACCGAGGAGGGGAACGTCTCCGAATACGACGGCACCCACACGTTGATTCTGAGAACTCGCGGTGAGGAAAACCGTGCGTACTTCGACAATATTAGACTGTATGATGATTCAGGTGAGGCGATCCCGCCAGAACAGGTGGTCGTCAACGAGGATGATTCCGGAGAGAACCGGACCGTCACGGTCGACATCACGTCCGCTCCGAGCGAGGTCACGGCCGGATCCGAAGTCTCCGTGGAAGCCGAACTCGCGAGCGAAGCGGGCGTGGCCACGAACCAGTCCATCGAGTTCCTCGTTGACGGCGACGTCGTCGAAAATCGGTCCGTCGAACTCCGACCGACCGACGCGGAATACAACGTTTCAGCACAGTCGGGAGTCGCCCTCAGTGACGACGCGATCTACGTAATTGACGACGGAACGATCGTCGGGATCGATCGCACGACAGGCGAGATGATCTCCGAGTTCGACGCGCCGGAGGGGAGCCGAAAGGGGCTCGCGTACGGAAACGGCTCGATCTGGTTCGCTGACGCCGCCTCGAGTTCTTTTGACGGAGAGATCGTCGAGTTGAACCCCGAAACCGGGACGGTTCGCTCGCGGCTCGAAGGATACGGATACGACCCGTACGGTCTCGCCTACGAGAACGGATCCCTCTGGGTTTCCGAGGTAACGGGAAACAACGTTCGTGAACTGAACCCCGAGACGGGCGAACAGCGCTCTCGGTTCGATGTACGGGCTGATCTCAATAACGGTCCGAACGGGCTCGCGTATCGGAACGACACACTATGGGTCGGTACGGCTCGTCCGAGCGAGCTGGCTCAGTTCACGACTGACGGAGAACTGCTACAGCGGACGGGCAAACACGACGCGGGCGACGGAGGGTTAGCCGCCGACCAGACGGCGCTGTACGGACCCGACACTGACGGTGATCTGGACGTGCTGCGCCGGTTCGACGGCGCGGATCCCGCAGGCGGGCCGCAAGCAACTGAGACGTTCGTCTACCAGACGGAGGCGACTGATGTACCGGAGATCACCGCCGAGGTCGTGAGCGAGACCAGTAACGACACTGCGGTCGTGTCGGTTCGCGAGAACGCGTCTTTCAAAGTCGACATCGACGAGTCGGCCACCGACACGCGGGTCCTCGCTGACGGGAACCTCTCGCTCGTCGCGAACGTCACCAACGTCGGTGGCTCCACTGCCACGCAAACGATCGAGGCCAACCTCGAAAACGACACCGAAACGGCAGGGGTCTCGCTCGGCCCGGGAACGACCGAATCGATCGAGTTCCGCTTCGACCAAGTCACCGCGGCACCCGGTAGCTACACCGTCGAGGTCCGCTCCGAGGACGACACCGTCAACCTGACCGTCGACGTGGTCCAGGACGCGTTCTTCGACGTCGGTATTACGTCGGTCAATGACCAGGTCGTCGCCGGAGACGACGTCGGGGTAACTGCGACCACCGAGAACATCGGCGGGGTGGAGGACACGCGAGACGTCGAGTTCAGCCTCAACGACACGCTCATCGAGACAGAGACGGTCACGCTCGCTCCGGGTGAAGATCGGGAGCTCAACTTCACCGCGAACACGACCGAGGACGACGTCGGCACGGTCAATGTATCAATTGATACGGCAGACGAGTTCACACGTGAAAAGGTCACGATCCTCGGCCCGCCCGAGTTCCAAGTCGAGATCGACGAGAACGGCTCCGATGCCGCCGTCGTCTCCGGGACGAACGCGACGATCGTCGCGAACGTCACAAACACCGGAGAAACCGCTGGTACCCAGTCGATCGGCCTAGATTTCGCCGAGATCACCGAGCGTAAGGACATCCAGATCAAGCCGGGAACGACGGAGACGATCGAGTTCACCCTTGAGGAGGTCCCTCTCGCCGCGGGGACCTATACCGCAAACGTCGATTCCGACGACGATCTCGATAGTCTCGAGATCGAGGTCGTCTCCAAGCCGAACTCCGAGGTCAGAACGCTTGAGTTCAACGAGACCGTCACGGCGGGGGACACCCTCACTGTGACCGCGTCTGTCGAAAACGACGGGGGCGTGGCGGCGACGACGGACCTCGAGTTCAGCTTCAACGACACGCTCGTCGAGACGAGAGAGAACGTCACGCTCAGCTCGAACGAGACGGGGGAGTTCACCGTCACCGTCCCCACGACCGAGACGGATATCGGTACCCGTAACCTGACCGTACGAACTGGTGACGACGACGCGACCGACTCGGTCTCGGTCGTCGCCCCGGCCGAGTTCCAGGTCGAAACGCTCGACACGCCGGATGTGGTCGCCGAGGGCGAGGCGTTCGAGGTGACCGCCGGCGTGACCAACGCTGGCGGGACCTCGGCCACACGGAACACCACGCTGTTCGTCGACGACGAACCGGTGGCCACGCGGAACGTCACGCTGGCGGAGGGCGAAACCGCGACGGTGGTCTTCGACGCGGTTTCGATCGACGATTCCGGCGAGTCCACCGTCGAAGTCGTTACCGACCAGGACACTGAAACCAGCTCGATAACGGTAGAGGCGCCGGGTGAGCTTGCGCTGTCCGAGTTGGACATTGCCGGGGACGGATCGGAGACGACAGTGACCGACGGAGCCGTCAAGGACGTCACCGTCCAGGTGGAAAACGTCGGTGGGACGGAAACGACCACAGAGATCACACTCAGAGTCGTCGACGGACCGACGGAAACGCTCTCGCGGAACGAATCGATCACGCTGGCCGGCGGCGACAGTGCCACCGTCACGTTCGAAGAAGTGACCGGCGAACTCGGCGCCGGTGCGTACGACGTAACGATATCGAGCGGAAGCGACGAACTCGGCGGGGACGTGACCGTCGAGGGGCCCTCGAAGGCCCTCCCCGAATCCGTTCCCGGGGAGTATCCGGCGGTCAACGCCGGAGCGCTCATCGAAGGCGACGAGGGGGCGGTCGCGTTCGAGGTCCGAAACGAACTCGATCGGACCGAGGAGTTCACCCTCGGTTTGGAGATCCGTGATTCGACCGACTCCTCGACCGTCTCGGAAGCCACACGAACGATCGAGCTCGACGCCGACGAGGATGGGACGGTGACGTTCACCAAGCCGGTCAGTGAGTTGGACGCCGGGTTCTACGAGTACGAAGTCAACTTCGTCCCGCGAGAACAGGGGACCCCGCCGACCGGCGGCTTCATCGAGGTGCTCGAAAGCGAGGACGAACTCACGGTGGCTGCCTTCGACGGGGAGGAGGCACGACCGGACCCAGCTGGTCCCGGAACCGGCGTGACCGTGTCGGCGACGGCGCTCGATCAGCGCGGAGATCCGGTTGATGCGGGTGAGAACGTGACCTTCGAGGTTATCGACGGGAGCGGTGAGATGTCATCCGTCGACGGAGAGACGGGAGCGAACGGCCGTGTACAGGCCACGTACACCCCGAACGTGAGCGACGCTGGGAGCGAAGTATCGGTAAGGATAGCTGCCGGCGACCCGGACGCTGGCGATACGTTGGCCGGTGCCGACACGACGGTCAGCTTCGACGTGGAGGAACCGAGGTTCGACGAGATCGCGGACGTGACGGCGGCACCGGATCCGGCTGAACCGGGCGATACCGTCGAAGTGACCGCTCGCGGGATCGACCAGTTCGGTACCGACTTCCCGGGCGAGCCGGTGGAGTTCGAAGTCGTTCAGGGCAATCAAGAGAACCTGAACGTCGTCCGGAACACGACGTCCGACAACGCTCCGCTCGTGGCCGAGTACCAAACTGATGACGCGGACGCCGGAAGCACGGTTACGGTCGAGATCACGGCCGAAAACGCCGACGTCGAAACGACGGCCAGTTTCGCCGTCGCCGAGCCCGATCCGGCGAGCCTCAGCGTCGACATCGACGAGGACGCCTCCGATTCGACGGTTACTCCCGGCGAGAACGTGACGGTCGTCGCGAGCGTGACCAACGACGGAGAGCGGACTGCCCGGCGCAACGTCACCCTCGAACGCGACGGGCAAGCCCTCACGGAGGAGAACGTCACGTTCCCCGCAAACGAAACCACCTCGGTCAGCTTTGAGTACCCCGTCGGCGACTCCGAACCGGCAGGCGAACGTGAGGTCGTCCTTGCTGCCGGAGACGCACGCGACAGTCTCGTGGTCACGACCCAGCCCGCAACGGAGAATTTCGTCGTTGAGGATGTCGTCACGCCGGATCTCGTCGACGCCGGTGGAACTCTCACCGCCGAGTCGACCGTACGCAATGACGGCGACGCCGCCGGAAGCCAGTCGATCGAACTCCGGGTCGGTGGCACGGTGGTCGACACCGAGAACGTCACGCTCGACCCGGGCGCATCACGCACCGTCACGCTGTCTGCGACGGTGGACGCGACCGCCGTACGGCGGACGGCC
>NZ_NHPJ01000037.1 GCF_002252985.1 Halorubrum halodurans | reverse complement strand
GGACTCAAAGGGGCAGTCGCGAGGAGGCCGGAGGCGACGTAAGCACCACAGGGAGCGAGCAACGCGAGCGACGAGGAGCGCAACGAGCGTCCGGCCTCCCCGTGGCTGGGGCTTTGGACGTGTTCGTCGCGCCAGCAACCGAGTATAGCCGAGCGGCTGGGACTTTGTGGATGTTCACTGCGACAGCAACGACCTATGGCCGAGCAGTCGGGATCTTGGAACCGGCTATTGCGTCGAAAACGGGTTCGTAGTTAGGGCGCGACGCCGACAGTCAGAAGCGTCCCCCACGTCCGGTAGCGGTCGACCATCGCCTCGCGGCGCTCCCACTCGTCGGTCGGAAACGCCGATTCCGGCGGGATCTCGATCTCGCGGTCGGGGATCGCGTCCTGCTCGGCGACGTACAGCCCGGCCTCCCGGAACGCCTCGCGGTACTCCGCGCGGCTCCACAGCGTCATGTCGATCGAGATGTTCTCCTGCCAGCCGTGGGTCTGCTCGCTCTCGGCGAAGTAGTTGACCGCACAGTAGAAGGTCCCGCCGGGCTTCAACACCCGGCGAACTTCCTCGAGGGTGTTGTGCGGGTTCGTCGCGTAGTAGAACGCCTCCATCGAGAAGACGTGATCCACCGAGTCGTCGGCGAACGGGAGCGCGTCGAAGTCTCCCACGAGGAAGCCGATCGCGTCGTCGTCGGTGTAGCCGCGGGCGTTCCGGGCCATCTCGGGCGCGCCGTCGAGGCCGTAGCCGCGGCCCACGTCGCGCTCGCGCAGCGCCCGCAACGCGTAGCCGGACCCGGTTCCCAGATCGAGGACGGTATCGCCCGCCTCGACCGGCATGCGCGCGAGGACGTGTTTCGCGGTGTGCCAGTGTCGGTCCTCCATGCCGCGGTCCCTGCCGGCGCTTGCCCACTCGTCGAACTCCGCTCTGACGCTCATACGCGGAGGACGGCGCCGGGGGACAAAACCGGATCGACGGCGGCCGGCGAGCCGACGCGGACGGCGACGGCGCGAGCGACGCGTTTTTCTCCCGAGGCCGGGTGGTCGGGGTATGAGACGCCCGAGCCTCCGTCGACCGCGGTTTCGGGTCGCCGACTCCGCCCAGCAGATGGTCGGCGGGTTCCTCCTGGCCGGGCCGTTCGTCGTCACCGAGGAGGTGTGGGTGCTCGCGATCGGGATGAACTGGCTCCAGGCGGTCCTCACGGCCGTCATGGTCGCCGCGATCGGGTACGCCACGCTGTACCGGGCGGACACCGGCCGCGACCCCGAGGCCGAACAGGAGGTCGCCGGGATCCCCGTCAGGTTCCTCTCGCTGATGACGGTCTCGTTCGGGTCGGTGGTCGTGCTCGCGGTCCTCTTCGACGCGCCCGACACGTTCCTCATCGAGCAGGGCGTCACGGGGACGGCGCTGTGGGTAACGACGGCCAAGGCGGTCTCCGTCGGCGCGGTCTTCAGCGTCGTCGGGGCCGCGACGGCCGACAGCGTGTTCTGATCCGTCGCCTCCCGAGCCGGAGGCGGTCACACGACGACGCCGACGACCCCGAACAGGATCAACACGCCCGCGACGTCACACGCGTTCGTCACGACCGGGATCGTCGTGTCGTCGGGGTTGAGCCCGACCCGATAGGAGACCTCGACGGCGACGACGCTCGCGACCACGACGAGGACCGCGAGGAGCAGCCCGGAGGCGAGCGCGACCAGAAGGACGCGGGAGAGCCCGAGCGTCCCGCCGAGCGCGACGCCGATGGCCCACGCCGCGACGCCGACGAGCCCGAAGACGGTCCCGGCGAGCGCGAAGACGGCGACCACGTTGGCGCGAACGTCCGGATTCGAGAGGCGCGGCGCGTAGGTGCCGAGGTACAGCTGCGTGGTGAGCCGCGAACACATGATCGACGCGAGGTTCCCGGCCGTCCCGATCTGGACCGGAAGCAGAACGAGGAGCGCGGGGTACTGTAGCAGGGTCCGCTCGAAGCTCTCGAGGACGGTCCCCGAGACGAGCTGGAGCACCGACAGGGCCGCGAGAAGCGGGATCATCGTGCGGACGATGCGGAATATCGACCACTCGTCGACGGGGGCCCCCTCGTCCGGGACGGCGTCGTCCGCGACCGTCGCGGGGGAGGTCGCGTCGGCGGCGGCGTCGGCGGCGTCGCCCCGCGGCTCGCTCACGTGATCACCCCCACGACGTAGATCCCCACGAGCAGGAAGAACACGCCGAAGACGTCTCCCAGCGTCGTCACGACGGGGCCGATCACGTTGTCGGGGTTGAGCCCGCGCCTGTAGCCGACGAAGATGACGGTGATCAACACCGAGAGCATCAGCACCGCCGAGAGGAAGCCCGCGACGATCATGATCCCGACGAGCGCGAACAGGCTCCCCCGCCCTCCGAGGAGGAACAGGGTGAGGTACGTGATGACCGCGATGAAGACGGAGATCGTCATCCCGTTGATGAAGGAGGCGACGATCGCGTTCGTGAGCCGCCGGTCGAGCGCGAACGTCGGCTCGATCACTCCCTGATGGAGGCCCGTCGAGAGCCGCGCGCCGAGCGAGCCGTAGACGCCGCCGCGGGTCGCGAGAAACGCCGGGAGGAGAAGCAGGATGCCGGGAACGCTCTCGATCCCGGACCGCATGGTCTCGGAGCCGAGGATCGTGCCCGCGAACAGCCCGGCGACGAGGCTGACGAGCACGACGGGGAGCGCTTGCCGGTAGACGTCCCGCGCGCTTTCGTGACCGTCCATGCGGCCGTACCGACGAGGGGGCTCGTGAAAAGCCGTCCGGCGGGACCGTCCGACAGCGACGACCGCCGGCCCGCACCGTTAAGTCGGTCGGGCCGGTTCCCCGTGTATGGACTACGCGCTCGCCGTCGAGAACGGACCCGAAACGATCCCAGGGGGGACGGGACTCCTGCTCGTCCACCCGAGCATCGGCGAGACCGACCGGATCGACACCGACTTCCTGAAGACCGACACCGACGCGTTCCTCGTCGTCTCCACGCGGACGACCGCGCGCGAGGTCGAACAGAAGCTCGAGTACTACGACGTCGACGAGGAGAAGGCGACGATCCTCGACACGCTCTCCGTCGAGCGGGGGTACTCGCGACGCTCCGCCGACGATGTCTACTACGTCTCCGCCCCCGACGACCTCGACGGCGTGGTCGACCGCGTCGAGCGATTCCTGGAGGAGACGGAGGGGAAACGCCGCGTCTCCGTCGACTCGCTCACGGAGATGGCGTACTACGCCGACGACGACGCCGTCTACGAGGCCGCCGCCGAGATCCTCGAGCTGCTGAAGGCACACGACGCGGTCGGCATCTTCCACCTCTCCGAGGAGGTCCACGAGGTGGCGACGCTCGACCGCTTCCGGGAGCTCTTCGACGGGGTCATCTCGCTCGACGGCGACGGCAACGTCTCGGTCGACCTCTGAGGACTACGCCTCCCGAAGCGACGCGAACGTCTTCTCCGCCCACGTCACCGCGTAGGGAGCGCCCCGCTCGCGGTACGCCGCGGTGTCCAGCGCGGCGAAGGGCGCGGGGAGATCGAGCCCGTGTCGAACCGCGGAGCAGGCGTACTCGGTCGCGCTCGCGAAGTCGGTCTCCCCGCGGGCGACCTCGCTCGGGAGACCCGCGAGCCGCCCCTCCAGCCGGTCGCCGGCGTCGATCCACGCGTCGAACAGCCGGGGGAACTCCCCCTCCCAGGTGGCGAAGACGTCGCGAACGTGGAGGCCGACCCACGCGTCGTACAGCGCGTTCGCGACCTGGAAGACGTCCGCGGCGTCGAACCGGGCGGTGGCCTCGGAGGAGGTCGCGTCGTCGGATCCGTCGGCGGGCGAGGCGTCCCCGTCGGCGCTCCGGTCCGGGCGCCGGATCGCCGCGTCGAGGTCGCGGTATCGCGGCCCGAAGAAGGGAAGGAACGTCTCGGGGAGCCGGTCGCCGGGTTCCTCGGACGAGGCGACCGTTCCCGCCGGCGGCTCGACCCCGATCCGAACCAGCCGGTCCGCGATCAGGAAGGCGAGGAAGTCCTCGGGCGTCCCCTCCGCGCGGCGCTTGAGGAGGACCGCCTGCGGCTCCGTCTGCGTGGTCCGGACCGCGGTCCCCGCGCCGGGGAGCCCGACCGTGAACGTCGGCCCCGCGTACCGGCGGAGGGTCTCCGGCGCGTCGGCGGGGAGCCACTCGTCGGGACACGAGAACGGGTCGAACCCGTCGACGAACAGGCCGAGGTCCTCCGCGGCCGCGGGCGGCAGCGTCTCGAACTCGGCGTCGACGTCGATCACCGGCGATCCGGGGGCGTGGCGGTCACGAACCGCCGCCAGGTCGGCGTCGAGATCGCGGGCCGAGAACATCACCCGGCGGTGCCGAAGACGTACGAGAGGATGATAAGCACCGCGAGCGCGGCGGAGATCCCGACCGTGCCGAGAACGATCTTGGTGGATTTGCTCATGCTGGAGACGTGCGCGCCGGCGCGTTAAATTCATTCGGTCGGCGGCCGCGGGCTCGCCCTCCCGGCGACCGCGGACTTAACCGCCCGGCCGAGAGACGACGGGTATGCGGATCCGTGACGCGCTCGAGTCGGACGCCGAGGCGCTCGCCGACGTGACCGGCCGACCGGCGGACGTGCTCGTGGACACGATACACGACCGGACGGTCAGGGTCGCGGCCGACGGGCGCGACGAGGATCGGAACGTCGGTTCGGGGGACGGAGACGCCGATCCCGAGAGCGGAAACCCCGGCGCGGAGAACGGCTTCGACGCGCCCGACGGGCTCGCCGGGTTCGTCGCGTTCGACGTCCGCGCGGGGACCGTCCACGTGACCGACTTCGCCGGGACGGCCCCGGCGCTCGATCGCCTGCTCGAGGAGCCCAAACGGTTCGCGAAACGGGAGGGGATGGACGTCGAGGCGGTCGTCGTCGACGGCGAGGAGCGTCGCGCCGACGCGCTCGAGGACGCCGACTTCGCGGCGGCGGGACCGGGCCCGCGCTTCGAGGGGAGGGCGACGACGCGGTTTCGACTCGAACGAGACGGATGACTCGACTCGAACGCGGCGGGTGATCGGCTCCATCGACGAGACCGCCGCGACCGGCGGGCCGCTTACAGCCGGTCGGCCAGGTCCTCCGCGAAGTAGGTCACGATCAGGTCCGCGCCCGCGCGCTTGAGCGCGACGAGCGACTCGTGAGCGACCGCCTCGAGGTCGAGCCAGCCCTTCTCGGCGGCGGCGTGGAGCATGGCGTACTCGCCGGAGACGTTGTAGGCGGCGATCGGCCGGTCGAACTCCCGGCGGAGGTCCGAGACGACGTCGAGGTACGGCAGTCCGGGCTTCACCATCAGCACGTCCGCGCCCTCCTCGGCGTCGAGTCGGGCCTCCCGGAGCGCCTCCCGTCGGTTGGCGGGGTCCATCTGGTAGTGTCGGCGGTCGCCGAAGGCGGGCGCGCCGTCGGCGGCGTCGCGGAACGGGCCGTAGAAGGCGGACTCGTACTTCGCGGCGTAGCTCATGAGCGCCACGTCCTCGTGGCCCGCGTCGTCGAGCGCCTCCCGGATCGTCGCCACCTGTCCGTCCGTCATCGACGAGGGCGCGACCATGTCCGCGCCGGCGTCGGCCTGCGACACCGCGGTCTCCGCGAGCAGCGCCAGCGTCTCGTCGTTTCGCACCGTCAGCGTCGGGTCGCTCTCGGCACCCTCCTCGGTCACGCCGCAGTGGCCGTGGTCGGTGTACTCACAGAGACAGACGTCGCCGATCACGTACGCGTCGGTCGACTCCGAGATCCGGCGGATCGCCCGCTGGACCACGCCGTCGTCGGCGTACGCCCGGCTCCCCGTCGAGTCCTTCGTCTCGGGGATCCCGAAGAGGATGACCGCCTCCACACCCGTGTCGCGGACCTCCTCGACGCGCGCGACCGCCTCGTCGAGAGGGACGCGCTCGTGGCCCGGCATCGACTCGATCGGCACGCGCTCGTCGGTCGTCGCGTCGACGAAGACGGGCGCGACGAGGTCGGTCGCCGACAGCGACGACTCGCTGACGAGCGGGCGGATCCCGTCGGTGCGGAGCCGTCGCGGGCGGTCGGTGGGGTACATACGGGCCGGTTGGTCGCGGACCGTCTTTTAGGGTTCGCTCGCGCGCTGGCTGATCGAGAAAACGGACGGCTGCCGCGTCACTCGGTCTCGCTCGATTCGACGTCGAGCCGGTCCGAGAGCGCCGCCAGCCCCTCGTCGTCGGCCAGCTCCTCGACGCGTTCGCGGAAGTGCTCGGCGCAGAGCCCGACGACGACGCCGGCCTGTTCGGCCTCGTAGGCGGCCTCGCTGTCGCAGTAGTGACACCGCATGTCGATCCCTCGGTCGCGCCGGGAGTTAACCCTGTTCCTCGTCGGGGATCCGGCGACCGATCGGGGAGGCCCCGACGGCCCGGTCAGCGCGGAGCCGGCAGCCGCTCGCGGACCGGCGCGAACGCGGCCTCGGCCAGCCCGGCCGCGCCGAGCGTCCGCTCGTGGGCGTCGCTCCCGCCCGTCGCGAGCAGGTCCGCGTCGGCGGCGACCTCGTCGATCCGGTCGACGTCGACCGGTCGACCGTACGGGTAGAATCGCTCGACTGCGTCGAGATCGCGGGCGACGTCCAGCGCCGCGTCGACGTCGTCGTAGCGGAACGGGTGTGCGAGCCCGACGAGCGCGCACGACTCGCGGAGGAGGTCGATCCCGCGGTCGAGGTCGGTCACGTCGCGGGCGACGTAACACGGGCCGTCGTTCCCGATCAGCTCGTCGAAGGCGTCGGCGTAGTCGTACGGCGCGGCCGACGCCTCGATCGCGCGGGCGACGTGCGGCCGGCCGAGGCCGGGGCGGGGCTCCACGCCGAGGTCGACGCCGAGTCGGTCCTCGACGCGACGCAGGATCGCCGCGCCGCGCTCACGGCGGTCGGTCTGGAGTCGGTCGATCTCGGCGTCGAGTGCGTCGGTATGCTCGACGGCGTACCCGAGGAGGTCGAGCCGCTCGAAGCCCGCGTCGACGCGCAGTTCGATCCCGCGGACGAGCCGGACGTCCTCGCGCTCGACCACGGGGGCGTCGATGCCGGGATGGATCCGGTCGTGGTCGGTGACGGCGACCCAGTCGAGCCCGGCCTCGCGGGCGGCCGCCGGGACCTCGTCGATCGTCAGGGTACCGTCGGAGACGGTCGTGTGGGTGTGGAGGTCGGCGACGAGATCGACGTCGGCCACGGAGCCGGATTCCTCGGCGGTCATGCCGCCGGTTCGGGCCGGATCCACTAAGCAGCGGCGGAACCGAACCGGGCGCGGTCGTGCGAATTCATGACGTGTGACGCACGCGGTATTATGACGTATAAGGAAGTGGCGTCCGACTAAGGTCGTACATGGACAATCATTAAGAACCTCCGGCGACTCGGCGTAGTTGATGCGCTTGAACGGCGTCGACGACCGGATCGAACGGCACCAGTTCCCGACCACCTCCGAAGAGCTGATCGCGGCTCACGGAAACGCGACCGTAGAGCTCGCCGACGGCTCGGAG
This sequence comes from Halorubrum halodurans, assembly GCF_002252985.1. GTDB lineage: Archaea > Halobacteriota > Halobacteria > Halobacteriales > Haloferacaceae > Halorubrum > Halorubrum halodurans. The sequence continues at coordinate 6,277 of NZ_NHPJ01000037.1, read as the reverse complement.
CGGCTCGGGGACGTGCTCGAGCGGTTCGGCGACCAGACGTTCGACGCGCCCGACGAGGTCTTCGAGACGCTGCGAGCCGGCGTCTGCCATCGCGGCGTCGGCCGACGGTTCTACTCGGACCGCGACCCGACGACGGACGGGGAGAACGGCCCGCAGCCGGTCTCGTTCTGAGACGGCAGCGGCGGTTAGCGGTTCGATTTTTGCGGACGGTTCCCGACGAGCCGCGGCAGTACGAAGTGAGAGATACGACTGCGGTGAACACCTCCAAAGCCCCAGCCGCGAGGACTCGCGCGGCTCGCTGTGCTCCTCGCTCAGTCGCTCGTTTCACTCGCTCCTCCGCTGCGGTGCTTACTTCGCCGGGATTCGTCCTCGCGACTGCCCCTTTGAGTCCCTCCCGCACCGCACAGCCCCGCACCTCACGCCTCCCCAGCCTCGCGGCTCACGGCTCGCGGCTTCGCCGCTCGCTTATCGAGGTACTCACTTCGTTCGTACCTCGCCACGCTCGCCGCGTCCCTCGCGGGCGGTTCGCGGGCCTTCAGCCCGCTCACCGGCGCGCCACCGCACCGAAGACCGATCGTCGCGTCAGCCACGCCGATCGATCGTATCTTTCGCCGGTACGCAACCGCGTCGCCGGCCTCAGTCGATCCACTCGACGGCCGGGGAGAGGTCGATCGGCACCGACCCCTTCCGGTAGGCCTCGGTCCGGCCGTTCGGGCGGGCGCGGAGGACGACCGCGGGCCGGTGGCGCACGTCGGGTCGCGCGTCGCGGACCGCAGCCCAGTCGTCGTCGGGGAACGACGAGCAGTCGACGAGGAGGGTCGCGCCGCCGCCGTGTGCCTCCAGCTGGCCGCTGGTCTTCGTCTCCACCGTGTCGCGGACGGCCGCGACGGGGCCGGACGCGGATCGGGTCGCGACCGGCTGCGGTCGGGTCACCTCGACGAGCGAGCCGGCCCCCGTGTCGGGGTCGGTCGCGCGGAAGTCGAGCGAGTGGCCGGTCGTCACCTCGATCTCGGGGGTCAACGCGTACCCCGAGTCCGCGATGAGCTTCGCGGCCGTGAACTCCGCGACGGTCGCGCTCATGCGGACGAGGTCCATCGAGGTGGAGGTGCCGAGCTTGCCGGCCATCGTCTCGCGGTACTCGTCGAGGATTCCGGGGCGCAGGAGCCGCTCGACGTAGCCCGTCCCCTCCTCGCGGGCCGCGTCGGGGAAGCCGGCGGCGTGGTCACGGAAGAACGCCCTGGTCGTCTCCGCGCCGTCCTTCGAGCAGAACACCGGGAGGAAGAACCACGAGACGTGCGGGTAGTCGGCGAGCCACGGCTCGTCGTCGTGAAGGCCGGCGAGCAGCTCCCGCTGGGCCCACCGCGAGACGGGGTAGGGGACCTCCTCGAAGCCGTACTTGTCCGTGCGCCAGAGGTCGCTCGGCGTCTCCGTGTTGCCGAGCCAGTAGCCGACGGGCCCGCCGCTCGCGCCCGCCGGCGGGTCGACGTCGTCGTCGGTCCAACAGAACAGCGCCCACGATCCGTCGTCCATGTCGAACCGCCGCGCCTCGTACCGGGCGGGCGGTTTGAACCACGGGTCGCTCGCGGTCGCGCCGAGGTTCCCGTCGAGCGGGCGTTCGATCCGCGAGCGGACCCGGTTCCCGTCCCACCGGCCCGGAGCGCGCCTGAATCGGAGCGGTTGTGCCACGCGTCCGCTACCGCACGGCTCGGCTAAGGGCTTCCGGTGGCCTGCCCGTGAAGACATCGCAGGTGAGAAACGGGACGGAAACTCGCCGACAGGTATATGTGCGAGAGTTGCTAAGTGAAGCTGTACCATGTCAATGGGTGCCTATGACGAAGCGGAACACGAGCGTCGTGAGCAGAAGACGAGTGCCGTCGATGCCGATTTCGACGCCGAGCGGCCGGAGTATTCGGGTTCGCTCACGTACGACTCCGGCGACTCCGCCGAGGCACTCCTCGACAAGTTCCAGGAGATGAAAGGCGAGTAGCGGGGGATCGGGGATCTTTTTCCGGGAAAGCGGCGATCCGGGCGCGCGTCAGCGGCGAGTCAGGAGGATCGCCGCCGAACAGACGACGGTGACGGCGAGCACGTGGCCGACGACCGCGCCGAGCAGGATCGGTTCCTCGAAGAGGAACGGGGTCAACGCCAGCTGTACCGCCGAGAAGGCGACGTTCTCCGCGTCGAGCCGCTGGGCGATCGCGGCGTCCTCCGGGGAGAGGTCGACGTGGACGGCCCGCCAGAGGGCGACGACCGCGCTCCACCAGGAGGTGCCGATCCGGTAGGTGAGATCCCAGAGGACGAGCAGGGTCACGTACACGACCGGCGCGGGCGGACTCGCGCCGAACAGCCGCTCGAGCAGCGCTCCGTCCCAGACGAAGAGGTACGTCACGAGCGCGACGAACGCGAGCACCCCCAACACGATCTCGATGCTCGACCCGAACAGCAGACGCTTGTGCTCCGGCGGCGTCGACAGCAGCCGGTTGTTCGCGCCGAGCCGATGCATCTCGACGCTGCCGACCGCGGCCACGAGCACCGCGATCGTCCCCGCGAGGACCGCGTTCCACAGCCCGTAGTACCAGCCGAGGACGAGGACCGCGACCTCGAAGAGGAGGAACTGGACCGCCACGGCGATCCGCCGGGGGATCGCCAGTCCGGGGATCCCGCCGACGAGGCTCTCGTACACCCACGTCTCGCCGTAGCTTCGGCTCACGAGGTCGCCTCCGGCCCCCGCACACTCGATCCCGGACCGTCGGCATCGAGCGCGCGCGCGACCGCGAGGTCGAACGGCGTCAGGTCGACGGGAACCAGCTCGCGGATCCGGTCGTCCTCCACGATCACCGTGTTGCGAAGCCCCTCGACGAGCGAGCGCGCGAGATAGGGGTTCACGTCGGTGACGAGCCGGAGCCACCGGGCGGACAGCTCCGGGCTCAGAACGGGCGCGCGGACGATGTACAGGCCGTGGCCGAACTGCCGGCGGGTCCGCCGGAGGATCTCCGCGTACGTCAACACCTCGGGGCCGCCGATCTCGTAGGTCTCGCCCGCGGTCTCGGGGACGTCGAGGACGCCGGCGAGGTAGGCGACCACGTCGTCTATCGCGATCGGCTGACAGAGCGTGTCGACCCACTTCGGAGTGACCATGAGCGGGAGCCGCCCCGCCAGCCCGCGGATCACCTCGAAGCTGGCGCTGCCAGCGCCGACGACGATCGCGGCCCGCAGCGTCGTCAGCGCGTACGACCCCTCCGCGAGGACGCGCTCGACCTCGCGACGCGACCGGAGGTGTTCGGAGAGGCCGTCGCGGTCCTCGCCGAGCCCGCCGAGGTAGACGACGCGGGAGACGCCCGCCGCGGAGGCCGCCTCGGCGAAGTTGCGCGCGCAGTTCCGGTCGCGCTCCTCGTAGCCGGGGCCGCCGTCCATCGAGTGGACGAGGTAGTAGGCGGCGTCGACGGTGCCGCCGTCGACTCGAAACGCCGGCGGGAGGCTCTCCGGCTCCAGGAGATCCCCCTCGACGACGTGGACCCCGGCGGGCGGGACGTAGCCCCCGGCGTCCCGGACGAGCGTGACGACCTCGTGGCCGCGGTCAACGAGCGCCGGAACGAGCCGACGTCCGACGAAGCCGGTCGCACCGGTGACGAGAACGCGCATGCCGGGAGGAGGGCCGGCGCGACCATAAGCCTCCGCACGGTCGACGACGGGATCGGGACGGCGACGGATCGGTCGGGGGCGACCGATCCGTAAAAGGCCCTGGCCGTCGGCGGACCCGTATGAACGCTGGCGAGTTCGAGCCGGTACGCGGCGTCCCGGACCTGTACGTCCACGACACGGGGATGTTCGACACCGCAGAGTACGGGTCGGTGTACGTGTACGACGCCGAGCGGCCCGCGGTGATCGACACCGGAACCGGGGCGAACCGCGAGGCGCTGTTCGGGACGATCGAGGCGATCGGGGTCGGCGTCGACGAGCTGGCGTGGATCCTCCCGACGCACGCCCACCTCGACCACGCCGGCGGGGCGGGCCACCTGGCCGGGCGGTACCCGACCGCCGAGGTCGCGCTCCCGGAGCGGGGCATGCGTCACCTCGTCGACCCGGAGAGGCTCGTCGCCGGGACGAAGTCGGCGGTGCGGGACCAGTGGGAGTACTACGACGAGCCCGAACCCGTCCCCGAGGACCGGATCGCGGGACTGGTCGACGGCGACCGGATCGACCTCGGCGACCGCGAGCTCGTCGTCCACGACGCGCCGGGTCACGCGCCCCACCACGCGGTGTACCACGACCCGGACGCCGGCGTCGTCTTCACCGCGGACGCCGCGGGCATCTACGTGCCCGAAGTCGACGCGGTCCGGCAGACGACCCCGCCGCCGCAGTTCGACCTCGACCAGTGTCTCCGCGACCTCGGGATGATAGCCGACCTCGAGCCCGACTACCTCTGTTTCGGCCACTTCGGTCCGCGGGAGTACGACCCCGACCTGATCGAGGAGGCGAAACGGGCGTACGTCGAGTGGGTGGCGGCGGTCCGGGCGAAACGCGAGGAATTCGGCGACGACGAGGCGGTCGTCGAGCACTTCGAGGAGACGAGCGCCGACGTCGAGTTCTGGAACCCCGAGCGGGCCCGCGCCGAGGCGAGCCTGAACGCCCGCGGCGTCCTGGCGTTCCTCGACCGGGGAGAAACGCCCTAATCCCCCCGTCGCCTAGGAGGGGCCAACCGATGGGCATCTTCGATACGATCCGCGCCGTGCTCGGAACGAGCGCCGAGACGGACGCGACCCGAGAGGCCGACCCCGAGGACCTCTTCGGGATGTCGACGGCGTACATGACGATGGAGGCGGACCTCGGCTACGACCACGTCGGCGAGGCCGCGCTGTGTTTCTCCGGCGTCGACAGCACCCGCTTCGACGACGCCGTCTCGATGGTCGAGGAGATCCTCGAGGCCGGCGAGATCGAGACCGGAACCGGCTTCCACCGCCACGAGGACGACCACGGCTACCACTGGTTCGTCCTCGAGGACGACGACCCCGAGGACCTCGTGACGAGCGTCCACTTCGCCGCCGACCAGTTCATCGAGGAGGGGTTCGGCTCGCGGCTCCTCGCGGCCGTCTTCGGCTTCGAGAACGGCGACGGCCGCGCCTACTGGATCTACTCGTTCCGCCGCGGGGCGTACTACCCGTTCGCGCCCGACGGGACGAGCGACCGGAACCAACGCGCCGAGTTCAAGCTCCAGTCGGTCCTCGACGGGGAGCTCGGGCTCGAGGACGACGAGTCCTACTGGTACCCGCTGTGGCCCGACGCGCCCGGACGACACCCGTGGGAGTGATCGGATGGGGGAAGACGGATCCCGAACCGACGGAACCGAACGCTCGGCGGGGAGCACCCGAAAGCGCGTCCTCCGGGTCATGGCGGTCCAGGCGGCGGCCACGAGCGCGGCGGCACACCTGCTGTGGGCGTGGCCGCGACTGGCCGGGGCGTCGGATCCGGCCGATCCCCGACCGTACGTCTTCGTGCTCGCGGCCGTCTTCACCGCCGTCGTCGCGGCCGCGACGCTCCGGGCCGACGAGTACCGCCGGCTGTACGCGCTCGGCGCCGGGACGCTCGCCACGTATCTCGTCGGCTACGTCGGCTGGCACGGCGGGACGACGGTCGCGGCGCTGGCGGCCGACCCGCTGGCTATCGTCGGAAAGGCGGCCGAGGTCGTCGGCGTGCTCGCGTTCGTCGGGCTCTACCGGCTCGCGCCGCCGACGAGCGTCGTCGTGGCCCGTCAAGCGGGCGACGAGCCGAGAAGGAACGAGTCGGGTCCCAACGAGTCGGAGAACGGCTGACCGACACGCCTTATTAGCCGAGTCCCGGATCGACGGGTAGTGAGCGACACCTACCGCACGGTCGCGGAGCGCGCCACGGCGACGTTCGAGGTCCGCGGCTCGGAGTTCCTTGGACACGTCGCGCCCGCCGACACCGTCGAGGAGGCCGAGGCGTTCGTCGAGGCCGTCAGGGCGGAGTACGCGGACGCGACGCACAACGTCCCGGCCTATCGGGTTCCGGCGGGCGAGGCGTCCGAGCGGACGCCCGGCTCCGAGGTCATGCTCCGCGAGTACGGCGACGACGACGGCGAGCCGAGCGGATCGGCGGGGAAGCCGGCGCTGAACGTCCTCGAGAAGCGGGCCCTCCGAAACGTCGTCGCCGTCGTCACGCGGTACTACGGCGGGACGAACCTCGGGGTAGGGGGGCTCGCCCGCGCGTACTCGCGGGCGGTCAAGGACGCCGTCGACGAGGCGGGCGTCGTCGAGGA
>NZ_NHPJ01000060.1 GCF_002252985.1 Halorubrum halodurans | reverse complement strand
CTTTTCACCTCCCTGTGGGGGACGCTCGCCGAGGGAGTGAGCTTCGACGGCGACGACGCCCGGACGGTCGTGGTGGTGGGCGTTCCGTATCCGCACCTCACGCCTCCCCAGCCTCGCGGCTCGCGGTTTCACCGCTCGCCGCGTCCCTCGCGGTCGGGTTCGTGCCCTCCGGGCACTCACCGGCGCGCTACCGCTCCGGCGATCGCTCACTCCTTCCTATGTTGATCGAGCCGAGGATCGGTCTCGCCACTGGTGAGCTTCGGGGTAACGCTGAGAAGGTGACCCGACGCCGGTCAGTCGTCCTCGAGCGCCTGCGCGATGCGCTGGAGCTGGCGGGTCGCGTCGCGGACCTCGTCGCGGAGCTGGCGTACCTCGCGGACGAGCTCCTCGTTGCCGACCTGCTCGCCGCCCTCCTCGCCGCGACCGCCGGGGCCGCCCGGACCGCCGCCCATGCCCGGCGGGCCGCCCTGACCGCCGGGGCCGCCGCCGCCCATCATGCCGGACATCATCTGTGCGAAGGGGTTGCCGCCGCCACCGCCGCCCATGCCCGGCGGGCCGCCGCCACCGCCGCCCATCATCTCCTCGGGATCGGGTCGGTCACCCTCCTCGCGCTCCTTCTCGCGTCGCTCGCGGATCTCCTCGACGCGCTCGCGGAAGGACTTCTCCTCGTCGTCGGCCTGTTCGTCGCCGTCGTCGGCCCGGTCGTCGCCCGCCTCGGGCTCGGTGGCGTCGTCGTCTGGCATACGCCCCGATTCGGGAGCCCGGCCGAAAAGGGTTGTCGCTCCCGGTTCGACGGCGCGGTCGACCCGCGTCGGCCGCTCAGTTGCGGACCTGCGTTCGACAGTTCGGACACTCCGTCGCCCCGGCGTCCCGGCCGACCGCCGGGACGTGGTCCCCGCAGTTCGGACACCGGACCCGGCTACGCGCGTACTCGGTGCTCGACCGGACCGAGGCCTCGTCGCCGTCGTCGGTCATGTGCGGGTGATATTCACCCGCACGGTAAGTACGTTGCCTATATATGCCCTAATACACCGAATACGCGTCGGGGAGTCAGTCGTGTCCGGAGACGGGGACCGGCTCGTACGGCTCCTCGAGCCACTCGACGTCGGAGTCGGAGAGATCGATGTCGAGCGCCTCCACCGCGTCCTCTAGGTGTTCGACGCTCGTCGTGCCGACGATCGGCGCGTCGACCGGCTCCTTGTGGAACTGCCAGGCGAGCGCGATCTGCGCCATCTTCACCCCCTTCTCGTCCGCCAGTTCCGCGACGCGGGCGTTGACCGCGGGGCCGCCGCCCTCGCGGTAGGGGTGTCGGTAGAGGTGCTCCTCGGTCTCCCCGCGTCTCGTCGCGTCGACGTCGTCGTCGGGGCGCGCCAGGTAGCCGCGCGCGAGCGGGCTCCACGGGATCACGCCGATCCCCTCCTTCTCACACAGCGGGAGCATCTCGCGTTCCTCCTCGCGGTAGACGAGGTTGTAGTGGTTCTGCATCGTGGCGAACCGGTCGAGCCCCAGCCGGTCGCTCGCGTGGAGCGCCTCGGCGAACTCGTGGGCCCACATCGAGGAGGCCCCGAGGTGGCGGACCTTCCCGCGCCGGACCGCGTCGTCGAGCGCGCGAAGCGTCTCCTCGATCGGCGTCTCCGGGTCGAGCCGGTGGATCTGATAGAGGTCGACCGTCTCCATTCCGAGCCGGTCGAGGCTGTTCTCGAGCTCCTGTTCTATCGCCTTCCGCGAGAGCCCGCCGGAGTTCGGGTTCGACTCGTCCATCCGAAAGTACCCCTTCGTGGCGACGACCGCCTCCTCGCGGTGGCCCTCCAGCGCCTCCCCGAGGATCCGCTCGGACTCGCCGTTCGAGTACATGTTGGCGGTGTCGAAGAAGTTCACCCCGAGCTCGAGCGCGCGCTCGACGAGCGCCTTGCCCTCCTCCTCGTCGAGGACCCACTCGCGCCAGTCACGGTCGCCGAAGCTCATACAGCCGAGACAGATCTTCGAGACGGTCGTGCCGGTGTTGCCGAGCGTCGTGTACTCCATGGGTCGGCGTGGGCGGCCGCGAGCAAAAGTGTTCGTGGGGTCGCGCGGTTTCACCGATCGGCCGCCGGCGGGGTCACTCCCGCCGGAACGACGCGGTGTACACGAGGAACGCGCCGGTGAGGATGACGAACGCGAGGAACGTCACGAGCGCGAGCACGTTCGCGACGGGCGCGAGGGGGTCGAGGAACGGCTGGCCGGTCGAGTCGAGCACGAGCACGGCCAGGAGGGCGGCGATCAGCCCGAGAAGCCAGTTGGTGAGGATCTCGTCCATGTCCCGGCCGTCGTCGACGGCGAATAAAAAGGGCGGGTGTTCCTCCCCGGATCGGTCGCTTCCGGATCGGTCGCTCTCGAACCGGGACGGCCGACCCCGAAGCTATGTGACTCGGCCCCGTGCGATCGGGCGTGAGCGACACGACCCTCTGGCTGCTCGGCGACCAGCTCAATCCCGATCTGGACGCGCTCGAGGCCGCCGACGACGTCCTCCTGATCGAGGCGCACGGGTTCGCGGCCCGGCGGCGCTACCACGCACACAAGCTGACGCTCGTCTTCTCGGCGATGCGCCACTTCCGCGACGACCTCCGCGACCGCGGCCACGACGTGACCTACCTCGAGGCGGACTCCTTCGGGGAGGGGATCGCGACGTTCCTCGCCGAGCGGCCGGACGCCGCCCTCGAGCTCATGCGACCCGCGAGCCACGGGGCGGGCGAGCGGCTCCGCGGGGTCGTCGAGGCGCGCGGCGGGTCCCTGGCGCTTCGCGAGAACGAGCTGTTCTGGACGACGCCGGCCGACTGGCGCGCGTGGGCCGGGGGATCGGCGGGCGACGAGGAACGAAGCGGTGCGAAGCGGAACGACGGAGAGCGGAACGACGACGGAGCCGCGATCCGCGCGGACGGCACCGTGGACCGCACGTACCGCCAGGAGAACTGGTACCGCCACGTCCGCCGGGAGACGGGCGTGTTGATGGACGGCGACGAGCCCGAGGGCGGCGAGTGGAACTTCGACGACCGGAACCGCGAGACGCCGCCGGAGGCGTGGACGCCGCCGGAGCGTCCGCGGTTCGAGCCGGACGCGCTCACCCGCGAGACGCACGCGTGGGTCCGGGACCGGTTCGACACGTGGGGCGACGGCTCGCTCGAGACGTTCGCGTGGCCCGTGACCCGGAGGGAGGCGCTGCGGGCGCTCGACGCGTTCGTCGCCCGCGGGCTCCCCGCGTTCGGCCGGTATCAGGACGCCATGGTCGGCGGCGAGCCGTTCCTCGCACACTCCCTGCTCTCTCCCGCGATCAACCTCGGGCTCCTCGACCCGCGGGAGCCGGTCCGGGCGGTCGAGGCGGCCTACGAGACGCGCGGCGTCGAACCGGGGGCGTTCGATCCCGACGTCGACCCCGCGGGGTCGGAGACGACGCTCGACGCGTTCGCGACGGGCGGCGGGGGGGACGGCACCGCCGACGACCTCCCGCCGGTCCCGCTCAACGCGGCCGAGGGGTTCGTTCGGCAGGTGCTCGGCTGGCGCGAGTTCGTCCGTCACGTCTACCGCGAGGCGATGCCGGAACTGGCTGACGCGAACCGGCTCGACCAGGAGCGAGCGCTCCCGCCGCTCTACTGGGACGGCGAGACCGACATGCGGTGTCTCTCGGAGGCGGTCGGCCACGTCCGCGAGCACGGCTACGCCCACCACATCGAGCGGCTGATGGTCCTGTCGAACTTCGCGACGATCCACGGCGTCGACCCCGCCGACCTCAACGAGTGGTTCCACCTCGGGTTCGTCGACGCGTACCACTGGGTGACGACGCCGAACGTGGTCGCCATGGGATCGTTCGGGAGCGACGTCCTCTCCTCGAAGCCGTACGTCGCCTCGGGGAGCTACGTGAACCGCATGAGCGACCACTGCGCGTCGTGTCCGTACGCCGTCTCCCGAACGACCGGCGAGGGGGCCTGCCCGTTCAACGCGCTCTACTGGGACTTCCTGATGGAACACGAGGCGACGCTCCGCGGGACCGGGCGGATGGGACTGATGTACTCACACGTCGAGGACAAGGACCGGGAGGAGCGCGAGGCGATCCGCGAGCGCGCGGCCCGCGTCCGCGAGTTAGCCGCCGCGGGCGAGCTGTGACCCGCGCGAGCCGGCCGCCGCCGAAGCCTCACGCGTCGACGACGAGCGCGCGGAGGCGGGGGAGCACCTGCTCGTAGCCGAGCCCGACGACGCCGACGTACAGCGCGACGAGGCCCATCACGAGCGCCCACAGCCCGACCGCGAGGTCGCCGCCCGCGAGGCCGGCGACGCCGACGCGCTCCAGCGAGACGCCGATGACCGACGCCACGCCCGACCCGACGACGAGCGCGAGGAGTTCGAACAGTTCGACCGCGAACTCGGGGATCCGTGCCATGTCGAAGCGGCGGAGACGGGCAACCATAGCCCTTTCGCCCGCGCTCCGCCGCCGTCACCGCGCGTCACGCCCTCCCGCGTCGAGTCTCACCCGCCGCGTCGGTCTCACGTCAGGCCGAACGCGCGCATCGTCGACGTCGCGACGCCCTTGGCGATCAGCGCCAGGCCGGCGACGAGCAGCATCAGTCCCCCGCCGATCACGGGGTCTCGAAGCGTCACGACCGCGATCGCGAGGACCACGACGACGACGCCGGCGATCCCCTCCAGTCTGAGCGTGTCCCGCATGTCCGGCGTCTCCCGCCACGGCCGCTTAAATCGGCCGACTCGGGGCCGCCGCGTCGGACCGGGAGCGCCGCGCCGGAGAGTGGGGCTTTTATCGGGTGGGACACGTATCACCCGCCACGCATGACCGACGGAGACGGCCAGGGCCGGCGCGACCTCCGGATGCCCGACGACGACGAGGTGTTCGCGGAGGTCGTCGAGATGCTCGGTGCCAACCGCGTGAAGGTCCGCTGTGCGGACGGGAAGGAACGGACGGCCCGGATACCGGGGCGGATGCAAAAGCGCGTCTGGATCCGCGAGGACGACATCGTCCTCGTCGAACCGTGGGACTGGCAGGACGAGAAGGCCGACATCTCCTGGCGGTACGAGAAGAACGAGGCCGAACAGCTCCGCGAGGAGGGCCACCTCCAGTGATCGCGGTCGCGTCGCCCCGCCGGAACCGCGCCGGGTGCGGGGCGCGATAGCCGTCGGCTCTCGACCGTGACCGATCCCATCCGGCTCGCGATGACCACCGCCGCGGAGACGTACGAACGCGTCCGCGAGCCGCTCGCGGACCGCGGGATCGCCGTCGACCACGTCCGGGCGAAGGAGCGGGCGTTCCGGCTCGACTCGGGCGGGAGAGAGGATCACACGGGGGCGGACGCGGCGGAGTTCGACGTCGGGTTCGTCTATCCCTCGCGGCTCATGGAGGGTGCGGTCCTCGACCGGCGGCTGTCGGTCCCGTGGGTGAACGACCGGGACGCGGTGGTGACTTCCCGGAACAAGGCCGGAGTGCTCGCGGCGCTCTCGGCGGCCGGACTCCCCGTCCCGCGGACGACGCTGCTGTCCAACCCGGTCGACGAGTCGGTCGTCGCCGAGGCGGCCGCCGATTTCGAGTTCCCCGTGGTGGTCAAGCCCAACTCGGCGACCCGCGGCGTCGGCGTCGCGAAGGCGACCGACCTCGACTCGCTTCTGGGCGTCGTCGACTACCTGAACCTCGCACACGACTACCGCGCGACCGGCGACAAGTCGTACCTGATACAGGAGTTCCTCCCCGACGCGCGGGACTACCGGGTGATGGTCGTCGACGGGGCCTACGCGGGCGCGGTCCGTCGAGAACTCCCCGCCGACGCGCTCGCGGCCGGCCGCTGGAAACACAACGTTCACCGCGGCGCGGAGGCCGCCGGCGTCGACCTCGCCGCGGAGGCCCGCGAGCTTGCCGAGCGGGCGGCGGCGGCGCTCGGGATCGACTACCTCGGCGTCGACCTGCTGGAGCGCGACGGTCGCTTCCTGATCAACGAGACGAACGCCCGGCCGACGGTCGACGCGGCGACGAAGTACGAGCCGGACTTCTACGACCGGCTCGCGGGACTGATCCGGCGGGTCGCGGAGAACGGGTAGCGGGCGACGGGGGATCAGACGACGTCGATGGAGGCGGAGTCGTCGTCGCGGTCGAACTCGACCTCGAGTACGCCGTTGTTGAACGTGGCCTCGCCGGACCGCTCGTCGACGGTCGCGGGAAGCTCGACGGTCTCGTCGTACTCGCGCCTGTCGGAGGCCGCCGAGATGGTGAGCGCCTCCCCGTCACACTGTAAGGAGAGCTGCTCTTTCGAGACGGCGGGGAGGTCGGCGACGAGTCGAACGGAGTCCTCGGTCGCGTACGCGTCGACGTGCGTCTCCGACCCGAAGCCGGCGTCGTCGGCTCCGTGTCCGCTCCCGGCCATCTCGTTCATCATCCGTTCGATCTCCTCGAAGAAGTCGCCGAACGGGTCGTCTCGGTCGTCTCTGTCCATGCTTCGTGTGAGGGCGGTCTCCCCGATAAGCCTTCTGTCGACGGCCGATATCCCGTGGATCGACCGTGTGAGACCCGCTCCGCGCCGGGTTCACACGACTCGGGCGGATTTAAGTGGCTGCGCCCCGCTTTTTCGCATATGAGTAAATCGTATCTGTCCGCTGGCGACGAGGTACCCGACGAGGAGGTCGTGCGGGTCGGGCTCAACGGGTTCGGTCGGATCGGCCGCAACGTCCTCCGCGCGGTGCTGGAGGACCCCCGTATCGAACTCGCCGGGGTCAACGACGTGATGGAGTTCGACGACATGGGCTACCTCGCGAAGTACGACACCGTCATGGGACGGCTCGACGGGATCGAACTCGACGGCGACGAACTGACGATCGGCGGCACGTCGGTGCCGCTTTTCAACGTCCAGGACCCCGCCGACCTGCCGTGGGACGACCTCGACGTCGACGTCGCCCTGGAGTGTACCGGCATCTTCCGGACGAGGGAGGACGCGAGCGCGCACCTCGACGGCGGGGCCGACACCGTCGTCATCTCCGCGCCGCCGAAGGGCGAGGAGCCGGTCAAACAGCTCGTCTACGGCGTCAACCACGACGAGTACGACGGCGAGGACGTGGTCTCGAACGCCTCGTGTACGACCAACTCCATCACGCCCGTCGCGAAGGTGCTCGACGCCGAGTTCGGCATCGAGTCCGGCACCCTCACCACCGTCCACGCCTACACCGGCTCGCAGGCGCTCATCGACGGCCCGAAGGCGAAGACCCGCCGCGGGCGCGCCGCCGCCGAGAACATCGTCCCGACCTCGACGGGCGCGGCCGGCGCGGCCCAGAAGGTCCTCCCGCAGCTCGACGGCAAGATCGACGGGATGGCGATCCGCGTCCCCGTCCCGACGGGGTCGATCACGGAGTTCGTCGTCGACCTCGAGGCGGACGTGACCGCGGCGGAGATCAACGACGCGTTCCGCGCCGCCGCCGACGACGGCCCGCTCGCGGGCGTGCTCGGCTACACCGACGACGAGGTCGTCTCGAGCGACGTCACCGGCCTCCCCTTCTCGAGTTACGTCGACCTCCCGTCCACCAACGTCATCGCCGACGGCGGCCTGCTCAAGGTCCTCACGTGGTACGACAACGAGTACGGCTTCTCCTGCCGGATGCTCGACATGGCCGCGTACGTGAACGCGGAGGCGTAACCGCCGCGTTTCCCCGGAATTCACAACCCCTGCCGACGGACACACCGACACACCCGGTCCCACCCATGTCCACGTTCCAGACCATCGACGACCTGCCCGCCGACTCGCGCGTGCTCGTCCGCCTCGACCTGAACTCCCCGATCGAGGACGGCGAGCCGCAGGACAACCGCCGGTTCGAGCGACACGCGCGCACGGTCCGCGACCTCGCCGACGCCGGCCACCGCGTCGTCCTCGTAGCCCACCAGGGCCGCCCCGGCCGCGACGACTTCACGTCGCTTGCGGGCCACGCCGGGATCCTCGCCGACCACGTCGGCCGCGATGTCGAGTTCGTCGCCGACACCCACGGCGAGGAGGCGCTCGCGGCGATCGAGGCGCTCGCGGCGGGCGACGTGCTCCTCCTCGAGAACACGCGGATGTGCGACGACGAGCTACCGGAGGCGTCGCCGGCGGAGAAGGCCGACACGGAGTTCGTCCGGACGCTCGCCCCGCGCTTCGACGCGTACGTCAACGACGCCTACTCCGCGGCCCACCGGAGACACGCCTCGCTGGTCGGCTTCCCGGTCGCGCTGCCCGCCTACGCCGGCCGCGTGATGGCCACGGAGTACGAGGCCAACACCGCCATCGCCCGCAGGGAGTTCGACGGCCCGGTCACGATGGTGGTCGGCGGGACGAAGGCCACCGACGTGATCGGCGTGATGGACGCCCTCGGCGACCGCGTCGACCGCTTCCTGCTCGGCGGCGTCGCCGGCGAGCTCTTCTTACGCGCGGCGGGCCACCCGGTCGGCCGCGACCTCGAGGGGATGGACCTCTTCGACGAGCAGTGGGAGGCGAACCGCGACACCGTCGAGGCGATCCTCGAGGAGCGCGGCGACGCGATCCGGCTCGCGAGCGACCTCGCCTACGAGGGCGCCGACGGCGACCGCGCCGAGGTTCCCGTGGCCGACGTCGACGAGAAGACCGACGCGTACCTCGACGTGGGCTCCGACACCGTCGCCGACTACGACGCCCCCATCCGCGAGTCCGACGCCGTCTTCGTGAAGGGCGCGCTCGGCGTCTTCGAGGACGAGCGCTTCGCCGACGGCACCGTCGGCGTCCTCGAGGCCATCGCCGAGACGGACTGCTTCTCGGTCGTCGGCGGCGGCGACACCTCGCGGGCGATCGGCATGTACGGGCTGGACGAGGACGACTTCTCGCACGTCTCCATCGCCGGCGGCGCGTACATCCGCGCGCTCACCGGCGAGCCGCTGCCGGCGATCGAACTGCTCCGGAAGGCGGACGACGGCGGGACGTAACCGCTCGGCGTCGACCGATCCCCAGACGGTGGCGCGCCTCCGAGCGCCCGATAGGGCGCGAGGAGCCCGCGAGGGACGCGGCGACCGAAGGGAGCCGCAGCGAGGCGCTACGCGCCTCTGGCAGCCGGCGGCGAAGCCGCCGGCGACGAGGCTGGGGAGGCGTGAGGTGCGGGGCGGTTGCGGTCGGGTGGGACTCAAAGGGGTAGTCGTGAGGGCGAAGCACGCCGCAGTAAGACCGCAACGAGGGAGCGAATACAGTGAGCGACCGAGTGAGGCGCGCAACAAGGCGCGCGAGTCCTCGCGACTGGGGCTTTGGCGGTGTTCACCGCGCCAGCAACGATCGCGTTTCTGTCAGAGTAAGACCACCTGTAACACCCGTGTTATAAGCACTCGAAATACAGCGGCCGTCTCATGCGATCTCGTTCCGAACGAGGGACGGTCGCCGAAGCCTCCGCCGTCGACCGTCCCGTCGTTCCCGGCGCTCAGTCGTCGCCGGGCGCGAAACTCGACGAACCGCCGCCGGTCCCCTCCGTCGGGGCCGTCACCGAGTAGTAGAACATGATCAGCATCGAGACGATCAGGGCACCGCCCCAGAGGAAGCCGGTCGGCATGAGGAACGCCAGCCCGAACCCCTCGCCGAGCCAGACGATCCCGGGGATCCCCCACTGTCCGGCGACGAAGAGCCCGGTCACGGCGGTCCGTGTGGTCCCGGTCACGCCGAGCGCGGGGACGGCAAAGCCCATCACGATCGCGAGGATGGAGAGCACGCCGAGGTGGGCGTGTCCGCCGATCATCCACGGCGGCACGACGCTGCCGCTCGCGAGCATCACGAACTGGTGTAACCCGACGGCCATCATGACCGCCAGTCCGAGAAATCCGGACCCCTTCAGCACACGTGTCATGGATTCGTTCGTGTCGATCCGCTGAATGTTTCATAAACGTTCCCCTACGAGAACCGATTTTCGCGAATCGGTCGGTCGACGGCCCTCCCCGTCCCGCCGGGGCGCGTTTCTCCGTTTACTCAACGCTTTTTCGGCTCGGCGCTGAGGGGACGCGCATGGAGCCACTGACGACGTTCACGGACAGCTCGCTCGCGGAGATCCGCCGCGACCTCCACCGACATCCGGAGGCCGGCTGGAAGGAGTTCCGGACCTCGGCCCTGCTCGCGGCCGAACTCGAGGAACTGGGATACGACGTGTTCCTCGGCGAGGACACCGTCGACCCCGACTCGCGGATGGGCGTCCCGCCCGCGGACGAGGTCGCCGCCGCCCGCGAGCGCGCCCGCGAGGAGGGTGCGCCCGCGGAGTACCTCGACCGGATGGGCGACGTCACGGGCGTGATCGCGACCCGCACGTTCGGCGACGGCCCGACGATCGGGCTCCGCACCGACATCGACGCCCTGGAGCGCCAGGAGGCGATGGACGACGACCACCGGCCGGCCGCCGAGGGGTTCGCGAGCGTCCATCCCGGCGAGATGCACGCCTGCGGCCACGACGCCCACGCCGCCATCGGGCTCGGCGTGGCCCGCGCGTTCGCGGAGGGCGGCTTCGACGGCACGCTCAAGCTGTTCTTCCAGTCCGCGGAGGAGGGCGGCCGCGGCGGCAAGCCCATGGCCGAGTCGGGCCACCTCGACGACGTCGACCACCTGCTCGCGGTCCACGTCGGCCTCGACGAGCCGGCCGGCACGGTCGTCTCCAGCTACGACGCCCCCCTCTCGAACGCCAAGCTCGACGTGACCTTCTCCGGCGCGCCGGCCCACGCCGGCGGCCAACCCCACGCCGGGCGGAACGCCCTCCAGGCGGCCACGGCGGCGATCGGGAACCTCTACGGGATCGCCAGACACGGCGACGGCGCGACCCGGATCAACGTCGGGCGGGTGAACGCCGACAACGCCCAGAACGTCATCTGTGAGGAGACCACGATGCGCGTCGAGGTCCGCGGCGAGACCCACGACCTCAACGAGTACATGCTCGGGCGGGCCCGCGAGGTCGTCGACGGCGCGGCGACGATGCACGACGTGGACTACGAGACGAGCCTCTACGGGAAGACGACGACCTTCGAGAACGACGCCTCCGTCGTGGAGGTCGTCGAGGCGGCGGCGGGCGCGACCGACGGGGTCGAGGAGGTCATAACGAAGGAGTTCGGCGGCAGCGAGGACGCCTCCTACCTGATCCGGCGCGTCCAGGAACGGGGCGGGACGGCGACGTATCTCGGCGTCGGCGGGAGCAACCCGGACGGCCACCACACGGCGTACTTCGACGTCGACGAGGCGTGTATCGACGTCGGCGTCGACGTGATCGCGGACGCGGTCCGACGGCTCGCGGAGAGCTAACTCTCGCCGTCGGACCGGCACGACCGCCGAGGACGACCCGCCGAGACCCGCTACTCCTCGGTGAGGTCGAGTTCGAACTGCTTGTTCTCGACCACCGCGTTGAGGACGACGCTGGTGTTCGACTCGCGGATGTCGGCGTCGGTGAGGATCTCCTTGATCTGGTCGTTCATCCCGTCGGTGTCGGTGAACTTCCCGATCGCGATCACGTCGTAGTCGCCGGTGACCTCGTAGACGCTTATCATCTGCTTCTGCTCGCGGAGCTTCTCGGTCACGTCCGGCAGCGCGCTCCCTTCGACCTTCAACTGGAGGATCGCGGTCACGTCGAAGCCGAGCTGGTCGTAGTCGACGACCGGGCTGTACCCGCGGATGACCGCCTCGTCCTCGAGGTCCCGCAGGTGGTTCGAGACGGTCGTCACGGAGACGTCGAGCTCGTCCCCGAGGCTCCGGAGGCTGGCGCGACCGTTTCCGAGAAGCGAGTTCACGAGCTTGGCGTCGAGGTTTTCGTACGTCATTGGGTTCGATCACGGTTTGGGGGGTTTAGAATTTTACGAACGTCCACTACTGACGGGGCCACGGCGGTTCATGCGTCAAGCGACAAGGCCTTTATACTGGCAGATAACGACGTAACTGTCCAAAACATGACCGGCGAGAACCCGAAACCGGACGGCGGCCTCACGGCCGAAGAACAGGCGGTACTCGACGAGATCGAGGAGGAGAACGTCGACTTCCTGCGGTTACAGTTCACCGACATCCTCGGCGTCGTGAAGAACGTCTCCGTGCCGGCCCACCAGGCCGAGAAGGCGTTCACCGAGGGCATCTACTTCGACGGCTCCTCCATCGAGGGGTTCGTCCGCATCCAGGAGTCCGACATGCGGCTCGTCCCGGACCCCGAGACGTTCGCGGTGCTCCCGTGGCGCAGCAACGGCGACGACGACTCCGCCGCCGCCCGGCTCATCTGTGACATCGTCGACACCGACGGCGAGCCGTTCGTCGGCGGCCCGCGGCAGGTGCTCAAGAGCGTCCTCGCGAGAGCCGAGGAGATGGGCTACTCCGTCTCCATCGGCCCCGAGCCGGAGTTCTTCCTCTTCAAGACCGACGACGACGGGAACGCGACGACGATCCCCCACGACAACGGCGGCTACTTCGACCTCGCGCCGAAGGACCTCGCGAGCGACGTCCGCAAGGAGATCATCTTCACCTTAGAGGAGATGGGCTTCGAGATCGAGGCCTCCCACCACGAGGTCGCCGAGGGCCAACACGAGATCAACTTCAAGTACGCCGACGCGCTCACCACCGCGGACAACATCGCGACGTTCCGCGCCGTCGTCCGCGCGGTCGCCGCCCAACACGACCTCCACGCGACGTTCATGCCCAAGCCGATAGCCGAGATCAACGGCTCGGGGATGCACAGCCACATCTCGCTCTTCGACGAGGACGGCAACGCCTTCGCGGACGACGACGACGAGTTCAACCTGAGCGAGACCGCCTACCAGTTCATGGGCGGGATCCTGAACCACGCGCCCGCGTTCACCGCCGTCACGAACCCGACCGTGAACTCCTACAAGCGGCTGGTGCCCGGCTACGAGGCGCCGATCTACGTCGCGTGGTCCGACACGAACCGCTCGGCGCTGGTCCGCGTCCCCGACGCCGCGGGCGTCTCCGCGCGCTTCGAGGTCCGCAGCCCGGACCCGTCGTGTAACCCCTACCTCGGCATGGCGTCGCTCATCGCCGCCGGCCTCGACGGGATCGAGAACGACGCCGACCCCGGCGACCCGGTCCGCGAGGACATCTACGAGTTCGACGACGCCAAACGCGAGGAGTACGGCATCGACACGCTGCCGCCGAACCTCGGCGCCGCGGTCGACGCGCTCGAGGACGACGACGTCATCCAGGACGCGCTCGGCCCGCACGTCTCCGAGAAGTTCGCGGAGGCCAAATCCCAGGAGTTCAGCGAGTACCTCACCCAGGTCTCCCAGTGGGAGGAGGACCGCTACCTGGAGACGTTCTGAACGCGCCGAACGCCCGACTCTCCGTTTTTTCCGCCACGTCGGTAGTCGCTGACGCGCCGCCGGTCAGACGGCGTTCCCGGTTCCACCGACCCGTCCGTCCGCGAGCGCCGGGAGCGCGACCACGGCGACGACCGCGACGGTCGTCGCGGCGAGCGTGACGACGAGCGAGTCGGCGAGCGCGTACGCGCCGACCCAGAGCGCGCCGGTGACCGCGAGCGGGGGGACGGCGACCCGGACCGGGACCGGCGGCTCGTCGCCGTCGACGAACCGCCAGCCGACCGCGCCGCCGACGCCGGTGGCGATCCCGATGCCCGCCTCCACGACCTCGCCGGTGTGGCCCCCGGCGACGGCGATCCCGGCGGCGACGGCCGAGACGGCCGCCGCGAGGACGAACGCGAGGGTCGGGTCGAGCGCGGCGGTGGGGTCGTCGGCGCTGGGGGCGGCGACGGCGTCCGCGGCGGCGTTCCCTCCCGCCCGGAGCCGCGGGTCGCCGGCGAGCGCGAGCGCGCCGGCGACGACGGCCGCGCCGAGCAGCAGCCCGGCGATCACGTCGACCGCGTAGTGGACCTCGATGACGACTCGCGAGGCCGCGACGGCGACCGCGACGGCGACCGCCGCGACCGCGCGCCGCCGGAGCGTCCAGAGGCGGTCGTACGCGAGCGCCAGCGCGCCGTAGGCGGCCGCGCCGCCGGTGGCGTGGCCGCTCGGGAAGCCGAAGCCGTCGGAGAGCACCTGTCCCTCGTACCACCCAGAGAGCAGGACGGGCAGCCACGTCGGGACGTCGGCGGGCCCGGTCGCGCCGGGCGGCCGCGGGACCGCGAAGCCGGCCTTCGCGACCGCGACCGCGGCGTACGCACAGGTGACGACCGCGATGGCGGTCGCGCCGGCCCGACGCGGCGACCCCGCGAACCGGTCGTCCGCGAACCAGTAGCCGACCGCGAGCAGCGCGAACAGGAACCACGGGTCCGCGAGGTGGGTGACGGCGGCGAAGACGACGACGACGATCTCGGGAAGCGCGTCGGCGAGGGCGGTCCCGCCGATCCCGCGCTCCGCGGAGACGAGCCCGGTCACGGCCGTCAGTCGTCCCCGCGGTTTCGCGCGTAGTCGAGCGCCTTGCCGGGCGTCTCCAAGAGGTTGAGCCCGACGCCGACGAGGACGAAGAGCGTGTACAGCCCCAGCGTCGACAGCCCGAGGACGAGTATCGCCGCGATCGCGTAGATCCCCCGGAGGAACACGAACGCGCCGAGCGTCAGCACCGTCCCGTACAGGAGGACGAGGTACGGCCCCCAGCCGCGGGCGTGGCCGCGACGCATCCGCGTGCGGACGTACCGTTTCAGCTCGGACTCCAGTTCGGGTCTGTCGACCGTGCGGTCCTCGACGTCCGTCTCGAACTCGTCGAGCTCCGCGCGCAACTCGCCGAGCTCCTCCTCGAGCGCCGCGACGTCCGGCGCGCCGCGGGGGCGTTCCGCGTCGCCGGCGTCCCCGGCACCGTCCGACTCGCCGTTCATACCCGTGGGTCGGTCGCGGTCGTGTTGTAACTGCCGGTCCGGACCACGGTCGTCGCGCCGTCGGTCGTCGACGGCCCCGGCGTCCCCGTCCCGGTCCGCGAGCACGACGTTGACCACGCCGCCGGCGACGACGACGACCGCCGCGAGGTAGAGCCAGGTCACGAGCAGCAGGACGCCGCCGATGACGCCGTACACCTGGTACCGGCCGGCGCTCGCGGCGTACAGCTGAAAGCCGGCCTGGAGCAGCGTCCAGCCGACGGCCGCGAACGCGGCGCCGGGCAGCGCCTCCCGGACGCCGATCGCCGGCTCCGGGAGCACGTAGTACAGCGGGAGGAACACGACCGTGAGCACGGCGGGCAACGCGAGGATGCTCGCCGCCTCGACCGCCGGGATCGCGTCCGCGGCCGCCAGGAACGCGCCGAGGCCGACCATCACGCCGAGACCGACGCCGACGCCGAGCACGACCGCGACCGCGTCGGCGACCTGTTCGCGGAAGCCGGGCGGGGACTCGCCGCCGTAGAGCACGCCGAAGGCCGTATCGAGCCCGCGAAACACCTTCAGCGTCGACCACAGCAGGAGGCCGACCCCCAGAAGTCCCGCCCCAGTCCGCCCGCTCGCGGAGAAGACGGCCGCGGCGACGGCCTCCTCGCCCGCGGGCGTGAGGAAGTCGCCCGCGGCCGCGAGGAGGCCGGCGGCGATCGTCTCGCCGAACGCCGCGCTCGCGACGACGACGAGCAACAGCAGCGCGGGCACGAGCGAGACGAACGCGTAGTAGGCGATCGCGGCCGCGAGGAACGTCACCTGTCGGTCCAGCGCGAGGTCGACGACGCGGCGGACGGTGTCGAGCGTGGGCGGCTGGCGGCGGGACACGTCCGGGGTTCGACCGACGGCACCAAAAGCGCGCCGGGGTCGACCGCCGTTCCGGGGCGTCGTCGCCCCGGAGCGTCGCCCGCCGTCCGGCTACGCCCCGTCGCCGAGGACCGCCTCGCGCATCTCCGGGATCGACGCCGACGACTTGACCGCCGTCCCGCGGTAGTGCGCCCGGCTCGCCTCGTGGCCCGCCGCGCGGAGCCGCTCGACGAACGCCTCCATGCCGATGGCGGGCTCGCTCCACTCCTTGTACAGCCGGTGTTGGTCGTAGTGGGTCGGCGTGTCCAGTTCGCGTGCGACGGTGGCGAGCAGCTTCCGCGCCCGCTTCGCCTCGCCCATGTCGTCGGTGACGCGGTCGCGGACGGCCCGAGCGAACTCGGCGTCGGCGACCGGACCGAGCCAGAGCGGCCCGGCCGTGAGCACGCGCTCGCCCCCGCAGACCGGACAGGCGTCGACGGGGTCCGCGATCAGTCCGGCGGTCGGCTCCCGCCAGAGGCAGTCCTCGCAGTTGTCGACGTACCCCAGTTCCTCGACCGCGTCGTCGGCGGCGCGCGCGCCCGACTCGAGTTCGAGATACGTCCGCGCGTAGTGTCGCGAGACGTGTGAGAGGATCGGGCGGGCGGCCTTGTCGTACCGCGCGGCGGTCCGGACCAACGCGGAGATCAGCGTCCGGAGGCCCATCTCCGGGTGGTAGTCGGTGTTCCGCGGCACCGCGCCGTACTTGCGGATCCCGCTCGCGAGGTGCGCGCCACACAGCGGCGCGGTGTCGGTGGCGGTGACGCAGACGAGGTTCCGCCCGTTCGCGAACGCCGCGTCGGCGAAGGGGATCGGCGTCCCGTACGGGTCGAGGTCCACCACGTCGAACGGCCCCTCGTCGTACAACAGCGCGTTGACGTCGCGGTGGACCGCCTCGCCGTCCAGGCCGTTCGCAGCGAGGTTCCGCTCGGCCAGGTCGACCGCGTCGGCGTCGACGTCGGCGCAGGTCGCGTCGTATCCCTCGGCCGCGGCGCGGACCCCCCGGATCCCCGAGGCGGCCATCGCGTCCAGGTACGTCGCCGTGCGCGGCTCGCGCTCGCGGTACGCGCGTAGGGTCGCGACCGTGACGTCCCGGTTCAGCTCCTGTGTGGGGTTGAAGAAGACCCCCCCGCCGGTCCCCTCGCTCGCGCCGTCGCGAGCCTCGGGGACGTCGACCGTGATCCCGCCCTCCTCGACGTTCATGCCCCGAGTTCGTCGATACGGGACAAAAGGCCCGCGCTCCGTTCGTCCCCCGGACCGCGCCCTCGACGTACCCCCGGAGGCGTCGGGCCCCGGCGGGACGAAACGGCGATCCGCGCGGCCGAACCGAAAAGGTAAGACCCCCCGGCGACTCGGCGAGAACGCATGCCACGGAGCCCCGAACGCCTCGGGAAGGCCCACGAGACGTGGACGCGCGACGAACTCAACGGGGACGACCCGCAGCCGGACACCGAGGCGCAACTCGCCCACCTCGACGCGAACGAACGCGAGCGGGTGCGGATCGGGGCTCGCGAGGCCGCGCGGTTCGTCCGCGAGCACACGCCCTTCGCGATCGAGCGCGCGACCGAGGAGGGCGACGCGCGGAAGACCGACCCGACCGACGACGTCGACGTCGTCGTCCACGGCGAGGGGCAGAGCAAGGGGTACTCGCTGAAGCTCACCTCGAGCACCGCCATCAACGTCCGGAACACCCTCGCGTCGAAGGTCGCCGAGGACGTCTTCGGGAAGCCCGTCGACGAGCTTCTGACCCCCGAGGAGTTCGCGACCTACGAGCGGGTGACGCGGGAGTTCGTCGCCGAGGAGTGCGGCGGCTCGGACATGGCCGCCGCGATGACGCCGGTCTTCGCCGAGAAGTTCCGCGCGTTCCGGGACGCCGACGAGGCCACGCTTCGCGAGCGACTCCTCGAGCACGTCCGCCTCGACGCGAACGTGGTCGCGTGTAAGGTGACCGCCGCCGGCAACTTCCACGGCTTCGCCTCGATGGAGCGCGCCCCGCTCCGGAAGTTCCAGGAGGGTACCGGCGAGCTGTCGATCTACACGACGGAGTCGAACGACACCTCGATCTTCTTCGACGTGGACGGCGAGGCCGCGTTCCGGATCGACATGTACGGACAGTACAGCGGGAGCACCCGGAAACCCCGGATCAAGACGGTCTATCGGGTGACGTTCGGGTAGGCCGGGTCGGATCGAGCCGGGGCGTCCCGACTCACGCGATGTCGGTGAGCGACTGCTGTTCGTACACGTCCGGGTCGGCGCGGTCCGCCTCGCGGATCTCGGGGTAGTACTCGCGGAACCGATCCGCGAGCGCCTCCGCCAGCCCGACCGGGACCGCGTTGCCGATCTGTTGGAGGACCTCCGTCTTCGTCCCCTCGAACGCGAACTCGTCGGGGAACGTCTGGAGACGGGCCATCTCGCGCGGCGTGAGGTACCGGTCCGCCGTCGGGTGGATGAAGACGTTGGTGCTCACCGTCAGCGACGGCTCCTCGGGATGGAGCCGCCGGAGGTACGTCCCGTACCGCTTCACGATCTCCGGCTCGTGCGGGCAGGCGTCGGTGTCCGCACAGTCACAGCGGTACTTCTTCGTCTTCAGACGGTCGGGGAGGTCGCGGTAGTAGCCGCCCGGCGGGACGTGGCGGATCCGCTCGAGCGTCCTCTCGCCGGTGTCGGCGTACCGCATGTTCGGGAGGTCGTCGTCGACGTCGGCGAGCGCCTCGCCCGCCGTCCGCCAGCTCGGTTCAGCCGGCGTCGTCGGCTCCGGAAAACGGATCGGCACGTCGCGGTTCGTCCCGACGAAGAAGAGCCGCCGGCGCTTCTGGGGGACGCCGTACCGCTCCGCCTCGAGCACACGGTACTCGCAGTCGTACCCCTCCGACTCGAACTCCCGGACGATGAGGTCCTTCACGTACCGGCCGTCGCTCGTCTCCCGGTTTATCAGATCGCGGACGTTCTCCATCAGGACGAGCTGGGGGTCGAGGACCGTGACCATCCGGAGGAACTCCTCGAAGAGCGTGTTCCGCCGGTCCTTCTCCATCTCGTCGAGCTCGATGCGTTCGTTGTTGAGCCGGCTGAACCCCTGACACGGCGGACCGCCGATCACGACGTCGACGTCCTCGACCCCGTGGCCCGTCTCGCGGAGTGCGCGCTCGAGGTCGTCGTCATCGAGTTCGCGGACGTCCGCCTCGAGGAACCGCACGTCCGGTCGGTTCCGCCGGTACGTCTCCGCGGCCGGCTCCCACTGGTCGCTCGCCAGGACCACGTCGAAGCCGGCCCGCTCGAACCCCAGATCGAGCCCGCCGCAGCCGGCGAAGAAGCTGGCGACGACCGGCGCGTCCGCGCTCTCTTCAGCACCCATCGCCGTCACCTCGGGGCGACGCGTGCTCGCGTCGTCGGTTCATCTACCCGTGCTTCGGGGTGGCCGCTTAAAAAATATCCATCTTCCGCCGGTCGGCGGCCCGCAGTTCGGGAACGACGGACCGACGGCTCAGCGTCGAGTGCGTCCGAAGGAAGTGGAGATGTTCGTTACTCGTTGCCGAACATCTGGCGCATCATCGGGTGCATCTCCATGAGCTGCTCCTCGGCGATCTCCTCGTACAGCTTGTAGGTGATCGAGACCGCGAGCAGCAGCCCGGTGCCGGAGACCTGCCCGATGGTGCCGAGCAGGTTCGCCATCACGGCGAGCAGTCCGACGAGCGCGCCGCCGATGACGGTCACCTGCGGGATGTAGCGCTCCATGACCTTCTCGACGACCTGCGGGTTCCGCCGGAAGCCGGGGATCTGCATCCCGGAGTTCTGGATCTGCTGGGCCGTCGCCTCCGGCCCCATGCCGGTGGTCTCGACCCAGAAGATCGCGAAGATCGCGCCGCCGACGACCATGAACGTCAGGTCGATGGCGAGCCGGACGGCGATCATCCACGGCTCGACCGACGCCGGGATCTCGCCGAGGAACCACATCCACTCGGTCCGCGACTGGATCGGGTTCAGGTAGTAGAACAGCCCGGAGAGGGGTTCACCCTGGTCGCTGTACTCGCCGAGCCACGCGGGCATCCCCGCCCACTGCGAGGAGAGGATCTGCCCGAGGAACTGGACGTTCGCCTGGAGCGCGCGAACGAGGATCATCGGCAGCACGGACGCGTAGATGAGCTTCACCGGGAACCGTCCCCGAGCACCCTTCACGCGGGCGTGCGACAGCGGGATCTCGACGCGGACCGACTCCGCGTACACGACGATCCCGAAGATGAACACCGTCGTGAACAGCGCGAGGACGTTTCCTGGCGTGAAAAGCAGGTTCTGGAGCCCCTCGCTCGTGAACGGCGACAGCGAGACGGGAACGTCGCCGAAGACGATCCCATACCAGCTCGCGAAGAAGCCGGTGGCGCCGAGCGCCGAGAAGCTGAAGAAGCCGCCGACGATCTGCTGGCTCACGGCGGCGATGATGAACAGCCCCACGCCGGAGCCGACGCCCCACTTGCTCACGATCTCGTCCATGAACAGGATGAGGACGCCGCCGACGAAGATCTGTGCGAAGATCAGGAACTGGACGCCGAACTCGCCGATCCCGAGCGCCTGTCCGATGGCCTGGTCCGCTGGAAGGAACTCGCCGGTGAACACCATCGGCGCGGCCGTGAGCGCCGTGACGATGACCACGAGCAGCTTCTGGAGGCCCTGATAGAGGACCTGGTCACGCGGGTCGTCGGTGTCGAGCCCGAGCAGGTTCGCGCCGCCGAGCAGCTGTAGGACGATCGACGCCGTGACGATCGGACCGATGCCGACCTGTAACAGCGACCCCTGCTGGCCGGCCAACACCGAACGGAACTGTCCGAAGAAGTCGCTCCCCTGTCCGGCCGCGAGACCGAACGGGTTGATGTTGGTCAAAAAGAAGTAGACGAGCAGGATCCCCGCCGTCCACATGAGCTTGCGTCTGAACGGGACGTGTCCCGCGGGTCGCTCCACGACGGGCATCCGCGAGAGCACCGGTTCGGCGACCTCCTTCCAACTCATCGTTACGCCTCGTCGGTCTCGTCGTCGGAAGTGCCTTCTGCTTCGTCGGCGGCCTCCTCGGCGCGCTCCGAGAGCGTCGCCTCGCCGCCGGCGGACTCGATCCCCTCGACCGCCCCGGCCGTGAACGCGTCCGCGGTGACGTGGAGCTCGCGGCGGACCTGTCCGCCGCCGAGCACCTTCACCACGTCGGCGTCGTGGCCGTCCTCGACGACGTCGCGGGCGTCGACGACGTACGCGCCGTCGTCCTCCTCGGCGAGGCCGTCGGCGACGTACAGCGCCGCGTCCTCGTCGAGCTTCTGGGCTTTGACCTCGAGGACCTCCGTCTTCGAGTCCTCGGGACGCTTGAAGCCGTGCTTGCCGAGCGGACCGTAGTTGTGGTACTCGTGTTTCGCGCGCCCGGCGGCGCCGCGGCCGCCGCGGTGGCCGGCGCCGCGCCGGTTCTTGTGCGTGCCGCCGCCGTGGGTTCTGGAGCCGCGCTGTCTGCGGTTCTTGTCCGTCATCGCATCGCCTCCAGGAGCGCGTCCATCTCCTCGGTGGAATGGCGGCCGAGCTCGCCGCCCTCCACGATCGGGTGTTTGATGCCGTCGTGGCCGCCGCGCGGCGCGTGAAGGCGGAGCGTCGGGGAGACGCCCTGCTCGCGCAGCGTCGTCTCCTCGGCGACGATCGCCTCGGCCAGCGCCGCCACGTCGTCGTAGTCGGTGTTCTCCGCGACCCACGCGTCGTCGACGTCGGCGTCGCCCTCGAGGGGCTCGCCGCGCCGCTCGATGGTGGCCGCCACCGTCTCGACGCTCGGCTCGCCGAAGGCGACGAGGTCGTTCACCTTCGTGATCATGCCGCGGTAGGAGTCGGTCTCCGGAACGAACGTCGCGTGGTTGACGCGCCCGACGTTCAGCATGTCGAGCGTGTCGACGACGCCCTCGTTCACGTTGACCTCCCCGCGGAGCTGAACGATCGCCTGCATCACTCGCTCACCTCGTCGTAGTGGACCTGTCGCGCGTGCTGGGGCGTGCGGGACTGCGCCGCGTTCTCCAGGGCGTTGAACGTCGCCTTCGCGAGGTTCACCGTGGTCCGGGTGTTGCCGTCGGAGTTCGTCCAGGCGTCCTCGACGCCGGCGAGCTCTAAGATGTTCCGCACCGTCTCCGCGGCGGCCAGCCCGAGCCCCTGCGGGGCGGGCTTGATCTCCACGGTGACGGATCCGGCCTTGCCCTTCGCCGTCCGCGTCAGCGAGTTCGTTCCGCCGGGCTGGTCCTCCCAGGAGCCCGAGCCGCGGTCGACCTCGATGACGTTCAGCTTCGCGACGTCGATCGCCTTCTGGATCGCGCCGCCGACCTGGTCGTCCCGCGCCTGCGCGTAGCCCAGGTAGCCGTCGCGGTTGCCCACCACCACGACGCACCGGAACTTCACGCGCCGGCCGGAGTCGGTCATGCGCTGGACCATGTTGATGTCCAGCACCTCGTCTTCGAGCCCCGGAAGGAGCTGGTCGACGATCTCGGCCTCCTTCAGCGGGAGCCCGGAGTCGAGCGCCTGTTCCATCGACGTGACGTCGCCGTTCTGTACCTTGCGGCCGAGCCGCGTTCGCGGCTCCCAGCCGTCGTTGTGTCTACTCATGGTCCTCCTGTAGCTCGTCGAGCACGGAGTCGAAGTGCTCGGGTAACTCGCCGGCGTCGAACTCCCCGCTGTACAGCGGCTCGTCGAGCTGCTCGGCGTACGCGGCGATGTGCTCGCCACGCGTGCGCGACCAGTCGGCCAGCACGTCGTCGTTGTGGGGGATCTCGAGGCCCGCGTCGATCGCTCCTTCCTGTACCGCGAACGTCTTGTTGCCGGGCGTCGCCGTGTTGAGCCCGATGTCGAGGACGGCCTCCTCGAGGCCGGCCTCGACCGCGCGGGCGCCCGCGAGGTACCCCGTGAGGTACGCGCTGGGGAGGTTGCCCGTGGGGGCCTCCCAGCCGTACTCCGCGAGGTCCTCGCTGGAGGCGGCCGCGTGGGTCTCGTCGCCGTCGGGTCCGGGAGTGACCAGCTGCGCCCTGACGTGAGCGTTGCTCACCCGAGCGACCAGGCGAGGCTTGCCCGATTTCAGCAGGCGCAACCTCTGGTGGTAGTCCGTCCGGACCTCGCGGCGGCGCCGCATCGGCACCTTGTATCGTGGTCCTGTCGCCATTAGTCGTTCACCTCGTAACCGTACTGCGTCCGGATGTACGCCTCCAGCCGGGCGACGTCCTCGAACTCGCCGCCGCTCGCCTTGTTGTAGAGCGTGCGGTACTCCGTGGCGTCGAGGACGTCCTCCTCGTCACGCAGCTCCTTCAGACGGGCCCGCTGTGCGCGGATCCGCGCCTTCCAGTCGTCTTTGGTGTTCTGTCGCGCGCCGGCCTTCCCCTTCCGGGAGCCGGCACCCTTCTTGTGGCCGTACGAGCGCTTCTCCGCGCGCTCGCGGGCCCGACCGCGGGAGTTCGTCTTCGCGTCCTTCGCGCGGATCGTTCCCTGCTCGATCAGCTCGCGAACGTCCTCGCGGGTGATCGCGTCCGCGATCTCCTCCTGGGCGTCGGGGTCGAGCCAGACGCGGCCCTTGCCGACGTCGAGCTCGTCCGCGGCCAGTCGTTTCTGGGCTTTCAGATCACTCATCGTCCACCTCCACCTCGACGTAGGTCGGGTTCAACACGCGGATACCGCGCTCTTCCGCCTCGTCCTCGATCAGTTCGCGCTTCCGACCGCCGACCTTCGAGGCGATCCGTACCGCCTGCGTGTCGCCGTCGACGCCCTCGAGGTCGTCCGTGTTGTGAACGCGGACCTCCTCGAAGCCGCTCGGATGGAGGCCGCGGGACGCCGTCGGCGAGCGGAAGCCCGCCTCGACGACGGGGCCCTTCGCCTTCATGCGGCGGCGCTGCTTGGAGAGCCCGCCGCGCGGCTTGCGCCACGACGTCGGGATCCGCTTTTTCTTGTGGTAGTCCTGCCGGTTGAACTGCGGTTTCCCCTCGCGGTGCTTCTGTGCGAGCGCGCGAGCGGTCTCCTCGTCCAGCTCCGGCGTCTTGTCGGCGTGGCCGCGGGGACGAAGCTCCGTCTCGACCGTCTCGTCGGGCTCGGCCGCCTCGGCCGCCTCCTCGTCGGTCTCGTCTTCGATCTCCGCTTCGGCCTCCTCGTCGACCTCCAGACCGCCGACGTCGGCCTTGATACGCGCGGCGAGCGCGTTGCCGACGCCGTCGACCTCGGAGAGCTCCGACTGGGAGGCGGCCTTCACGTCCTCGACCGTCTCGTAGCCGGCCTCGCGAAGCGCGTCCGCCTTCGAGGGACCGACGCCGCTGATGTCTTCGAGTTCGTCTGCCATGTCAGGCACCTCCGGTCGGCTTCTCGACGATGTACACGCCGTCCTGGAAGACGCGCGTGTCCTTGTCGGTCACCTTGGTCAGCTGTTCGATGTCGGCGGCGGTCTGCCCGACGGCCTCCTTGTCGGAGCCCGAGAGCGTGACCGTCTCGCCGTCTACCTGTACGTCAGTGTCCCCGCGGATCGGGGTGCGTCGCTGCGCCTTCTCGCCGAGGAAGTTCTCGATGACGACCTCCTCGCTCTCCACGCTGACCTGCATCGGGAAGTGGGCGTAGTACACCTCCATCGTGTACTCCCAGCCCTCGGTCACGCCGTGGACCATGTTGGAGACGTGGCTCTCGAAGGTGCCGACCGTGGCGTTCGTCTTCGCGTCCTCGTTCTCCGAGGCGATAACGACAGCACCGTCCTCGACCGACACGTCGATGTCGGGGTACCAGAGGCGTCGCGTGACGCTCCCGTTGGGACCCTCGACGGTGAGTTCGAGGTGATCGGTCTCGGCGGAGACGTCGTCCGGAATCTCGATTTCGACTCTGTTCATTGTTAGTAGACGTATGCGATCACTTGGCCGCCGATGCCCTCCTCGCGGGCCTCGTAGTGGCTCATGACGCCGTGGCTCGTCGTGACGATGAGCGTCCCGTAGTCACGGGCGGGGAGGTATCGCTTCTCCCACTTCTCGAAGTCGTCCGCACCCGCGGAGTAGCGGGGCTTGACGGCGCCACATTCGTTGATCGCGCCTTTCAGTTCGACCTCGAACGTCCCGGCCTTCCCGTCGTCGACGTACTCGAAGCCGTCGACGTACCCGCGGTCGTAGAGGACCTCGAGGACGGAGCCGATGATGTTCGAAGCGGGCTCTACCGTGTACGACAGGTGGCCAACGCTCTCGGCGTTGTCCATGCCGGCCAGTGCGTTGGCGAATGGATCGTTTCCTGTCATGATCAGCTGTACTTCTCGAATCCCATGTCTCGAGCGACCTCGCGGAAGCACTGTCGGCAGAGGTTGATGTCGTACTTCCCGACTAACCCCTGCTCGCGGCCGCACCGCCGGCACTCGTGTTGCTGGCCGGTGCGTTTCGCCGCGTGCTCGCCCGTCTCGTTGTTCGCTTCGCTCATTCCGTTACCTCAACGTCGAAGTGCGTTTCGAGGAACGCGATGGCGTCCTCGGCGGTCATCCGGTGGTTCGACGGGATCGAGCGGGTCACCTTGTCGCGCTTGGCGACGCGGTAGCCCGGTCGGACGATGGTCGTCGTCACGTCGAGCCCGTAGATGCCGATGTTCGGGTCGTACTCCTGGCTCGGGAAGTCGGTGTGGTCCTCGACCCCGAAGCTCAGGTTCCCCGTGTCGTCGAACTGGCTCGACGAGACGTCGACCAGGTCGAGCGCGGTCTCGAGGAACGCGTGGGCGTCCTCGCCGCGCAGCGTCACCTTGACGCCGATCGGGTCGCCCTTGCGGATGCCGAACTCGCCGACGGTGCGTTTCGCGGTCGTCCGGACCGACTGCTGGCCCGTGACCTCCTCGATGATGTTCTCCGCGTCCGCGAGCGGCTCGCCGCCCTGACCGACGCCCATGTGGACGACGACCTTCTCCAGGTACGGCTCGCGCATCTCGTGGGACGCGCTCTCGGCGTCACTCATCCGTCTCACCCGCCTCGTCGGCGTCGTCCGAGTCGGACACGTCCGCGGCGTCCTCGTCGTCGGTGAAGTTCTCGTCGATGACGACGACGTACTCCTCGACCGTCTCGTAGCGGTCCTCGCCGTCGCCGACGACGACCGTGTTCGAGCCGGACCCGAGCGTGACGTCGATCGTCTCGATCTCGCCGATCTGACCGGCGTGCTGGCCGGCGATCGCGGTGACCAGGGCACCCTCCTCGTACTCGAAGTGGGCGACGACCTCCTTCGACTCGTTGTCGATGACGATCGAGTCCTTGGTGTCGTACTCGGTGCCGGCGTCCACGCGGACGTTCGTCCCGTCGTGGAGCGTCAGCTGGACGTCCCCGCCGGGGACGACCGCCTTGTTCGCCACCTTCCCGAGCCGGCTGCCCGCGGACTCCTCGTCGACGGGCGTCAGCGCGAGTCGACCCCCCTCGTCGGGGAACACGCGGAAGTACTCCCCGCGGACGGGGAACGCCAGGATGTCGAACATCCCGATCGGGCGCTGCTCGTCCGAGACCGCGTCCCCGTTGACGAGGACCGAGTCGTTGTTCAGCGCGTAGCGCGCCTCCTTCGTCGAGTCGACGTAGCCGAGCACGTCCCGCAGCAGGACGACGAGCGGAACGCCAGCCTCGCCGTGGGGGCCTGCGCCGGCCTTCACGGTGAACGTCTGGGTCTTCCGCTCGACCGGCCAGGAGTTCGGTACCGCCAGTCGTTTCTGATGTCGCGTCATTCGTTGTCCTCCTGGAGCCGCGCCTCGCGGCGGTCGTCCGAGAGGTCCAGCTCCGTCACGCGGACGTTGCTCGCCGGGATCGGACGGGGAGCCTCTTCCCCGTCCGCGCGCTCGACGGTGACGTCCTCGACGGTGATCCGCTCGGCGGTGAGATCCACCGAGAGGACCTCCGCTTCGGTCCCCGCGGCGTCGCCGCGGAGCACCTCGACGGTGTCGCCCGCGTTGACGCGGACGTTCCGCCGGCCGTACTCCTCGCGGAGCTCGGGCGTGAGCGGGGATCGGACCTTCCGTTGCCGCTCGTGAAGCGGCGCGGTCTCCGACTGTTTTCGTTGTTTGCGTGGCTGTTTCGTCATGGTTACACGATCATCGTCGCGGTGGACGCGATGCTTCCGTAGCGCTCGGCGACCTCGCGGGCGACGGGGCCTTTGATCTCCGTGCCCCGCGGCTCGTCGAGGTCGTCGATGATCACGGCCGCGTTGTCCTCGAACTTCACGCGCGTGCCGTCGGGACGGCGGATCGGCTTGCGCTGGCGGACGACGACCGCCTCCAGCACCTGCCGCCGCATCTCCGGCGTCCCCTTCGTGACCGAGACGGTCACCTTGTCGCCGATACCCGCCTTCGGGTGGCGGTTCTTCGTGCCGGAGTAGCCCGACACGGAGATCACCTTCAGCTCACGCGCGCCGGTGTTGTCGGCACACGTGATGAGAGAGCCCTTCGAGAGCCCCTGCGTGACGTCGGCTTTGAGCGCCTCCATCACGCATCACCCGACAGGTTCTCGACGACGACGTGTGATTTCGTCTTCGAGAGCGGTCGCGTCTCCGCGATGGTCACTTCGTCACCTTCCTCGAGCGAGTCGAGCACGCCCGGCACGTGTGCCGGGATGCGCGAGCGACGCTTCATGTACCGGTCGTATTTCGGTACGAACACGTCGTACTCTCGCTCGACGATGACGGTCTTTTCCATATCCGTCGACACGACCGTCCCCTCTCGGAGCTGGCCGCGGACGGGAAGCTGCCCGTAGAACGGGCACTTCTCGTAGTCGTAATCCTCCGGGTCGTCTGGCTCCGGAGGCATGGGTACGTCGATTCCTATCGCCATTGTGAGACACCTCGTTCGGTGCGTTCGGCGGGCCGATCCCGCAACCGCGTGCCATCCACCGTTACGTAGACCGCGTCTTTGCACTCGCCTCGCCGGCTCGCCGCGTCGACGCTCCGTGCGCCGACCGCGGACGGGCCGGACTGACGGGGGCGGACCCCCGCAGTATCCGACCCGAGTTGGGACGCGGACCCCGACGATTGGCCGTCGTCGGCGGCTTCATCTGTGCGTGCGGTCGCCTGCTCGACGACCGCGAACTCCAACGTCGTGCCCGACTTGGGCACTCGCTTGTCCCCCGACCCGGTCCGCACCACGAGGGTGCGTTCCGTCTCGAACAGCACTCGACCCGCGATCCCGACGTGGGCGTCGCTGTCGGCGTCGGCCACCCGAACCGGGAGGCCGACGAGTTCGTGCCGTACGAGCGTTTCGGGGGAGATCATCGTTACTCGTCGTCGAAGTCGCCTTCTTCCGCCTGGATCGTCTTGATCCGGGCGATCGTCTTCTTCAGCTCGTTCACGCGGCCGGGGCTCTCGGGCATCCCGCCGGCCGCCTGCTGTGCCTTCGTGTTGAGCAGTTCGGTCTCGAGCTCCTCGAGCTCGACCTCCCGCTCCGCAGCGGTCATGTCGCGGATCTCGTCGGTGTAGAGGATCGCCATTTATTCGTCCTCCTCGGCTTCCTCGTCGGCCGCCTCCATCTCGGCGACCAGGTCGGCCGCCTCCGATTCGATCTCCTCGTCGAGCTCGTCGAGCTCCTCGTCGACGTCGCCGGTCTCGACCGGCTCCTCCGCGGGGGCGTCCGTCGCCTCCGTCGCGGTCTCGCCCGTCTCCTCGACGACCTCCTCGACGATCTCCTCGTCGATGACGTCGGCCGGGTCCTCGTCCGGGACCGCCACGTCCTCGTCGTCGTCACCGACGTCCGGAACCTCCTCCGGCTCCTCCTCGAGGAGCGACTCGACGCCCTCGTCGCCGGCCGCGTCGGCCTGGTCGACCTCGGGCACCTCGGCGTCCTCGCGGACGCCGAAGTCGTCGGGCAGCTCCGCGCCCGGCGGGATGATCTTGACGTTGACCCCGATGGTGCCGAGCTTCATCACCGCGACGCCCTTGCCGTGGTCGACGACCTCCTCCGCGGGCTCGCCGTTGTGCTTGATGTAGCCGCGGTTGAACTTCTCGACGCGCGAGCGCGCCCCGGTGACCTTCCCGGAGAGGACGATCTCCGCGCCGAGCGCGCCGGCGTCCATGATCCGGTCGATCGTGGTGTGGCCCGCCTTCCGGAAGTACCAGCCACGCTCCAAGGCGTTCGCGAGCCGGTCGGCGACGATCTGGGCGTTCAGGTCGGGCTCGTCGACCTCCTGAACGTCGATCTGCGGGTCGTCCATGTCGAAGCGGTCCTCGAGCTCGGTGGTGATCTTGCGGATGTTCTTCCCGCCCTTCCCGATCACCATGCCGGGCTTCTCCGCCTTCAGGACGATCTGCGTGCCCATCGGCGTCTTGGCGACGTCCATGCCGCCGTAGCCGGCTCGGCCGAGCTCGTCCGCGAAGAACTCGTTGATCTGTGAACGGCGAAGGCCGTCCTCGATGAATTGGTGTTCGTCAGCCATTAGTTCTCAGCCTCCGGCTCCTCGATGATCAGCTCGACGTCCGCGAGCGTGGTGTTCCACTGCGTCGCGCCCGCCGCACGCGGGTTCCGCCCCGGCCGCTCGCCCACCTTGTGGGGAGCGACGTGTTTGATCACCATCTCGTCGCCGTCGAAGCCCTGCTCGTCGGCGTTGTGCTTGACGTTCTCCAGGAGCTTGAGGAAGTCCTTGGCGGCCTTCTCGGGGTAGCGCCCCGCGTCCCAGCCGTCGATGTCGGAGCGGTGGCCCGCGCCGGCGTTGTGCTGGCGCATCGGCACCGAGGTCTCCTCGTCGATGACCTCTCGGAGGTACGCCTCGGCGTCGGCGACCGTCTCGCCTTTGATCTCCCTGGAGATCTCCTTGCTGTCCTTCACGCTGATGGGCCGGTCGCGGAGCATCCCCTTGGCGGTGGTCTCCGGATCGGCCTCGACGCTGTAGTTGATTCCCATGGGTTACTTGAGGGGCACGAACTTCGAGGACCGGGTCGCGCCGATGCCGGCCTGACCGTGTTCGACGGTGCTTCGCGTCTGGTGGAACTCGCCCAGGTAGTGGCCGATCATCTCGGGTTCGACCTGGACGCGTTCGAAGCTGTGACCGTTGTACACGGCGAAG
This sequence comes from Halorubrum halodurans, assembly GCF_002252985.1. Lineage (GTDB taxonomy): Archaea > Halobacteriota > Halobacteria > Halobacteriales > Haloferacaceae > Halorubrum > Halorubrum halodurans. The sequence goes on along the minus strand of NZ_NHPJ01000060.1, from coordinate 44,724 downwards.
GTGATGCCGACGAACTCCGGCAGGATCGGCATGTCGCGCAGATGCGTCCGGATCGGGTCGTCGGCGGTCGTCTCCTTGTCGCGGCTTCGAGCCGTCTCGAGAAGCTTCTCCTTCTCGACGCTCAGCCCTCGAGTGATGCTTCGCCGCTGTCGTGCGGGGAGCAGTTCCGCGACCTCCTCTACGTCCATCTCCTGCAGCTCGTCGAGCGAGTGACCGCGGTAGGCGAACTCCTCGCCCTCGCGGCCGATGCGGTATTCGGAACTCATTTGTTGCTACCTCGTCCGGTCCGTTTGGATGCGATGTCACCGACCTTCCGTCCCGGCGGGGCGTCCCGCGAGACGGACTTCGGCTGGCCGGGGTGTTGGCGACCGCCCCCGCCGAAGGGGTGGTCGACGGCGTTCATCGCGACGCCGCGCACGCGCGGGTATTTGGTCCCGCGCGCTTTCATCTTGTGGTGTTTGTTGCCGGCCTTGACGAAGGGTTTCTCCGTCCGCCCGCCGCCCGCGACCACGCCGATCGTGGCGCGACACTGCGGGTCGAGCCGCTTCACTTCCCCGCTCGGAAGCTGGACGACCGCGACGTCGCGGTCGTGGGTGAGAAGCGTCGCCGAGACGCCCGAGGCGCGGGCGAACTTCCCGCCGTCGCCCCGGTTGCTCTCGACGTTACAGACGGGAACCCCCTCGGGGATCTCCGCCAGCGGGAGCGTGTTTCCGGGCTTGATCTCCGCCGAGACGCCGACCTGTATCGTCTCGCCCACGCGCACGCCCTCCGGCGCGAGCACGAGCCGCCGGTCGTCGTCGTCGAACTCGACCTCCGCGAGCGGCGCGGACCGCGCCGGGTCGTGTTCGATCCCGACGATCTCGCCGGTGATCAGGTCGGTGTCCTCGAGCGTCTTGTGCGACAGTTCCGCCTTGTAGCGGTGGGAGGGGGCCCGGAACGTCGGGCCGCCACGTCCTCGCCGCTGTCCTTGGATTCGTCGTCCCATCGTCAGAACACCCCGATCCGGGAGGCGACGTCGGTCGCGTCGTCGTCCGCCGAGAGCGAGACCGTCGCCTTCTTTTTGCCCTTCGGCGTCACCTGCGTGTTCACGTCGACGACGGTGACGTCGTAGCGCTCCGCGACCTCGTCGCGGATCTCCGGCTTCGTCGCGTCGATGTCGACGAGGAACAGCAGTTTGTTCTTGAAGTCCATCTCGTTCATCGCCTGCTCGGTCACGATCGGGTGTTCAATGATCGAGCTCATCGGTCGGCCACCTCCTCGATCGCCGACTCGGTCCACAGCGTGAGCCGACCCGGATGCGCGCCGGGCGCGAGGTCCTCCGCGTTGACCTCGCCGGCGGTCGCGACGTCGACGCCGGCGAGGTTGCGGGCGGCCCGCGACGTCTCCTCGCTCGTGACGACCAGGACGGACTTCGGCTGGCTGTACTTGCGACCGCGGGTCTTCCCGCGGCCGGACCGCACCGAACGACCCTCGTCGGCCCGGTCGACGTCGGCGTCGACGCCGACCGCCTCGAGCACGCCCAGGGCCTCCTGGGTCTTCTCGAGGTCCTCGAACTCGTCGCTCACGACGAGCGGGAGCTCGAGATCCTCGTCGAACGCGTGGCCGCGCTCGGCGACGAGCTCGGCGTCGGCGGTGGCAGCGATCGCCGATCGAACGGCGAGCTGGCGCTCCTTGTCGTTCAGTTTCTTCGTCTGGTCCTTCTCGGCCTTCGGCGGGTGCGCGGCGCGACCCGACACCGCGTGCGGGACGCGGCGGGCGACGTTCTCGGAACGCGGGACGTGCGCGAGCCCGCGCCCGGAGCCGAACGACTCCGCGGGGGTTCGCAGTCCGGCGAACTCGTCGGCCCCGTAGGCCTGTTTCCGGTTAGCCTGTGCGGCGCTGACCGCCCGACCGATGAGGTCCGGTCGGAACGCGGTCTCGAAGATCGCCGGCAGCTCGACGCTGCCCGCGTCCCCGCCGTCCAGGTCGTGTACTGTCGTGTTCATGGATTATCCCTGGTTGGATGCGGTGGATACGTACCGGACCTCGGGGTCGAGGCGCGGCTGGTCGTTCGGCCGGATGGCCGGGCGGAAGCGCAGCAGGCGCTTGTCCGGCCCCGGCAGCGAGCCCTTGATGAGCGCGTACTCGCCGTCGACCTCGCCGTAGTTGACGAAGCCGCCGTCGACGGAGGCGTCGTCGCCCTCGCCGAAGTCGATGAGGCGCTTGTTGAGCTCGGTGCGCTGGTGGTAGCCGGTCTGGCCCTGCTGGGGGACGGTGGAGCGCACGCGGGAGGGGTTCCACGGACCGAGGTTGCCGATCCGACGCCGCCATCCCTGGCGGGCGTGTTTGCCCTTCCGCTTCTGGACGCCCCAGCGCTTGACGGGACCCTGCGTCCCCTTCCCCTTCGTGACGCCGGAGACGTCGGTGTACTGTCCGGCGCGGAAGACGTCGCCGAACTCGTGGGCACCGCCGTCCGCGACGAGATCGAGCGCGAAGTCGGCGCGCTCCTCGAGGGAGCCGCCGCCGACGCGCGTCTCCATCACGTCGGGCTTCTTCTTCGGCACGTTCGCGAGCTCGGCGGGAGTCGTGTGGGTGATGACGCGGAGGTCATCGACCACGCCCGCCTCGAGCAGCTCCTCGAGCTCCGTTCGGTCCTCCTCGAAGGTGTCCTCCGCCGGCAGGTCGAGCGCGCGGTCGAGCTCCTCGTGGAACTCGGTCGCCCAGACCTCGGCAACCGGCTTCTGTCCGTACGGCGTCTCCTCGTAGGCTCGCACGGCGACGGCGTGCATCGGCGGCGTCTCCACCACCGTGACGGGGACGGACTCCTCCATCCCCTCCCGCGGCGAGTCCGCCTCGTCGTTGACCATCATGACGTGGGTCATTCCGGCCTTGTAGCCGGCGAAGCCCTGTAGTGCGGGCGCCCCGTCGTCGTCTGGCCACGAGCGGATACGCGGTACCTCGCTGTCCGCGCGGGTGCGTGGGCCGTAGCCCAGCGAGCCTTTTCGTGGTCGGCTTGGTTGTGGCATGTGTTTACTCCGTGAGTGTGAGCGAGCCGAGGGTCGCGAACAGAGCCTCCTCCGTTCGGACTACCCCGCTGCCCTGTGCCGGGATCGTGTTCAGCCAGAGGTCGAACCCCGGATCGGGTTCGACTCGGCGGCCGTCGGCGACGGCCGCCCGAACGTCCTCGGGCGAGAGCCCGAGCATCTCCGGAAGCCCCCGTTCCGGCGCGCCGAAGGCGACGGTGTAGCCGTCGGCCTCCCGCGCGTCGGCGACGAGGTCGCCGAGCCGCGACACGGAGAGTTCCTCCCCGTGTCGCGACGTGGCGACGGCGAGTCCGTCGCCGGCGAGCGCTTCCGACAGGTCCGCACCCACGACCTGGAAGCCGACCTCCGGCTTCCCGGTGATGCGGGCGCGGACCGGTTCTCTCGAAGAGACCCTGATGGTGACGCGCTCCCCCCGCTCGACCTCCATTCCGGAGGGCACGAGCAGGGAGATCGGGTGTTCCCGCAGCGGGGAATTGACCCGGACGCGGCCTTCAGGTCCGACCTCGGTCACGAGTCCCTGTGTTGTCGACTCGTCCCCGTTCGGGGCCGAGCCGGTCCGCCACGGCACGCGCAGCGGCGGCAGCACGCCGACGTACCGGAGCTCGTCGCGTTCGCCCCAGAGGTCCTTTCGGAGCTCCGGGGGCGTCGCGGCGTACCCCAGCACGGCACGGACGTACTCCCCGCCCCGGCGTCGTTCGCCCTCCCCGTCGGGGAAGACGACGAGCCGGTCCGCCCGGAACACCGCCGCCGCGCGGGCGACGTAGCCGAGTTTGCGAGTCGCCTCGCGGTCGTCCTCGGCTTCCCGGACGACCGAGGACGGAACACATATCGTGAGTCCGTCCTCGGTGCGCATCGTGGCGAGACTGTACCCGTGATTCCGGACGACGGACTAAAAGGATAGCGGTCCGCGTTCCGGGCTGTGGGGCGTTCACACGCGTCCTGCCGGGGGTTTCGGGGTTGCCCGGCCATCGACCGGGCTCAGTCGAACCCGCTCACCAGCGTGACGACCCACTGTGCGGGGTCGCGCTCCGCGCGCACCTCGACGCGAGTCACCCACTTCACCCACTGGAACCCCCGACGACCCGGCGCGACGAGCCGTGCGGGCGCGCCGTGGCCGTGCGAGAGCCGGTCGCCGCCGACGCGGGTCGCGAGCAGGGCGTCCTCGGCCTCCGCGATCGGGAGGGTCCACCGGTACCCCGTGACGGAGACGAACCGGACGTACGCCGGATCGTCCCCCGCCACCCCGCCGGCCGCCGCGAGCAGGTCGCCGACGCGTACGCCGCCCCACTCCTGGACCGTGTACCAGCCGCTCGTACAGTCGAGCAGGGCCGACGTCTCGTCGCCGCCGACGCGCTCGAGGTCGTCAGCGGCGAACTCCCGCGGATCCGCGACGAGCCCGGTCACCGAGAGCCGGTAGTCGGCCCGGTCGATCGGGTCGGGGTCGTCGGCGACCCAGGACGTGACCGGGAACGCGCCGTTCCCCTCCCCCTCTCGCGGCTGTGACCCGGTGAACCGCCGGTCCGCGCCGGGCGTCGAGAGCAGCCGGTTCGCGCCCTGTTGGAGCCGATAGACGACCGCGCCCGCGATCAACAGTATTCCGTACCGGATCGCGGTCCGCCGCCCCTCGAAGTCGACCCGCCTCGGCGGCCGGAACCGCGTCGCGGCGTGGGCGGCGACGAGGGGCACGAGCGCCAGCCCGAAGCCGACGTGGACGGATAACAGCGTCCAGTAGGAGAGCCGGACGTCGAGCCCGAACACCCAGACGATCCCCGTCGAGACCGTCCCGACCGCGGCGACGAGCGCCAGCACCGAGAGCGCGGTCGATCGCCGCCACAGCGTCCGGTCGGTCAGGCGATGGCGGACGCGGGCGAGCTTCCAGCCGAGCAGGACGACGATCGCGAGCCCGAGCGCGCGATGGAGCCAGAACACCGGCCGGCCGGCGGGCGTCCCGATCGTGAACGAGACCAGCCCGGTCCCCGCCTCCGCGAGCACGACGGCGAGAAGCGACCAGTCGACGAGCCGCGGCGGCGGCTCGAGGCGGTCGAGGGCCCCCGAGAGCGTGCCACGAACCCCCATGGGATCCCCTCGGTGCGAGAGTGACATAGGGCTGACGGGGGCGCGGACCGCGGGAGGTCGAGTTCCGGTCCGCGATCACTCCTCGAGGAGGTATCCGAACGCCTGGAGGTGGTTCTCGCCGCTCTCCGTGAGCGAGACGTACTGGTACTTGGAGTGTTCCTCGATCTCGATGAAGCCGCGGCTTTCGAGAGGGTCGACGATGCGCGCGTTGAGCCGCCGGTAGTACCCTCGATCGGGGTTCTGGACGCCCTCCGCGTCGTACCGCTCCACGAACGGAAGCCCCTCGCGACGGCCGTGCTCGATGAGCTCCCGCTTCGTGACGGACCCCTCGCGGTCGACGTGGTCGAGGACCGCGACGTGCTCGCGCTTCGGCTCCTCGATGTGGTACTTCGGGAGCGTCTCGGGCGGCCTCGCGCCCGAGGCGACCGGCCGCTCCTCGCCGCCCGCGTACGTCTCCGCGCGCACGTAGTACGGGACTGCTCCGGTCGCCATACACGCGATCATCCCCCCGATCGCGGTCACCTTCGAGCCGGACGCGAGGTTGACGTAGACGCTGTGATCGCGGAAGCGATTGGCCACCTCCGCGATCGTCCCCAGCGAGCTGTACAGATCGAAGATGTCGCACTCGATCGTCTCCGTCCGGGTCCCGGCGTCCCGGATCCGCTCTCTGACCTCCTCGTGGTAGGCCGGGCGGTCGACGCCCTCGTCGGCGGGGTTCGGCTCCAACAGGAGCGCCTCGTCGGCGTCGGCGTCGACGACCGGGTCGACGATGCGGTCCTTCTCGTATCCGAGCGGGACCACGTGGATCCGCCTCGGCGCGTCCAGGTCGGCCATGTCCGTGGGTACGACCTGCGGGTATTGAGTGTTGTGCTGGTCGTGTCGACCGTGACGATTGTGACGACACAATACCTATCCGGCCGCATCCCGTCGCTTCAGAGAGCCGATGCTCGTTTCATCGAGAGAGAACGGTCATTCGATCGAGTGGTTCCTCCCCGACCGAGGTTCCGCCCCCGCCGCCGACGTCTCCGCCGTCGATGGAGCCGCCCGAGTCCGCCGATCGTCCGCCACGGATCCGCGACGATGACGCTCGAACAGCTCTCCCCGTCGGCGACGGAGTCCGATGCCGACCGGGACCGTCGCACGGTCTCGATCGGGGAGTCCGACGGGCTTCTCGAAGTCCTCGCGTCGACGACTGCCCGCGAGGTGATCGCCGTCGTCCGCGAGTCGCCGTCGACACCCTCCGAGATCGCCGACGAACTCGACGTCTCGCTTCAGGCGGTCACCTACCACCTGCGCCGGCTCCAGCGCGTCGACCTCATCGCGCCCGTCGGGGTGCGGTACTCGACGAAGGGACGCGAGATGAACCTCTACGACCTGTCGACGGAGTCGGTGACGATCGATCTCACGGAGCCGGGAATGTGACAGGTTTAAGTGTCTCACCGGCGGAGCTACGACCGCGAAGCACGCACCGGTAGTGTAGTGGTATCACGCAACCTTGCCATGGTTGCAACCCGAGTTCAAATCTCGGCCGGTGCATCTTCTCGCTGCGCTCGAAGATCCACCGGCCTGACTCCCGTTCACTCCGTTCACGGGAGTCTCGGCCGGTGCTTTCTGTGAACCAAGTGGTCGAAAGCACCCAGAGGTTCGACGCCATCGACCGCTTTCGGTCGGCAGTAGCGACTTGAAACTCGCGGCTCTGCTGAAATCCGCCGTAGAGGACAGGTCAGACTCCGGTCGTGGTCAATACAGGGAAGGAGTGAGCGATCGCCGGAGCGGTGGCGCGCCTCCGAGTGTCCCGAAGGGGCACGAGGAGCCCGCGAGAGATGCTGCGAACGAAGTGAGCAGCGAGGCTAGGGAGGTGTGAGGTATGGTGCTGTGCGGCCTAGGGTGGGATTCAAAGGGGCAGTCGCGAGGAGGCCGTAGGTGACGCAAGCACCGCAACGAGGAAGCGAGTAAACCGAGCGACCGAGTGAGGAGCGCAGCGAGCGTACGGCCTCCTCGCGACTGGGGCTTTGGCAGTGTTCACCGCGCCAGCAACGATATCTTTCTACTCAGCCCGATCACTCACGAAACACCCGTCGTATACCCACTCTTGATCGATCGACCGTTTCGGTCCAAATCGTATCCGAAGGAGGGAGTTCAACGGAGCCAAACCCGCCCGCGTCAGCCGACGACGACCCCCGGATCGAGGACGATGGCGACGATCAGACACGACAGCACGGAGACAGCCGCCAGTCGAAGCGTGCCGGCCGCGAGACGCCGGTCGTGCGGAAGGGACTCAGCGACGCCGGCTAGCGTGGCCCCGAGAGCCATGACGAGCAGCCAGTCGCTCGAGTCGATGTCGCCGACGATCCTGGAGTAGCCGTACAGTCCCAGGAACGCGATCGCTCCCGCGAACTGGACGAGCGCGTCGGGTCGACCGGACGGCTCGTCGAACACGAGGTCGGAGAGGACGGAGGGCATGGTCCCCGTGTCTCCCTCGAGACACAAATAACGACAGTTCGACTCCGCTCCGAGGTCGGTGAGACGACGCGGCGGTCTCACCACGGTCCGTCGTAGTTCACGCGCGGGTGGTCGACGTCAACGCCCGACTCGCGGAGCGTCGCGGTCGCGTTCTCGACCGGCGCGGGCGCGGGGCGGTCGAGCGCGTCGGTCGTCGCCTCGGCGAACCGCACCCGCCAGTCGCCGTCGATCACGACGGTCGCGCGGCGCGGGACGTCGGCGTGCCCCTCCCACGAGTCGGCCAGCAGGTCATAGGAGTCGGCGATCCCGCCGTGGAAGTCCGAGACGACCGGGAACGGGAGGTCGAAGCGGTCGACGTACGCGAACCCGGCGTACAGCGAGTCGCCGGTCAGCGCGACCACGGCCAGGTCCTCCCGGTCGTGCCATCCGGCGTCCCGGACCGCCGCGAACGCCGCCGTGGTCGTCGGGACGAACGTCGCCGGCGCGAACGCGAGGACGACCGCGCGATGCGCCTCCACGAGCCGGTACAGCGCGAGTTCGGTCGCCCGCCCGTCGGCGACCGCCGGCGCGGCGAAGTCGGGGGCTTTGACGCCGGTCTCGATCATCGTTCGCTCACGGTCGCGTGCGCCGCATATAAGATCACCATCCACAGGGTTCCGGGGATCGGACCGCTCCGGAGCCGATCAGGGACCGAACGTCAACGACACGTCGGCGGTGCCCTGGAGGCCGAACATCGAGACGCCGGCCCCGCCGGTGACGCTCCACTCCCGAAGACTGGTGTGGGAGGAGACCAGGCTCCACAGCCGCGACGATATCGACGAGAGGGTGTTCCTGATCCAGCCGAACACGCTCTTTATCTTGCTCTTTGCCTTGCCCGATATCGATCCGGTGACCAACGACTGGAGGGTCTCGAACCGCCGATCGACCAACTGTACCGTCCACATCGTTTCGATGACCGGCTCGTCCCCGTCCTCGGGAAGGTCGCCGTCGTCGTCGACCGGCGCGAGAACGGCCACAGTACCCGAGAGCAGGCGTAACGACTCGACGAACTCGCGGGAGGCCTCCCACGAGTCCCGCCTCTCTTCGAAGACCGCCGCTTCGAGATCTTCGGGGGATTCGATCTCGGTGTGGAGGCTCCCGTAGACCGACTCCACGTCCACGCTGTGTTCCTCGAACCTCGCCTCGGCTCGAACCGACCGGGGGAACACGTCGATCATGGCGTCGATCTCCCGAAGCGTCTCGGCGACGAACGTTCGCTGGTACTCCCTTCGAACGTCGCTTCTCCACGTACTCACGTCCAGCATCACGACGGGATCATACGGCTCCGACTCCAAAACCGTATTCGCCTTACAGCACCGTCCCGTGTTTCTTCTCGGGGAGGTCCTTCTCCACGTCCTCGTAGAAGTCGAAGCGGGCGGCGAGTTGGGCGCGGAGGTCGGAGGGTGGGACGATCTCGTCGATGACGACCTCGCTCGCCATTCGATGGACGTCTATCTCCTCGCGGTACTCCTCGCGGAGCCGCGCCTCCTCCGCGGCCCGCTCCTCGGGGTCGTCGATCTCGGCGAGCTTTCTGGCGTACACCGCGTTGATCGCGGCCTCCGGCCCCATGATCGCGATCTCGCCGGAGGGGAGCCCGATGGTGCTCTCGGGGTCGTAGGCGGGCCCGCCCATCGCGTAGATCCCCGCGCCGTACGCCTTTCGAACCACGACCGTCTGTTTCGGGACCGTCGCGGACGACGTGGCGTAGATCAGCTTCTTTCCCTTCTCCAAGATCCCGTCCCTCTCCACCTGACTCCCCGCCATGAAGCCGGGGGTGTCACAGAGGTATAAGAGGGGGATCTCGTAGGCGTCACACGTCCAGACGAACTCCGCGGACTTCTCGGCGGCGTCGGGGAAGATCGCGCCCGAGCGCTCCGTCGGCTGGTTGGCGACGACGCCGACGGGCCGGCCGTCGATCCGGCAGAACGCGGTGAGCATCTCGGATCCGTACCCCGACTTCAGCTCGAAGACGGACTCCGCGTCCGCGATCCGGTCGAGGAGGTCGCGAACGTCGTACGGGCGGGTCGGCGACTCGGGGATCAGCTCGTCTATCCCCTCGGGCGAGAACTTCGGCGGCTTCGGATCGGATCGCGGGGGTTTCTCGCCGGCCCGGTCCGGGAGGTAGCCGATCAGGTCGGCGACGAGCTCGCGGGCGTGTTCCTCGTCGCGGGCGACGAGGTCCGCGGAGCCGGACTCCTCGGCGTGGATCCGCGGACCGCCCAGTTCCCGTAGATCGATCTCCTCGCCGGTGACCATCTCGACCATTCGGGGGGAGGCGATCGCCATCGCGGAGACGTCCTCGACCATCACGGTGAAGTCGGCGAAGACGGGCGTGTACGCCGCCCCGGCGATACAGGGGCCGTAGAGCACGCAGATCTGCGGGACCGCCCCCGACAGCATCGAGTGGTTGTAGTAGTACTTCCCGATCCCCTCGCGGTTGGCGAAGAAGCCGGACTGCCGGTCGATCCGCCCGCCCGAGGAGTCCATCAGGTAGAGAACCGGGTTGCCCGTCTTCAGCGCGCGTCGTTGCATCCGGAGGAACTTCTCGACGCCCTTCGCCGCCATCGACCCCGCCTTCACCGTGAAGTCGTTGGCCATGAAGTGGACGTCGCGCCCCTCGAACTCGGCACCGCCCGTCAGGAGGCCGTCGGCCGGGAGGCGGTCGCCGTCGTCGGACGCCTCCGCGCCATCGCTCTCGCCGTCCGCGTCGTCGCCGGTGCCCTCGTCGCCGCCGTCGCTCCCGCCGTCCCGTCCCGGCGCGTCCGGGTGCCAGTCGTCGAAGGCGGCGAACGTCCCGTCCTCGAAGCGCACTCCGGCCGGGCCGCCGGCGGACGCGTCGCCCGCGCCGCGCGTCCCGCCCTCGCCGCCGAACCAGAGGTCGAGCCGGTCGCGGACGAACAGCTTCCCCTGCTCCTCCAGTCGCTCGCGGTACTTCGCGGGGCCGCCCTCCCGAATGTCCGCGATCTCCGCCCGGAGGTCGCGCTCGCGGTCGGTGGGGCCCAGATCGTCCTCGAGGGGATAGGCCGTCTCGGGAGGGTCCGCGCTCGCGACGGGCTCCCCGTCGTCCCCGACGTGAACCTCGACGCCGACGCCGAGGTGCGCCGCGAGCGACCGGGCGATCGCCTCGGCCTCCTCGGCCGTCGCCGCCGACCCGACGTGGACCTTCATGGCGGAGTGACTCCCGGACGGTCCTAAACTGTTTTCCATGAGAAACGCCCCGCTGGAGGCGCCGTCGCCGCCCCCGCTTGACAATCCTTAAGCCGGCGACACGGCTACCTCGGCGCAATGAGAGTCGTCGTGTCCATCGGCGGGAGCGTGCTCGCGCCGGAGCTCGATCCCGAACGTGTCGCCGCCTACGCCGACGCGATCGAGCGGCTGACGGCGGAGGAGTGGTCGGTCGCCGCGGTCGTCGGCGGCGGCGGCGTCGCTCGCGAGTACATCACGACCGCCCGCGAGCTCGGCGGCAACGAGGTCGAGCTCGACGAGCTCGGGATCGGCACCACGCGGCTCAACGCTCGCCTGCTGATAGCGGCGCTCGGCGACGCGGCCGCGCCCGCCCCGGTGACGGGGTACGACGAGGCGGCGACCGCGTTCCGTCGGGGCGAGGTGCCCGTGATGGGCGGGATAACGCCCGGCCAGACGACCGACGCGGTCGCGGTCGCGCTCGCGGAGTCGGTCGACGCCGACCTGCTCGTGTTCGCGACGAGCGCCGACGGGGTGTACGACGTCGACCCGAATCGCCACGACGACGCGACCCGGTTCGAGTCGCTGTCGCCGGCCGAGCTGGTCGACGTGGTGCTCCCGATGAGCCGGAACGCCGGCTCCTCCGCCCCCGTCGACCTGCTCGCGGCGAAGCTGATCGACCGCGCCGGGATCCGCTCCGTCGTCCTCGACGGCACCGACCCGGACGCGGTCGTCGACGCGGTCCTCCGGGGCGAACACACCGGGACGAGCGTGGTCCCCGAGGGCAGCACCGAGCCGGCGGCCTGGGCGGGGGATCGATGACCGGCGACCCGGCGGACGACGACTCGGCGAGCGAAAGTTCGGCGGACGACGACTCGGCGAGCGCCGACTCCCCGCACATCCTCTCGGAGCAGGCGGACTCCGGGGGCGGGCTCTCGGGGGACGACGGCGAGTTCCACGCCTTCTGGGCGGACGTCGTCGCCGACGAGATCGAGGCGCGCGACCCCGACGAGCCGATCGTGATCAAGGGCGGCGTCTCGCCCTCCGGCGTCGCGCACGTCGGCAACGTCAACGAGGTCATGCGCGGCTACTTCGTCGCCGAGGTGCTCCGCGAGCGCGGCCACGAGGTCCGCCAGCTGTTCACCTCCGACGACAAGGACCCGCTCCGGAAGCTCCCGCGGAAGCTGGCGAACGCCGACGGGGAGATCGTCGGCCTCGGCGACGTCGACGCGGGCGCGCTCGGCCGCAACCTCGGGAAGCCGTACACCGCGATTCCCGACCCGTTCGGCGAGCGCGAGTCGTACGCGGCCCACTTCGCGGCGCTGCTCTCCGCCGACGCCGACCGGCTCGGCGTCCCCGTCGAGATGGTCTCGAACACGGCGCTGTACGCCGACGGGCGCTTCGACGACGCGGTCCGGACGGCGCTGTCGGACCTCGAGACGCTCCGCGGGACGCTCGGGGCGTACCAGGACAAGGTCGACGACGAGTACGTCCCGTTCAACCCGGTCTGTGCGGCGTGCGGGAAGGTCACGGAGACGGTGACGGCAGTCGACCTCGAGGCGGAGACGGTCGAGTACGTCTGTACGGATTTGGAGGTCGGCGACGACGTCATCGAGGGCTGCGGCCACGAGGGCACCGCCACGTTCCGGGAGGGGAAGCTGCCGTGGCGGCTGGAGTGGCCCGCCCAGTGGGACGTGCTCGACGTCGACTTCGAGCCGTTCGGCAAGGACCACGCCGAGGGGTCGTGGCCCTCCGGCGTCGACCTCGCGCGGACCGTCTTCGGCATCGAGCCGCCGGTGCCGATGGTGTACGAGTGGTTCACGCTCGGCGGGGAGGCGCTCTCCTCGTCGGCGGGCAACGTCGTCACGGTGCCCGAGCTGCTCGAGGTACTGGAGCCGGAGGTGGTCCGCTACTTCTTCGCGCTCCACCCGAAGAAGGCGCGCGATCTCGACCTCGAGCGGATCGACCTCCTCGTGGACCGCTTCGACCGCTTCGAGCGGGCGTACTTCGGCGAGGTCGACGACGAGGAGCTGACCCGGTTCGCCGAGCGCGCGTACCCGTTCGTGATGGGGTGGGGCGGCGAGTCGCCCGACGGCCGGTCCGGGGACGGGCGGGCGCTCTCCGACCGGCCCGCGGACGCCGACCCCGCCGATCGGGTCCGGTTCCCGTACACCTTCGCCGCCGTCCTCGGCATGGTCGAGGACGAGGACCTGCGCGAGCAGCTCGCGCGCGACGAGGGCCACGTCGACGACGACACCCCGGAGTGGGCGGTTCGGGAGGCGCTCGCCCGCGTCGAGCGCGCGCGGACGTGGGCCGAGCGCACCGACAACGAGTACAACTACCGGCTCCAGACCGAGCTCCCGGCGGTCGACCTCGACGACGACGCGGCCGCGGCGCTCGACGCGCTCGCCGACTTCGTCGCCGCGGGTCACGACGGGGAGGCGATCCAGGCCGAGATGTACGAGACCGCCCGCGACCACGGCGTCGAGGTCGCCGACTTCTTCGAGGCGGGCTACCGGCTCTTCTTCGACCAGCCGCAGGGTCCCCGGCTCGGCGAGTTCCTCGGCGAACTGGAACGCGAGTTCGTCGTCGCCAGGCTGCGGCGGGAGGCGTGAATGTCCGGAGACCGATCGCTCGACGAATTCGCGGCCGCCGGAGCCGGCGGGGGCGACTCGACGGACGGAAGCGACTCGACGGACGGGGACGACGCGGTCGCCGAGGGCGATCCGGCGGTCGAGGACGAGGGTTCGAACGACGTCGCCCCCGCCGAGTCGACGTCGACGTGGTCGGCGGAGGGGGCCGACTGCGATCGCTGCGGCGCGACGGTCGAACGACGCTGGCGCGACGACGCCGACCTCGTCTGTGCCGACTGTGCGGAGTGGTAGCCGTTCGCGTCGCCGATCCGCCGGAGCCCTGATCCGGAAGACGGGCGTTCGGTCCGGCGATCCGCGGGCTCGTTCCACCGCGGAGAACACTTAATACACGTCGGATCGAGCCGTTAGTTACGCACTATCTACCGCGGGGTTAACCACTATATAGATGAGACCGGATCCGGAACGACTGTTCGATCGGTCGCCGCGCGCCGTCGCGGGCCTGTACCTCCTCTTCGGCGCGGCGTGCGTGGTCGCGGTCGACGTCGCGGTCGGGGCGCTCGCCGGGTCCCCCGCCCCGTTCGCGCCCGCCCGGATCGCGGGCGGGTTGGCGCTCGTCGGTGGCTCCGGGCTCTTCGTCTACGGCGCGGTGCGCCACCACTCACGCCGAGCCGTCACCGCCCGCAGGGAACTCGAGACCTCGAACCAGCAGCTCCAGGTGGTGAGTCGGGTGTTCAGACACAACGTCCGGAACGACCTCAACGTCGTCCAGGGGTACGCCGACCTGCTCGAGCGCCGCCTGGACGACGAGCGCAGCCGCGAGTGTCTGGCGACGATCCGGGAGACGACGGAGGACATGGTCGAGATAAGCGAGAAGCTCCGGGTCATCGAGGACGCCGCGCCCGGCCCCGTCGAGGATCGGGTCGACCTCACGGCGGTCGTCCACGAGACGGTCGCGGAGCTGGACGACGAGCGGACGGACGCGGAGTTCTCGCTCGACCTCCCGGACCAGGCCTGGATACGCGCGGACGAGTCGGTGAGCTACCCGGTCCGGGAGGTGTTCGAGAACGCGCTCGCCCACAACGAGGAGCCGGACCGACGAGTCCGCGCGCGGGTCGAGACGAACGGGACGACGACCCGGCTGGAGGTCCACGACAACGGGCCGGGGATCCCCGAGGACGAGCGGGCGGTGTTGCGGGCCGAGGAGGAGACCCCGCTCTCACACGCCAGCAGCATCGGGCTGTGGCTCGTCAAGTGGATGTGCGAGCTTCAGGGCGGCACCGTGGCGTTCGACGCCACCGACGACGGGACCACCGTCCTGCTCCGGTTCCGGTCGGCGGAGGCGTCGCCGCACGGAGGGATCGGAGAGCGCCTCACTCGAGCTCGGTGATCGTGACCGCGTACACCGCCCCGCAGTTGCCGCATTCGACGTGAACCCCCCGGCTCGTCTGCCCTCGAGTGAACTCGGAGATCTCCTCGGAACACGAGCACTCGAACTGGACTTTCATTACTCCGGTTAGGCGCCATCCGCATTTAAAACACGGTGATCGGTTCTCCCCGATGATACTCGCGTTCCGGCGGACGTCCGACCGCCGGGCGCTCGAAAAGCTCGCCTAGGCGAGCTTCTCGATGTTCTCGACGACGGCGTCGGCGAACTCGCTCGTGGCGAGCTTCTCACCGCCCTCGATCTGCCGGTGGAGGTCGTAGGTGACCTTCCCGGAGGAGATCGTCTCCTCGACGGCGTCGCGCACGAGGTCCGCGGCCTCCGACCAGCCGAGGTAGTCGAGCATCTCGCGGCCGGAGAGGATCATCGCGGTCGGGTTGACCTTGTCCTCGCCGGCGTACTTGGGCGCGGAGCCGTGGACGGGCTCGGCGAGCGCGCGCCCGTGGCCGTAGTTGACGCCGGGCGCGATGCCGAGGCCGCCGATCTGCGCGCCGGCGGCGTCGGACATGTAGTCGCCGTTGAGGTTCATCGTCGCGATGACGGAGTAGTCGCCCGTCCGGGTGAGCAGCTGCTGGAGCATGTTGTCCGCGATGCGGTCCTTGACGACGATGGTGTCCTCGGGCTGCTCGCCGTCGTACTCCTCCCACAGCTCGTCCTCGGTGATGAACTCGTCGCCGTACTCCTCCTCGACGAGCTCGTAGCCCCAGTCGCGGAACTGCGCCTCGGTGAACTTCATGATGTTCCCCTTGTGAACGAGCGTGACGGAGTCGCGGTCGTTCGCGAGCGCGTAGTCGAGCGCCTCGCGGATGAGCCGCTTGGAGGCGAACTCGGAGATGGGCTTGACGCCGATCCCGATGGGACCGTCGTGGAGCACGTCCTCGACGTCCATGTCCTCCTCGAGGAAGTCACGGACCTGCTCGACCTCGTCGGTGCCGGCCTCCCACTCGACGCCGGCGTAGACGTCCTCGGTGTTCTCCCGGAAGGTGACCATGTCCATCTCCTCGGGGTTCTTCACGGGCGACGGGACGCCGTCGAGGTGGTAGGTCGGGCGGACGTTCGCGTACAGGTCGAGCGTCTGCCGGAGCGCGACGTTCAGCGAGCGGAAGCCGGAGCCGACCGGCGTCGTCATCGGGCCCTTGATCGCGACGCGGAACTCGCGGATCGCGTTCACGGTGTCGTCCGGGAGGTTCTCGTCGTACTTCTCGCGGGCGCTCTCGCCGCCGTACACGCGCATCCACGCGATGGAGCGGCCGGTCGCCTCGGCGGCCGCGTCGAGTACCTGCTGGGCGGCCGGGCCGACGTCGGTTCCGATGCCGTCCCCGTGGAGGATCGGGATGATCGGGTTCTCGGGAACGTCGAGTTCGCCAGTCTCCTCGTCGGCGAGCGTGATACGCTCCCCGTCGTCGGGGACGTCGATCTTCTCGTAGCTCATGTCGGTGGAGCGTTCTCAGACCGCCGTAAAGTGCCTGCCGCTTTCCGCGCGATCGGATCCGGACCGGGATCGCTCCCGATCTCACTCGGCGCACACGCGAACGTCGTCCTTCCGTACCCACCGGTATCGGCGGCCGCCCCACGCGAACGTCCGCCGAGCGAACGCGTACGCCAAAAGCGCCGGCATCGCGATCGCCGCCGGCCCCGCGAGCAGGAACGTCGGCCGGCGGAGTCCCGCCCAGGCGTACGTCGTCGCGGAGATCAGGGTCACGAACCCGATCCCGAGGACCGGCGCCGCGAGACACAGCGTCGCGAACGCCGCCGCGAGGCCGACGTTGACCGCGCTCGCGCGGGGCACGTGATACCGCACGATCCACAGGAAGCGGACCGACCGCTCCAGCGAGGCGCGGACCGACCCGCCGGCGGGCACGATCCGCGTCCGTCTCGTCGGGGTCACCGCGAGGTGTTCCGAGAGGGTCCCGTCGTCGCTGACGGTTCGCCGGAGGTCGGCGACGAGGGCTGCCTCGTCGAGGTCGTCGCGCTCGAAGACGACCGCGCCGCCCCACGCGATCCCGCCGGCGGCGACCGCGAGGGTTCCCCCGACGAGGTAGGCGGGTTCGAGCAGGACTCCGAGCGGGTCGCGGCCGACGAAGACCGGGAGCTCCGTCGTCGGCCCCCGCCGCTCGTAGTCGGCGTGGAGGTCGTCGAGCCACCCCGGCGGGTGCCGGAAGTCGTCGTCGGTCCAGACGATCCGGTCGTGGCGGGCCGTCTCCATCCCCGCGGCGATCGCGTTCGCCTTGCCGGAACACCCCTCCGGCTCGCCGGCGAGGACGACCCGAACCCCGTCGTCCGTCTCCCCTCGCCGGTCGGCGACCGGGTCGTCGGCGTCGTCCGCGATCACGAGGAGCTCGTCGTCCGCGCGAAGCATCGCGGCGACCTCCGCGCAGGCGTCGGTCCAGCGGACGGTCGGGAGGAGCACGGAGGTCGGCGGCGGGTCGGTCACGCCCGACGGTTCGACGGCGGGGTACAAAAGCGGGGCGTCGGTCGGCCCCGGAGCTGCCCGCCCCGCCGCTTTCCGGAGCCTTATGCCGTCGCCCGCGGAGGGGGCGACCATGCGCGTGATACTCCACGGCGGCGCGGGCGGCGCTCCGGACGACCCCGGATCCAGACAGACGGTCCTCGACGAGGCGGCCGAGACGGGCGCGGCCGCGTCGACCCCGCTGGACGCGGTCGAAGCCGGGATCCGCGTCCTCGAGTCGAGCCCGCGGTTCAACGCGGGCGTGGGCGGCGCGGTCCAGTCCGACGGCGTCGTCCGCACGGACGCGGGCGCGATGACCTCCGACCGCGCCGTCGGGGCGGTCTGCTCGATGCCCGGCGTCGAACACGCGGTCTCGGCCGCCCGCGTCGTCATGGAGGAGACGCCCCACGTCCTCGTTTCCGGCGGGCACGCGGTCGACCTCGCATCCGACTTCGGCGTCGAGACCGGCGTCGACCTCCTGACCGACGAGAAGCGCGAACGCTACGAGGCCGAGGCCCCGCCGGAGGGGACCCCGAGCGAACACCTCGACTGGCTGGCGTCGCGGTTCGGGTCGGGGTCGGATCAGGCCGGCGGCGCGGGGACCCCCGACCGGTCCGAGCGCGACGCCCCCGATCACGACACCGTCGGCGCGGTCGCGACGGACGGCGAGACGTTCGCGGCGGCGACGTCGACCGGCGGACGCTCGTTCGCGCTGGCGGGCCGCGTCGGCGACGTCCCGCAGGTCGGGTCGGGGTTCTTCTGTACGGACGCCGGCGGCGCGAGCGCGACGGGAGCCGGCGAGGACATCGCGCGGGTGACGCTCACGCGCCGGGCGGTCGACCTGCTCGAGGAGGGTCTCGACGCCGAGGCCGCGGCCGAACGGGCGATGGCGGAGTTCGAGGACGCGACCGGCTCGCGGGCGGGCGTGATCGTCTGCGGGGACGAGGGGGTCGGCGGCGCGTTCAACACCGAGGCGATGCAGACGAGCGCGGCGACGCGGCAGTGAGCCGGTACGACGCCGCCGGTCGGGCGCGGCTCAGCCGCGGAAGAGGTTCAACACCTCGTCGACGACCGACGGCTCGACGGCGACGAGGTACGACTCGCCGGGGCGGAGCACCGTCTCCGGGCCGGCGAGGGTGTCGCCGGCGGCGTCGGAGACGACGAGGCTCCCGCGTGGCAGCGACACCTCGTCGAGCGACCGGCCGGCGACGGGCGCACCCTCGACGACGTGGACCTCGAGGATGTCGAGCGTCCCGGTGACGTCCTCGAGCGCGCTCACGTCGGGCTCGATGGCGTTGACCGCGGCGCGCGCGCCGGCGCGCTCGGGGAAGATGACCTCGTCGACGAAGCGGTCGAACTCCTCGCCCGGCTCGCGCTCGGTCCGAGCGACGGTCTGCGTGTCCGGAGCCAGCTCCCGGACGAGCAGGCAGACCGCGAGGTTCGTCCCCGTCAGGCTCGTCAGCGCGGCGACCACGTCGGCCCGCTCCAAGTCCGCCTGTTCGAGGACGCCCGGTCGCGTGGCGTCGCCCTCGATGACCGTGGCAACGTAGTCGTCGCTGAGCGCCTCCGCCCTGTTGGGGTCCTGCTCGATGACGGTCACGTCGTGGCCCCTGTCGTCGAGGATGTGGGCGACGCGGTTCCCCACGCGACCGCCGCCGGCGATGACGATCCGGAAGTTCCCGTCCATGCGTCAGTCGACGCCACCCTCCGCATTAGAAGTGTCCGTCGGAGCGTCCGCGCCGGAAGGCTCCGCGTCGGAAGCGCCCCGCCGTTCCGGGGTCGATCCCTCGCCGCGAGCGCGCAGGGCGTAGTACGCGAGGACGCCAGCGAGGATCCAGCCGACGCTCAACGCCAGTGCCAGCGGATCGGTTCGGACCAGATAGACCACGAGGACGCCGGTGAGGAGGAGGTTCAACGCGATCCCCAACACGGACGGTATCGGGTAGTACGGCATCTCGTACGGCCGCCGCATGTTCGGCCGCTCCCGTCGGAGCTTGATCACGGCCGCGTTGACGACGACGAACGAGAGGAGAAAGAAGAGGCTGGAGACGTTGCCCGCGCTCTCCGTCGGGAGCACGACCGACCCGAGCATCACGACCGCGCTCACGAGGATGGCGACGAACGGCGTCCCGTAGCGGTGGTGAATGCGGCCGAACCGCGGGAGGAGCTGCCCCTCCCGTCCCATCGAGAAGGCGACCCGCGAGGAGGCGATGACGACCGCGTTCAGCGCCGTCAGCGTCGAGAACACCGCGCCGAACACGATGAGCGCCCCGCCGTTGCGGATGATCGGCAGTCCCGAGGGCATGAACGAGGTGGCGGCCTTCGCGATCCCCGCCTCGCCGGCCGCGGCGAGCCCGTCCGCGCCGAGGGTGCCGATGGCGACGACCACGACCAGCGCGTAGACGACCACCGTGGCACCCAGACTGTAGAAGATCGCACGCGGAATGTTCTCGCGGGGGTTCTCGACCTCCTCGGTGACGGTCGTGATGAGGTCGTACCCCTCGAAGGCGATGAAGGTCAGTCCCATCGCCGGCAGGATCGCGAACGCCGAGGTGCCCTCCGGAAACAGGGGGTCGAACTGCTGGAGCGTGAAGCTCGTCTCGCCGCCGCCGCCCGCCGAGAGGAACCCGAAGGCGACGAAGACGACGAGGATCGCGACCTTGACGGCGGTGAACAGGGTCTCCGCGCTGCCGCTCGCGGCGGTCGAGACGGCGTTGACCGTCACGAGCAGTCCCACGGCGGCGAGCGCGAGCCCGACGGAGGCCGGGATCGACACCGGCACCGCCGGGACCGCGACGGCTCCGACCTCGCCCGGCGCGGCGGTGAGCCCGTAGACGTGTAACAGCTCCAGGAAGTTCGGGGCGAACCCGAGCGCGTACAGCCCGCCCGCGATCATGTAGGCGAACCAGAGCATCCACCCCATCAGAAACGAGGGGAGGTCGTCGAACGTCTCGCGGACGAAGGCGTACCCGCCGCCGGACTTCGGGATCGAGGCGGCCAGCTCGGCGTACGACAGGCCGGTGAACGCCGTGACGACCCCGTTGAACATGAACACGAGGATCGCCGCCGGACCGGCGATGTCCGCCGCGAGCCCCGTCAACACGAAGATGCCGGCACCGATCATCGCCCCCATCCCGATCATCGTCGCGTCCAACAGGCCGAGCTCGGCCGCTGGCGCGCGGTCGCCGGCACTCATCGTCGTGGACGAGCGTCCCCATCCGATTAGTTGTTTGGTCGGCGACGGCGACCGCCGGCCGGACCCTCGCGGCCGCGCCGGCGGTCCGCCCGCCTCCGACCGCGGAGCCGAGGATACAAATCCGCCCCCCGCCTTGCGGGCGTATGGTCACGTTCCTCGCGGGCGGCACGGGAACGCCGAAGCTGCTCGAGGGCACGAGCGCCCGCTGGGATCGCGACGACGTGACGGTCGTCGCCAACACGGGCGACGACGTCGAGCTCGCCGGCCACCTCGTCTGCCCGGACGTCGACACCGTGCTGTTCGCGGGCGGCGACGTCCTCGACCGCGAGCGCTGGTGGGGGATCGACGGCGACACCACGGCGACCCACGACGAGTTAGCCCGGCTCGCGGAGGCGGCGGGGCTCGCGTCCGGGCCGCGCTACCTCGACGACGACGCCCAGACGGCCGGTCGACGGCTCTCCCGGTGGCGACGCTTCTCCGGCGTCGCGGAGTTCATGGAGATCGGCGACCGCGACCGCGCCGTCCACCTCACGCGGACCGGACTGCTCGACGAGGGCCACACGCTCACCGAGGCCATCGCCGTGCTGGCGGACGCCTTCGATCTCGACGTCGATCTGCTCCCCATGTCCGACGACCCGGTCGCGACGCTCGTCCACACGACCGATGGCGAGACGCTCCACTTCCAGGAGTACTGGGTCGCCCGGCGCGGCGAGCCGGCCGTCGCCGACGTGGAGTTCCGCGGCGCGGAGGCGGCCGAGCCGACCGACGCGGTCCGCGCCGCCCTCGCCGACCCCGTCGTGATCGGACCGTCGAACCCGGTGACGAGCATCGGCCCGATGCTCGCGATGCCCGAGATCGAGGCGGCGCTCGAGGCGACGCCCGTCGTCGCGGTCTCGCCGTTCGTCGGCGACCGGGTGTTCTCCGGGCCCGCGGCGGAGCTGATGGCGGGCGTCGGCCTCGAGCCCTCGACCGCGGGGGTCGTCGACGCCTACCCGTTCGCGGACGCGTTCGTCCTCGACGACGCCGACCCGACCGATCCCGACCGCCACGTCGAGCGAACCGACACCCGGATCGACGACGCCGACGACGCCGAGCGCGTCGCCCGCGCGTGTGATCGCGCGCTGGAGGCGCTGGAGGCGGCGTCGTGACCGCCCCGTCGCCGACGCCGTCGTCTCCGCCGGCGGCCCCCGCGGCCGCCGACCCGTTCCTCGTCGCCGCGAGCCTCAGCGGCGAGTCGGACGCGGCGTGGGCGCGGGCGGCCGCCGAGCACGTCGACTGCGCGGTGCTGGGCGGCATCGCGCTCGACCCGGCGAGCCGCGATGCCGCCCGCGACCTCGTCGCCCGCGGGCGCTCCGAGTTCCTCCCCGAGGACCCGATCGCGTGGATCGACCGGCAGTTGGGATCGCTCGCCGACGCGCCGGTCCGACTCGGCGTCAACGTCCGGAGCGCGACCCTCGAACCCGTCCGCGAGGCGGCCGCGGTCTGTGCCGATCACGGAGCGGTGTGTGAGATCAACGCCCACTGCCGGCAGCCGGAGCTCCGCGCGGCCGGCTGCGGGGAGGCGTTGCTCGCGGACCGCGACCGCCTCGCCGACTACGTCGCCGCCGCGGCCGGAGCGGGCGCACACACGGGCGTGAAGGTCCGCACGGAGGTCGAAGGCGTCGACCTCGCCGCCGTCGCCCGCGGGGTCGCCGAGGCGGGCGCGGACTGGATCCACGTCGACGCGATGGACTCGGAGGGGATAGTCGCCGAGGTCGCGGCGGCGGCGCGGTCGGCGGGCGCGGACGCGTCCGCGCCCGCCGACGCCGAGGCTCTCGTCTCCCCGAGGGTCGTCGCCAACAACGGCGTCAGGGGTCGCGAGACGGTTCGGGAGTACGCGGCGTACGGGGCCGACGCGGTGAGCGTCGGCCGGCCGAGCGACGACCCGCGGGTCCTCTCGCGGGTCGCGGACGCGGTCGCCGCGTGGCGCGACGGGGACCTGACCGAGCGATCCGACGGGCGGGGGCGGGAGGTGTCACGGTGACGACGCGTTCACCCGCGGACGACGCTGTCCTCGCGCTGCTGCTCGAGGTCGCCGGGACGCCGAAACCGGGGAACGTCGACCGGCGCCGCGACCTCGCGGACCTCCGGTTCGAGTCGTTCCTCGGCGGCGCGGTGGGGGCTCGCGAGGGCCTCGAGCGCGCGGCCCGCGGCGCGGCGGTCGGCCACGCCTTCGAGCGGGCGGTCGCCGGCATGGCCGCGCGCGCGCGGACGAACACGCAGTTCGGCTGTCTCCTGCTTCTCGTTCCGCTCCTCCGGGCGACCCGGACCGGCGACCTCTCCCCCTCGGGAGTCGACCGCGTGGCTCGGGAGACCACCGTCGACGACGCGGTCGCGTTCTACCGCGGGTTCGAACGCGTCGACGTCGCGGTCGGCGACCCGCCCGCCGACGCGCCCGCTCTCGACGTGCGCCGGGGGGCCGACGCCGAACCGGACCTCCGCGGCCGCGGGCTCACCCTCCGCGACGTGATGGCGACGTCGGCGAACGTCGGGGATGACGCCGAACGCGTCCCGGATCGCAACGCCCAGGAGTGGGTCGAGGGGTTCCCGCGGACGTTCCGCGCCGCCGAGTGGATCCTCGCCGACGAGGGGCCGCTGGCGGACCGGGCCGCCAGGACGTTCCTCGGCCTGCTCGCGACCGAGCCGGACACGCTCGTCGCGACGGCGCACGGGCCGGCGACCGCGCGCGAGGCGAGCGCGGAGGCGCGCGGGGTCGTCTCGGACGCGAACCCGACGGACGCGAACCCGGCGACGGACGCGAACCCGACGGCTCCCCGCGAGGGCACCCCGCCCGACGCCGACGCGGTCCACGGGATCGACCTCGAGGCGGCCGAGTCGCTCGCGGCGTCGTTTCTCGAGCGGGGGATCAATCCGGGGACCACGGCGGATCTCACCTGTGGGGCGCTGTACGTCGCGCTCCGGCGCGGGGCGGAGACGGGCGAAGCGGGAGCGTCGAGAAACGGGAGGGAGGCGGAGCCGTGAGCCCGGACGGCTGGCCGGTCGATCTCCGGGGAGTCACGGAGTCCGTCGTCGCCACCCTCGGTCCGAACGACCTGTGGAACGTCGCCGCGCTCGGCCTCCACGCGCCGGACGGCCCGGACGACCCCGTCACCGCCCGGACGTACGGCCGGACCCGGACCTGGCGGAACTTCACCGAGCGCGGCGGCGGCGTGGTCCAGTTCACCGCCGATCCTCGGGAGTTCGTCGACGCGGCGCTCACCGTCCGCGAGGAGGCCGATCCCGTCCTCCCGGACGCGGACGCCTGGGTCGAGGTCGACGCGATCGAGGTCGACGCCGAGACGCGGGGAGACGTCACCGTGCGGACGTGGGCGCTCGACCCCGTCGAGAGCGCGGTCGTCTCCGAGCGGGTGCCCACGATCAACCGAGGGTTCGGCGCGGTCGTCGACGCGACCGTGGCCGCCTCGCGGCTCGACATCCCCGCGTACGACACGGCGGAGCTGCTCGACCGCCTGCGGTACTTCGCCGACGTCGTCGACCGCTGCGGCGGTCCGGCGGAGCGCGAGGCGTTCGCGCGGATCGACGGGGCGACCGGCTGGCGGGCGACCGCGGCGGAACGCGGACGCGACGCGGACGTGGTCGTGATCGCGGACGATTCGGACGACTCGGATGGTTCAAACGACTCGGACGACTCGCCGTGAGACGTCTCCGGGGGTACGGGGGCGTCGTTCCCCCGTACAGCCGCTCGTGCGGGAACGAACCCTTTTAGTTCGGTCCGCCGGTATCGCTCGGTATGGCCATCAAGCCCAAGTACATCAAACAGCTCGCGAACGTCCTCCTGGAGCAGTATCCGGAGTCGTTCAACACCGACTTCGAGACGAACAAGGAGAGCGTCTCCGCGCTGACGACCGTCGAGTCCAAGGGCGTCCGCAACCGCATCGCCGGCTACATCACCCAGAAGAAGTCGCAGGCGGCCGCTTCGGCCTGATTCTCGGATCTCGTCGTCCGTTCCGATAGCCCGACGCGTCGGCGCACGTTTATCCCCGAAGCCGCGGCCACCTCGCCGGGATGGACGCGCTCGTCCGGCCGGTGCTGGATCCGACCTTCGCCGGAGCCGCGCTCGCCTTCCTGTTCTGCGGGGCGGCTCTGGGGGCCGTGAGCGGGCTGGTTCCCGGACTCCACGCGAACAACTTCGCGCTGCTGCTCGCCGGGCTCGCGCCCTCGATCCCCGCCGATCCCCTGCTCGTCGGCGTCGCCATGCTCGGGGCGGGCGTCGTCCACTCGTTTCTCGACATCGTCCCCGCGCTCGCGCTCGGCGTGCCCGACGCCGCGACCGCGGTCGCCGCGCTGCCCGGCCACCGGCTCGTGGTCGCCGGGCGCGGCCGCGAGGCCATCCGCCTCTCCGCGGTCGGGTCCGGGCTCGCGGTCGCGCTGGCGGTGCCGTTCGCGGTCCCGATCACGTGGGTCATGGCGCGGGGGTACCCGACCGTCAGGGCGCACCTCCCCCTCCTGCTCGGGGCGGTCGTGGTCTTTCTCGTCGTCACCGAGTCGTCGAAACGGGCCGCGGTCGGCGGGGTGGTCGCCCTCCTCGCGAGCGCGGCGCTCGGCGTCGCCACCCTCGACGTCGACCCGTCGGCCCCGCTGGACGCGGGCGGGGTGCTCGCCCCGCTCTTCGCCGGGCTGTTCGGCGCCCCGGTCCTCGTCGACGCGCTCGGCGGGGCGGGAGTGCCGCCGCAGTCCGACGCCCGCATCACGATGGGGAGACGCGACCTCGGCGTCAGCGCGACCGCCGGGTCGCTCGCGGGCGCCGTCGTCGGCTACGTGCCGGGGATATCTGCGGCGATCGCGAGCGTCGCGGCGCTGCCCGCGGTCCCGGAAAGCGAGGCGGACCGCGGGTTCATCGTCGCCACGAGCGGGGCCAACACGGCCAACACCGTCTTCGCGCTGTTCGCGCTCGCGGCGCTCGGCACGCCGCGGACCGGCGTCACGGTCGCGATCGACCGCGCCGAGGTGCCGCTCGCGCTGCCGATCCTCCTCGTCGCCTGCGCCGCCGCGGCGGCCTGCGGCTTCGCGCTCCTCCTCCTCGTCGGCGACGCGTACCTCCGGGTGGTCGGGAACGTCGACTACACCCGGCTCTCGGTCGGCGTCCTCTGTCTGCTCGGCTGCGTCTCCTACGCGTTCGCGGGCGCCTTCGGCGTCGGCGTCTTCGTCGTCGCGGCGGCGCTGGGGATGGTACCCCCGCGGCTCGGCGCGCGGCGCGTCCACCTGATGGGGGTGTTGATCGGGCCGTTGATGCTCGGGTGACCGCGGGTGGTCGGGTCGAGGCGCCGCCGCGGGCACCCGTTCCGTCCACGGACGCCCCGGATCGAGGGCAAAGAACAACGGTTAAACGTCACGCGCCGGTGAGAACTGGTATGAGCGATACCGAAAGCCGGGGCACGAAGCAGTGTGTCTCCTGTGGCATCCAGGTGTCCGGGATGAACGCCGCGCGGTTCTCCTGCCCGGACTGTGGCGCGACGATCCACCGGTGCGCGAAGTGCCGGAAGCAGAGCAACCTGTACGAGTGTCACGACTGCGGCTTCCGGGGGCCCTGAGATGGGGGACGTCGCCGCCAAGATCAAGGTCATGCCGAACAGCCCCGAGGTCGACCTCGACGAGCTTCAGGACGACCTCGAGGCGGCCCTCCCGCAGGGTGCGCGCATCCGCGGCTTCGAGCGCGACGACGTCGCGTTCGGGCTCGTCGCGCTGCTCCCGACCGTGATCGTCCCCGACGACGCGGGCGGCACCGAGGCCGTCGAGGAGGCCTTCGCGGACGTCGAGGACGTCGAGTCCGTCGCCGTCGAGAACGTCGGCCGCCTGTAGTCGGGTCCTCACGCCGGCGTCGGCACCTCGTGTTCTCCGTATCGTCGAGTCGCCGGCCACAGGTCTGCGGTGTACCCCCCGACGATGGCCGCCGCACCGGCGTTTTTGTATCCCGTTCGTGAACGTGGCGTATGGACCTGAAACGTAAGCTCGTCGAGGGGGAGCGCCCGGTCGGCGGCTGGTGTGCGACGCCCTCGCCGGGCGTCGCGGAGGTGCTGGCGACCGCCGACTTCGACTTCGTGACCGTCGACACCGAGCACTCGGCGGCCACGGTCGAGTCCGTCGAGAACATGCTGCGGGCGATCGAGGCGGCCCCCGGCGACACGGAGGCGCTGGTGCGCGTCGCCGACGTCGAGGCGGCCCGGATCAAGCGCGTGCTGGACGCGGGGCCGTCGGCGATCATGGCCCCGCAGATCGACTCGCCGGCGGCCGCGCGCGAGCTCGTCGAGCTGTGCCGATACCCGCCACAGGCCGCGAGCGCGAGCGGAGACGATGCGTCGGCGTCGACCGACACGACGGGGGCGCCCGACCCGGCGGACCGCGTCGACGCCGACGGCCACCGCGGTCGGCGCGGGGTCGCCGGCAGCCGGGCCTCGGACTTCGGACGGCGGCTCGACGGATATCTCCGGCACGGGGCCGACGACATCGCGGTGATCGCCCAGATCGAGACCCCGCGTGCGGTCGAGGCGGCCGGCGAGATCGCGGCCGTTTCCGGGGTCGACGCGCTGTTCGTCGGGCCCGCCGACCTCTCGGCGTCGTTCGGACGGTTCGGCGAGTACGACCACCCCGCGGTCGTGGACGCGATCGAGGAGACCGTCGCCGCCGCGAACGACGCAGGGGTCCCGGTCGGGACGCTGGCGACGAGCGACGAGCTGATCGACCGGTGGATGGAGGCGGGCTACGACTACCTGATCGCCGGAACGGACATCGGGTTCCTCTCCGTGGGGGCCGACCGGGCGATCGAGCGGTTCGAGGGAGGGACCTGAAGCGGCTCGGCTCGCCGGACGCGTCGGGACCGCCCGGATCGGCGAACGCACCGCGAACGCACCGTGACCGTCCGCCCTCCCGACCGCGCCTCACGCCTCCCCAGCCTCGGCCTCGGTGACCCGCCGGACCCGCCGGCGGGTCCCCTCGACCTCCCTCGCGCGGGCTCCTCGCGCCCCACCGGGCGCTCGGCGGCGCGCGCCGGCGTGGGGGAGCGCTCCGAAGCCGACCGGGCTACCCCAGATCGGGTGCCTTCTCGCCCGCGGGGACCACGGTCTCCAGCCAGTTCTCCTCCGGCGGCAGCGGGCACGCGAACGTCTCGCTGTACGCACAGAAGGGGTTGTACGCGAGATTGAAGTCGATCACGACGGCGTCGCCGTCCGCGAGCTCCTCGGCCGGGTCCAGCTCCATGTAGCGCCCCTGGTAGTACGTCTGCTGGCCCGTGGTCTTGTCGCGGAACGGGACGAATAGTTCCCCCTCTTCGCCCTCCTGACGGTAGCCGGCGAGCGCGTGTTCCTCGCCGTCGATCTCGAAGGCGAAGGTCACGACCCGGAGGTAGCGGACCGGGTTGCTCGCGGTCGTCTCCATCTCGACGGGCTCGGGCTCGTCGTGGACGGTCACGGTCGCCTCGACGCGGTAGTCGGGGTCCGGCGGGAAGTACTCGAGCCCGTCGAACCCCTCGCGGTGCTCCGGCGGGATCGGCGACTGCGGGTGTTCGGCGAAGAACTCGTCCTTCTCCTCGCGGTTGGCGGCGAGCCGGTCGGCGTATCCCTGGTCGTCCATGGTCGGACCGAGACGGGCCAACGGTTTCAGCGTCGCGGTCGCGTCGCTCCGCGTCCCGCCACGGTCACAGCTCCCGCAGGTCCGCCAGACACGCGTCCAGGTCGCGCGTGGAGGTCGCGAGCGAGAAGCCGTCGACGCGGGCGAGGTCGCCGGCGTGCTCCCAGAGGTCGTCGGCGTCGATCCCGTGGAGCACGACGGCGTTCGGGGTCGGACTCACGACCCGCATCGCGACGAGCGGCGACTCCCCGCGGGTGACCCGCGTGAACACCAGCGCGCGGTTTGTCGACTGGCCGTACAGCCGGTAGAACTCCTCGCTCGACAGCCGCGTGATCGCCTGGATGGAATCGATCACGGTGTGGCCGTTGACGCGGTCGCGGTCGCCGCGGACGACCTCCGTCGCGCCCATCGCCTCGTAGAAGTCCTCGAGCGGCACCGCGGTCGCGTACTCCCGGAGGTCGTGGACGATGTCGCTCTCGAACCCCGCCGAGAGGACGCGGGCGTACTGGCGGAGCCGGCCGCCGCCGCGCCGCTCGTCGATGTCGAGTAACCCCTCGACGGTCCGGCGGACGACGCCGATGCCGGGACTCTCGCGGCGGCCGCTCTCGTAGTCGGATATCACGGACGAGGAGACCCCGAGCTGGTCGGCGAGCTCCGTCTGGGAGACGTCGAAGTCGGTCCGCCACTTCCGGAGCGTCGCTCCGGGGTCGTCGCTGAGCGTGATCTCGCCGGCTATCCGGCGGGAGAGCTCCTCGCGTGGGGCCTCACTCATCTGTCCGATACCACGCGTGAGCCCCGCAAAAGGCTACCGTTCGTCGTCGGTGGGCGTGGTCGGCCGGTCCGCGCCCGCGGCTCACTCGACGTACAGCGAGTAGACGATCACCGCGAAGCCGGCGGCCGTCAGCAGGCTGTCGATCGCGATCCCCACCGCGAGGTCCGCGCCGATGATCTGGTGGGAGACCCCGCCGACCAGCGCGCCGACGGTCACCACGCCGAAGCCGATCCCGAGCGCCCGCAGCGAGCGGTCGCCGGTGCGATCGAACGCCCGGAGCGCGTAGTAGGTGATCGAGCCACCCAACACGAGGATGGCGGTCTTTGCCACGATTATCGTCAGATCGATGTGCGTTGTCATGTTTCCTCACGAAGCTCCGACCACAGGTCGGCAAGCCGTTCGTCGCGCGTCGGTTCCGGCCGCTCGAACTCGACGGTCAGCTCGCGTCCGCCGTCCTCGTCGATCGAGACGGCCACCTCCTCGAACGCGACGCTGTACCGCGTCGTGTGCTGGCCGTCGCGCCGGATGTCGGTCGACTCGTTCAGGAGGGAGGCGTCGGTGAGCTTCTCGAGCTTCCGGTACGTCGTCGAGAGCGGGACGTCACACTCCTCTGACAGTTCGCTCGCCGTCTTCGGTTCCGCGAGCGCCACGACGATCCGTCGAGCGGCCTCGTCGGCCAGCGCGTCGAGCACCTCCGCGGGGTCGGGTGGGTCCTCATCGCGCGACGGATCCCGCACCATACCGGGCGCTTTCGTCCGGCGAGTCTTAAACCATCGAACTCGGGCATACTTTTAAGACCCTCCCTCTGGAGAACCCAGGTGAATGCCCTCTCGGAGAACCGACGCGGCCGACTTAGCCCTCTCCCGCGAGGAGGCGTGGGTCGCGCACGCGGCGCTGCTCGACGCCTGCGAGCGCGCCGTCGACGCCGGCGGGGACGCCGCTCCGTACCGCCGCCCGATCGCCGACATCGAACGTGGAGAGGCGCTCGACGCGGACGGAACGGCGCTGCTCCGGGACGCCCTCGTCGACTACCTCGGCGACGCCCCCGTTCGTGACCGCGCGCCCGGCCGGGCGCTGCTCCGCCGGACCGACGACGCGGTCGATTCGGCCCCGCGCCGCGCCTGACGCGCCGACCCCGATCGCCCGGTTCCCGTCAGTTCGTCGCCTCCACCGCCTCGATCAGCAGCTCCGCCACGTCGACGATCTCCACCGCCTCTTCGAACCCGCCCGTCTTCCGGCCGTCCTCGAACATGGTCGTACACATCGGACAGGCGACGACGAACTTCTCGACGGCATCGCCCGCGTCGGTGTCCTCGAGCGCCTCGCGGAGCCGCTCCTCGCTCGGTTTGACCTCCTCGTCGTGTTCGGTCCAGAGGCCGCCGCCGCCGCCGCCACAACAGAAGGAGTCCGACCGCGAGCGAGGCATCTCGTGGAGGTCGGCGCCGGTCGCGCGGATCAGTTCGCGGGGGGCCTCGTACTCGTCGTTGTACCGCCCGAGGTGACAGGGGTCGTGGTAGGTGACGGTGTAGTCGAGCTCGTCGCCCGAGAGGTCGAGCCGGCCGTCCGCCACGAGCTCCTCGACGACCTGCGTCCAGTGGCGCACGTCGATCTCGCCGTCGGCGTTCCACGGCTCCTCGCGCTCGAACGGCATCATCGGGTCGTCGGCGAACTCCGCGAAGTCGACCTCGGGGTACTCGTTTTTCATCGTGTTGTACGAGTGCGGGTCCGTACAGACGATCGTCTCGAACTCGCAGTCGGCGAACGTCTCGACGTGGTGGCCGGCCAGCTCGAGGTAGAGGAACTCCTCGCCGATCCGCCGGACGTCGTTGCCGTCGTTCCTCTCGTCGTCGAAGAGGATCCCGAACTCGACGCCGGCCTCCTCGAACAGCCGGGCGAGCGAGCGGGCGACCCGCTTGTTCCGGTCGTCGAAGCTCGGGTAGTCGCCCACGTACCAGAGGTACTCCACCTCGGTCTCGCGGGCGTCGTCGACGTCGAACGCGAGGTCGTCGGTCCAGTCGCCCCGCGTCGACTGCGACTCGCCGAAGGTGTTCCCCTTCTGCATCACGTCCTGGAAGACGTCCTGGAGGTTCGAGTCGACCGCGCCCTCGTCGACCAGCTGGCGGTTCATGCGGGTGAAGGAGGTGAGGTGCTCGATGTCGACGGGGCAGGCGTCCATACACGCCATACAGGACATACACGACTCCATCGACTCGCTGGCGATGACCCCGCCCTCGTCGGCGACGATGGGGACGGTGCCGCCGTCGCCGGCGGCGGAACTCGCCACGCCGCCGTCGGTCGCGACGGTTCCGTCGTCGCGTCTCCCCGCCACCGGATCGTCGACCACCGACTCGCGGTACGCCTTCAGGTCCAGGATCACGTCGCGGGGGTCCAGGTTCCGTCCGACCGTGTCGGCCGGGCAGGCGTCGGTACACCGGCCGCACTTGGTACAGGCGTCGCCGTCCAGCAGCTCCTTCCAGGTGAAGTCCTCGAGCGACTCGGCGTTCGTGTGGTCGAGGTCGGCGGGGACGTTCGGCAGCCGCGCGCCGGCCGTCTCGTCGCGGACGACGACGTTCGCGAACGAGGAGATCATGTGGAACGGCTTCGCGTACGGGATCCACGCGATGAACGCGAAGGCGAGAAGCGAGTGGCTCCACCAGACGACGCCGTACACCGCCTCGGCGCCGGCGGTCGTCAGCCCCATCGCCTCGAGCCCCGCGGCCATCGCCATGCCGACGAAGCTCACGGTCTCGTCCGCGCGTGCGGGCTGGCCGACGATCCCGATCGCCTGGAGGACGAAGCCGCCGACGCCGAGGAGGAACAGGGTCCAGACGAACGCGTCGTCCTCGAGCGAGGTGTGTTTGCCCCACAGTCGTCCGTCGCGCTCGCGGTAGCGCCGGTACATCGCCATCCCGACGCCCACGACGAACAGCAGGCCGAACGCGTCGACGGCGAACTGGTACACCAGGTAGAAGTCGCCGACCCAGAAGGACTCGCCGGCGAGCGGGCGGTAGAGGTCGATGTCGATCCCGAGGATCGTCGTGGCGACGAGCAACACGAGGAACCCCCAGAGCACGAACGTGTGCATCACCCCGGCGTACAGGTCGCCGTCGAACTGGTTCTCGTTCGAGAGGACGGTCCGCGTCGCCGAGACGACGCGGCCGGGGAGGTTCGAGAGTCGGTCACGCGGGTCCTCGCGCCCTCGTGCGTACGCCGCGAACCGGGCGTAGACGCCGTAGCCGAACGCGAGGACCGCCACCGCGGCGAGCCAGTAGAACGCGGCCTTCCCGACCGGACCGATGGTCCAGAACGTCTCGCGGGTGGCCGCCTGCAGCGCAGTCATGATCTATCAGGGGCATACGTTCGGGTTAAAACTTGCCACGCGGGGCGACCGGGTCGCCGCCGCCGCTCACGCCGCCGTGGCCGCGAACGCGAACAGCCCGACGCCGAGCGCGATCGCGGGGTAGTCCGCCGCCCCGAACGCCAGTCGCGGGAGCGTCGGGTTCCACGCGAAACACCGGGCGGCCAGCGCGGTCCCCAGCCGGTCAGCCCGGCCGAGCGCCCGGTTCGTCCCGGCGACCGCGACCAGACGCATCCGCTCGCGGACGGGAAGCCGGTCGCCGCCGCGGGCGCGAACCGCCTCGCGCGCGGCCGCCAGGTCGCGCCGGAGCAGCGGGAGGAAGCGGAACACGAGCGCGACCCCGGCCCCGAGGAACGCGCCGGGACGCCCCGGCACGGTCCGCTGGATCGCCGCCCGCGAGTCGCGAACCGGGGTCGACCGCACGTAGGCCGCGGCGACGACGAGCAGGAGGAGGACGCGATAGCTCGCGAGCGCCGTCGTCGCGGCGCGGGCCGGCCGGAACCAGGGCGACCCGAGCGTCGCGCCGGCGACGAGGGGGGCGAAGAAGAGGACGGGGAACGCGACCCGGTACGCCCACAGGTCGGCGAGGTCGCCGTCGGCGGCCCACAGACAGCCGCCGGCGAGGAGCGTGAGCGCCGCCAACCCTCGCGGCGTCGTGTGCGCGTAGGCGGCCGCGGCGAAGCCGGCCTGGACGAGCAGCTTCGTCCGGGGGTCGAGCCGGTGGGCGAGCGAGTCGCCCGGAACGTACGCGAGCGTCACGGCTCGGTCGATCCCTCCGCGTCGCCGGCGGCGTCGAACGCCTCGGGCACCCGCACGCCGAGTCCGGCGAGGTCCGGGAGGGCCGCGTCCGGCGGCCCGTCGACGACGACTCGCCCGTCGGCGAGGCCGACGACGCGGTCGGCGATCCCCCACAGATCCCGGAGGTCGTGGGTGACGACGACGACGCCGGTCCCCGCCGCGTGGAGGTCGCGCAGGCGGGCGAGAACCGACTCGCGTGCCGGCTCGTCGAGCCCGACGAACGGCTCGTCACAGACGAGGTGGTCGGGCTCCATCGCGAGCGCGCCGGCGATCGCGACGCGCTCGCGCTCGCCGCCGGACAGCGTCGCGATCCGATCGTCCTCGCGGCCGGCCATGTTCACCGCCTCGAGCGCGGCCGAAACCCGTCGGTCGATCTCGGCGTGGGAGAGTCCGAGGTTCTCCGGGCCGAAGGCCACGTCGCCGCCGACGGTCGCGGCCACCAACTGGTCGCGGGGGTCCTGAAACACCATCCCGATCGCGGCGCGCGCGGCGACGAGGTCCTCCTCGACGGGCGTTCCGTTCACCGAGACGGTCCCCGACTCCGGCCGCACGAGCCCGTTGACCGTGCGGACGAGCGTCGTCTTGCCCGACCCGTTCGCGCCGGCGACGACGAGGAACTCGCCGTCGGGGATCGAGAGGGTGACGTCGTCGACGGCGACGGTCCCGCCGCCGTCGGCTCCGTGCTCGTCGGCTTCGCTCTCGTCGTCGCCGCGATCGCGGCCCTCGTACCGACACGTGACGTTCTCGAGGGCGATCACGGGTCAGGCGGCCGCGATCGCGTCCGAGCGGACGATCCCGACCGCGGCGGCGATCTTCAGCGCCTCCGCGGGGAGGAACGCGACGGCGCCCACCGTCACCGCTTCGACGGGACCGAGCGAGAGCACGAGCGCGAGGCCGGCGACCCCGAGCGCGTAGATGACGGCGGTCCCGAGGACCATCGCACCGACGAGCGTCGCGAGCCCGGCGGACGCGGGGTCGCGGAGGGCGGTGCCGCGGTGGACGACTGCGCCCACGACGCCCGCCGCCAGCGGGTACGACCAGAGGTAGCCGGCCGACTGGCCGAGGAGCTGGCCGACGCCCGCGGAGCCGCCCTCGAACACCGGCGCGCCGAGCGCGCCCGCGGCCAGATAGCACACGAGCGCGGCCGGCCCCCACGCCGGACCCAGGTAGATCCCGGCGAGGAAGACGCCGAGCACCTGGAGCGTCACGGAGACCGGCGAGACCGGGTTCGGGAAGGTGACGTACGCGAACGCGCCGACGAGCGCGGCGAACAGCGCGGCGCGCGCGAGGTTGGTCGCCGCCTCGTCGCCGACGAGATCGACTGACTCGGTTCGGGTCGACATGGACCCTCGTCTCTCGTAAACTCATTTGAGAATGGTGGTTTACGAACGCGGGTCGGCGTCGCCTCCGCGCCGGCCTCCCCGTCCGAGCCGCGGATCCCGCCGACACGTTTTTTCCGTCTCGACGCCTTCCTCCGAGGGTATGGACGAGAAGACCGAGGAGCTTCGGGACCTCTTCGTCGACGCCACCGGCTCGGAGACGGTGACCGACCGACAGGAGGAGCCGCCGGGAAGCCTCCTCGACCGCGACGACGACGCGGTCGCCGACCGGGTCGCGGCGCTCGTCGCGACGATGCGCGAGCGGTACGGGTTTGATTCCGACCTCGACGACGCCCAGTACGAACGCGTCGCTGCCGGCTTCTTCGACGGCGAGGACGACGCGGCGATCGCCGACGTCGTCGGCGGCTCCGGATCGGCGGTCGACGCCCGCGCGGTTCGCGACGCCCGCCTCGACCTCCACCTCGTCGCCGACGCGGACCGCGACGCTCCCTTCGAGTACGCGGCGCTGAAGCGCCTGCTGGCGGCCGACCGCTCGGTCGAGGCGGCCGCGGCGGAGTTGGAGGCCGACGTCGAGACGGTTCGCGAGTTCGTCCCCGTCGCCCGCGCCGACCTCGCGTCCACGCGCGTGAACGACCGCTTCCGCGACGAGTTCCGCGCGCTCCTCACCGACGCCGACATCGAGGACGCCCACGCCGCGACCGCCCGCGAGGACGGGCTCCGGGAGGCGACCGAGGACATCGAGACCGACGTGTCGCTGTAGATCGTGAATCACGTGTCGCGTCCGATTCGTTGACCCGACAGCGAAGCGGGGGTCGGTCTCGAAGCCCCAGTCGCTCGGACGTACGTCGTTGCTGGCGCGGTGAACGCGACTGGGAAAAACACCTCCAAAGCCCCAGTCGCGAGGACTCGATGCGCTCGTTGCGGTGCTTACGTCACGCGTCTTCGTCCTCGCGACTGCCCCGTTGAGTCCCACCCGACCGCGACCGCCCCGCACCTCACGCCTCCCCAGCCTCGCTGCTCGCGCGTTCCACGCGCTCGCGGCGTCCCTCGCGGGCTCCTCGTGCCCCGAAGGGGCACTCGGAGGCGCGCCACCGCTATCGATGATAACGTATGGCCCCCGATGAACTCCGCTCTCCGGATCCGTCCGGATCCACCGACTCCTTATATACGATATCGCGGCGATCCCTCCCGTGACCCCCTTCAGCGACCTCGCGGCCGCGGCGTACTGCCCCCGCCAGCTCTACTACCGCCGCCGCGAGGACGACCGGAGCCTCCCGGCGGAGGTCCACGACCGGATCGATCTGGCCTACCGCTACCCGGAGCTGGTCGACGCCCCCGACGCCGTCCTCCGGCGGCTCCCGATCCGGCGCGAGCCGGCAGCGTACCGTCGGAACCTCTCGCGGCTCCGCGAGCGAGACCTGTACGGCGGGCTCGTCGACCCCGCCGAGACGCGGACGTTCCTCTCGGGACGCGAGTGTCACGGGGTCGTCCACAAGCTGCTGGCGGGCGTCGACGGCGGCCCGCCGGTCCCCGTCCTCTGCTCGCCGGGCGAGCCGCCCGAGTCGGGCGTCTGGGAGCCCCAGTCGGTCCGGGCGGTCGCGGCCGCCAAGGCGCTCGCGTGGGAGCGGGAACGCCCCGTCCCGCGGGCGATCCTCGAGTATCCCGCCGTCGGCGTCGTCCGTGAGGTCCGGCTCACGACCCGCCGGAAGGCGGCGTACCGCCGGGCGCTGCGGGCCGTGCGCGCGATCGACGGTCCGCCGGCCCGCGTCGACGACGGCCGGTGTACGTCCTGCGAGTACCGCGATCGGTGCGGGACCCGCCGCCGAACGCTCCGGTCGCTTCTGGGATGATCGGTGAGGGATCGTCACCGAACTACCGGGGGAAGCCGACGATCGATCGGCGAGTTCGGACGCGAACCGTCCGTTTTATTACCCTGAGGGCCGTCCGCACGGGTACGAATGACACGAGACACTCGTGGTCGTTCGGAGGATAGAGCAAGTCGCCTCGCGGCGGCTGGCCGTGAAATTCGCCGACAGTAACGATCACGCCGCGGCAGACGCCGCGTCAGCCGACGCGCCGAACGCCGACCCGCCCGTTCTCGTTTCCGACGGCGGAACCGACCGACCGACACCGACGCGGACCACGGAGACCCTTTTGAACCCGAACCCACTCACCGACCTCGAGGAGGTACAGCTACTGGACACGACGCTGCGCGACGGCGAGCAGATGCCCGGCGTCTCGCTCACGCCCGCGGACAAGGTCGACGTCGCCCGCGAGCTCGACGCCGCGGGCGTCCACGTGATCGAGGCCGGCTCGGCGTGTACCTCGGAGGGCGAACGCGAGGGGATCCGCCGCGTCGCCCGCGGGGGCCTCGACGCCACCGTCACCAGCTTCGCGCGCGGCGTCCGGTCGGACATCGACCGCGCGCTCGACTGCGGCGTCGACGGCGTCAACCTCGTCGTGCCCGCCTCGGACAAACACGTCGAGACGAAGGTGGGCTCGAGCCGCGAGGAGGTCGTCGAGACCACCGTCGAGCTGGTCGAGTACGCCAAAGAGCACGACCTCTGGGTCGAGGTGCTCGGCGAGGACGGCTCGCGGGCCGACCTCGAGTACCTCGAGCGGCTCATGGGTGCCGGCCTCGACGCGGGCGCGGACCGCGTCTGCTACTGTGACACCGTCGGCGCGGCCGGCCCGGAGCGGACCGCCGAGGTCGTCTCCCGGCTCGCCGATCTGGGGCCGACGAGCCTCCACACCCACGACGACCTCGGGTTCGGCGTGACGAACGTCCACGCGGGCCTGAAGGCGGGCGCGGACACGGTCCACGGCACCGTCCTCGGCGTCGGCGAGCGCGCCGGCAACGTGGCCCTGGAGGAGGTCGCGATCGCGCTCGACCGCTGTTACGACGTGGAGACGATAGAGGTGGAGCGCCTCTATCGGCTCTGCCGGCGCGTCTCGGAGGTGACCGGCGTCGCCGTCCCGCCCAACAAGGCGGTGTGTGGCGCGAACGCGTTCGCCCACGAGTCCGGGATCCACACCGACGGCACGCTGAAGGACGGCACGATGTACGAGCCGTACCCGCCGGAGACGGTCGGCCGCGAGCGCCGGCTCGTGTTGGGCAAACACGCCGGGCGCGCGGGCGTCGCGGCCGCGCTCGCCGACCACGGCGTCGACGTCGACGAGGACGAGCTCCGGGAGGTCGTCTCGCGGGTCAAGGAACTCGGCGACCGCGGGAAACGCGTCACCGACGCGGATCTCTTGGCGATCACCGAGGACGTCCAGGGTCGCGAGCGCGACCGCCACGTGGAGTTGGTCGACCTCTCCGCGACCTCCGGCGGCAACCTGCCGACCGCCTCGGTGCGGCTCCGCGTCGGCGACGAGGAGCGGGTCGCCTCGGGGACCGGCTCCGGGCCGGTCGACGCCGGCCTCGAGGCGGTTCGCGCCGCGCTCGCCGACGAGAGCGGCGGCGTCGACGCCGTCTCCTTCGAGCTCGACTCGTATCACGTCGACGCGATCACCGGCGGCACGGACGCCGTCGTCACGGTCGCGGTCGACCTCTCGCGCGGCGACCGCTCCGTGTCGGTCTCGGCGTCGGACGCCGACATCACGCGCGCGAGCGTCGTCGCGATGGTCGACGCGCTCGACCGGCTCTCGGAGCTTGGCGACGGCGAGGGCGGCGACGGCGAGAGCGCGGACGGGACGTCGACGTCGACGCCGGTCGGCTCCGCGGACGACTGAGCCGGCCGGGGGACGACCCCGTCAGAGGATCCGCCCGTCCTCCTCGGCGCGCCGGCCGGTGATCACGCTCGGCGTGCCGCCGGTCTGGATGATGTTGAACGCGGTCATCAGGTCGGACCGCGAGATGAGCCCCACCAGCTCCCCGTTCGCGTCGAGGACGGGGAGTCGTCCCACGCCGTGCTCCTGCATCACCTGGAGGGCGCTCATCGCGTCCGTGCCCGCGGTGACGGAGGCGACGTCCGTCTCCATCACGTCCTCGACGCGGTAGGCGTCGCGTTCGACCTCCCGGATCTCGCGGGCGTCCTCCAGCGTGACCATGCCGACGAGGGTCCCGCCGTCCATCACCGGATAGCCGGTGTGTCGCTCCTCGAACATCCGGCTCATCAGGTCGGCGACGGAGGTGGTCTCGGTCACCGTGTGGAGCCGATCGCGGGGCGTCATCACGTCCGCGACCGTGACGCCCTCGAAGACCGCCTTCAGCGTCGTCTGCTGGGCCTCGCCGGAGGCCGCCATGTAGATGAAGAAGGCGAGCACGATGAGCAGCAGTTGGAACGTCAGCAGGCCGAAGACGCCCATCAGGAACGCGAATATCTTGCCGATCGCGGCCGCGCGCTGGGTCGCCTGCGCGTGCGGCTGGTTGCGCGCGAGCAGCGCCCGGAGGACGCGCCCGCCGTCCATCGGGAACGCCGGGAGCATGTTGAACCCGGCGAGGACGACGTTCAACACCGCGAGGTAGCTGAACACGAAGAGCAGGGCGTTCGCGCTCGCGGGCGCGAGCACGAACACGCCGTAACAGACCGCGCCGACGCCGAGGCTGACGATCGGACCCGCGACCGCGATCCAGAACTCGTGTCGCCAGTCCTCGGGGAACTCCGCGAAGTTCGCGAGCCCGCCGAGCAGCCACAGCGTGATCGACTCGATCTCGTAGCCGTACCGCATCGCGACGAGCGAGTGGCCGAACTCGTGGAGGAGGACGCCGCCGAACAGCCCCACCACGGCCGCCAGCCCGAGCAGCCACGGGGTGGCCCCGGCTCCGACCGCGGCCGTGTCGATGCCGGCACCCAGCGTCTCGTTCATCACGCCGGCGATCGTCTCCACTTCCGAGCCGATGAGGTAGGCGAAGAGCGGCAACACGATCAGGAACGTCCAGTTGAGTCTGACCGGAATGCCGACGACGGTCCCGATCCGGAGTCCACGCATGCTCCCGTGTTGATCGGGCGGCCGTTTAACTGTTGACCGTGGGGCGGTCGTCGGTCGATCCCGCCGGGTCGGCGGAAGCCGAGCGACGGGCCGCTACTCGAACGTCTCCTCGATCGCCTCGTCGAGGGCGGCGATGCCGCGTTCGATCTCCTCGCGGGTGGTACAGAGCGGCGGCGAGATGAGTATCTGTACGTCCGGCCGGCCGCTGCCGAAGAGGACCCCCTTCTCCGCAGCCGCCTCCCGGACCGCCGCGACCGGGTTCTCCTCCGCCTCGTCGGCGTCGGCGGCCCACGGGTGGACGAAGGGCTCGCCCGTTTCGGGGTCGGCGAAGACGACGCTCCAGAGGAATCCGCGGCCGCGCACGGTCTCGACCGCGTCGTGTGCGTCCGCCAGCTCCGTCAGGCGGGACTCGAGCACCGGCGCCAGCTCCCGAACGTCGTCGATGAGGTGTGACTCGTACTCCTCGATCGCGGCGCGGCCGGCGGCACAGGCCACGGGGTGCCCGGCGAACGTCTGTCCCAGGTCGTACCCCTCCTCGCGGACGGCCTCGCCGATCCAGTCGTCGGCGATCACGCCGGCCAACGGGGCGTACGCGCTCGTGACCCCCTTCGCGAACGTGATCATGTCGGGTTCGACGTCCTCGGTGTCGATGCCGAACCAGTCGCCACAGCGGCCGAACCCCGTGATCACCTCGTCCGCGATCAACAACACGTCGTACTCGTCACAGATGGCACGGAGCCGGTCGAAGTAGCCCGGCGGCGCGGGATAGCCGCCGCTCGATCCGCCGACCGGCTCCATCATGATCGCGGCGACGGAGTCGGCCCCCTCGTTCCGGATCACGAACTCCACGTGGTCCGCGGCCTGCTTCGCGAGGTCCGCCGGGGAGTCGGCGTCGAACGCCGTCGGCAGGGGCGGCAGGAACTTCCCCGACCCGGTCGTCGCGGCATAGCGGCCGACGGTCGACCGCGTGCTCGGGTCGCCGGTGAGCGCGCCCGCGCCGGCGGTCCCGCCGTGATAGGACTGCCACCGCGTCAGCACCTTCGGAGCGTCCTGGACCGTCCGCGCTATCTGTGCGGCCGACTCGTTCGCCTCGCTCCCCGATATCGAGAAGTACACCTCCGAGAGCGATCCGGGCGCGATCTCCGCCAGGTCCGCGGCCAGCGCGTCGCGGACGTCGTTCCCCTTCGCCGAGGAGACGTAGGGGATCCGCTCCATTTGGGCGGTCATCGCGTCCGTGATGGCCTCGTTGCTGTGACCGGCGTTCGTACAGTAGAGCTGCGAGACGAAGTCGAGGTACGCGGCGCCCTCGTCGTCGTACACCGTCGCGTCCTCGCCCTCGACGATGGTCATCGCCTCGCCCTCCGGGTCGTGCCAGTGCGGGATCGTCTCCCCGCCCGCCTCGCCGCGGCCGGCGTGAGGTACGTTCTCTTGCATACGTCGATCATGGTCTTTCGTACCACAATAAATCCATTTATACCGGCTCCCGACGATCGACCCGACATGAGCGGACCGACCCACGCCGACCCGGAACCGGTCGTCAAACGCGCGAGCGACGTCGTCTACGAGGCCGTCGACGCGGCCGAGGGGCTCCGGAAGGGCGTCCTCCTCGACGAGTCCGACGGCGCGCCGAACTTCGCGATCCGGCGGTTCGAGCTCGCCGCCGGCAGCGAGGTCCCGCGACACACCAACGCGGTCGAACACGAACAACACGTCCTCGCGGGCGAGTACGTCGTCGGGATCGGCGAGGAGGAGCACACGGTGAAGGCGGGCGACTCGCTCCTGATCCCCGCGGGCGTCGACCACTGGTACCGGAACGAGGGCGACGAGGACGGCGCGTTCCTCTGTGCGGTGCCGAACGGCGACGACACGATCGAGCTCGTCGAGTAGGCCCCGATCGGCGGCCGATCTACTCTATCGCGCCGACCCGCTCGGCGACGTACCCGAACTGGTCGCGGTAGCCGTACGCCGACAGCAACACGGGGTAGAAGGGCTCCTCGGCGCGAAGCGGCTCGCCGTCGGCGGTCGCGAACCGGTCGCCGGCCTCGACGCGCTCGAAGTTGTGCGCGAACACCTCGTACTCCTCGGCGTCGGGCTTGGGGATCCGGTCGCGGAGCCGGAAGACGGGGACCTGCTCGCGGCCGCCCGCGTCTATCACGTCGTCGGAGCCGGGCGCCGGCAGCGCGCCGGTCGCCGCGAGGAACGCACGCGTGATCCAGTAGGCGTTGTCGGCCGCGTCCTCCGACCCCTGGAGTCCCGCCTCGATCTCGATGGTGTGCGGGTGTTCGATCAGCCGGCCCTCGGTGAAGGCGTCGGTCTGGATGACGGCGTCGACCGGGAGGTGCGGCGCGACCGCGCGGGCCACCTCGTCCATCGAGTCGACGACGGCGAACGGCTCGGCGTACGACTGCGTCGAGTGGATGGCGAGAGTGGTACAGCCGACGAGCTCCGACCGGAGCCGGTGGGCGAGCCGCTCCTCGTGGGCGTCGGCGTCCGGATCGCCCGGAAACGCGCGGTTGAGGTCGGCCTCGAGGTAGCGAGTCTCCGCCGCGAGCGCCTCCTCGTTCGCGACGATCAGCTTCACCGTCCGCTCGACGTCGGGCTCCTCGGCGACGAGCCGCTCGACCGCGTGAACCCCGCAGGGCTCGTCGCCGTGGATCGCCGCGACGACCGCGACTTCCGCCGGGCCCTCGCCCAGCTCGTACACGTCCATGACCGATCCAGACGGTCGGCGGATAAGTCGCGTTCGGATCGGTGCGGGTCACGCGCCCGTTCAGGTGCGTTTTTGTATCCGGCGGGCACACCCTCGGGCATGGACGACCACTCCCACGAACCCGACCCGGAGAAGCGCGTGACCGCCCCGATGCAGGAGTTCGGGGGCCGCGAGGTCGGCATCGGCGCGGCCGTCACGCTCCTCGGGCTGCTCGTCGCGTACGTGCTGCCGGCGCTGCTGATCTAGACGCCGAGAGCCGGCCCTCGAGAACCGTCGCGTCGACCGGCTACCGCGGGTACCACGCCAGCGGGTGGTCGGCGATGAGGTCGATGCTCACCGGCTGGTCGAGCTCGAACTCCTCGACGTGGTTGTGGAGGCAGTGAACCGCCTCGCCGGAGTCGAGTTCGACCCGGTAGATGAACGAGGGACCGACGTACTGTCTGGAGACCACGACGCCGTCGGCGACGTCCTCGTCGGCGGGCGTCGCCCGCAGGTCGTCGGGGCGGACGAGCACGTCGACGGGCGCGCCGTCGTAGGTCGTATCGTACCCCTCCAGCGTGGCGGCGTTGAACCGGCCGACGCCGGTCTCGACCTGGCCCTCCCGGAGGCTCCCCTCGAGGAAGGAGGCTCGGCCGAGGAAGGAGGCGACGAACTTCGACTCGGGCCGCTCGAAGACGGTCTCGGGGCGGCCCACCTGCTCGATGGAGCCGTCGTTCATCACGGCGACGCGGTCGGAGATGGAGAGCGCCTCCTCCTGGTCGTGGGTGACGGAGACGGCGGTGACGCCCGCAGCCTTCAGGATGCGGCGCACCTCCTCGCGCATCTCGACGCGCAGGCGCACGTCGAGGTTCGAGAACGGCTCGTCGAGGAGGAGGACGTCGGGCTCGGGCGCGAGCGAGCGCGCCAGCGCGACGCGCTGTTTCTGGCCGCCGGAGAGCTGGTCGGGCGTCTTCTCGCCGTGCTCGGTCATCTCGACGAGGTCGAGCAGCTCGTCGACGCGGGCGTCGGCGTCCGCCCCGTCGACCTCCAGCCCGAACGCGATGTTCTCGCGGACGGTGAGGTGCGGGAAGAGCGCGAAGTTCTGGAAGACGATCCCCACGTCGCGGCGCTCGGGCTCGACGAAGGCGGTCCCGGCGTCGGCGTCCGCGACCGTCTCGCCGGCGAGCGCGATCGAGCCCGTCGTCGGTTCCTCGAGGCCCGCGATCATCCGGAGGGTGGTGGTCTTCCCGCAGCCCGAGGGACCGAGGAAGGTGAGCAGTTCCCCCGAGCGGACCTCAAGGGAGACCTCGTCGACGGCGCGCTCGGGGCCGAACTCCTTCGAGACGTCCGAGAGCGTCAACACGGTATCTGCCCCGTCGCCGGGGTCCGACCCGTCCGACGGGGCCTCCGCGGCGGACCGGTCCGTCCCTGCCGAGGCGGTCGACGCGCCGCCCGCGCGATCCGTCGCCTGTCGTGAGTCCGTGCCTTGTGAGTGAGCCATGTGCGTTCGGACGCCGATCGAAGCGGCGTCCGGTGGTTGTGGCCATATATTTTAGGAGAACCTAAAAGCGTGTCGTTCGCGGCGGCGCTCGGAAGGGGCGACCGATCGGCGGATGCGAAGCGCTCGCGGCGGCGCGAGCGGGGCCGTCTCAGGCGAGTTCGCGCTCGATCACGCCGCGGAGCTCCCGAACCGCGTCGGCGTCGACCGCGATCGACTCCTCGCCGACCGACAGCGACAGCGTGCCGTCCGTCGTCACGTCCCCGAGCCGGAAGACGGGGAGGTCGCCGGCTAGGTCGGCGACCGCGCCGGGATCGGTCGTCTGGACGACGATCCGACCCGGCGTCTCCTCGAACGCCGCCGTGTGGTCCGGGAGAGACACGTCCGCGCCCGCGTCGTCGTCGACGAGCTCGGCGAGCGCGACCGCGAGCCCGCCGTCGCTGGCGTCGTGGCTCGCGAGGGTGCCCTCGTGGCGTGCGACCGCCGCGAGCGACGAGACGACGGCCGCCGGCTCCTCCGGCAGCGCCGGGAACCGGTCAGATCCGCCCGCCGCCGCGAGGTACGCCGACCCGCCGAGCGCGTCGCCCGCGTGGCCGACGACGAGGAGTTCAGAGTCGCCCGCGACGTCGCCGTCCAGTCGGGCCGGCGGGGCGTCGTAGCCCGCGCGCGTGCCGAGCAGCGCGAGCGTCGGCGTCGGCGGGATCGGTCCCTCGACGCTGTCGTTGTACAGCGAGACGTTGCCGCCGACGACCGGCGCGTCGAGGGCGGCACACGCGTCCGCCAGCCCGTCGACGATCGCCTCGAAGCCGCCGTACACGTCCGGCTTCTCCGGGTTGCCGCCGTTGAGACAGTCGACCGCGGCGAGCGGGGTCGCCCCCTTCGCCGCGAGGT
The DNA here is from genome assembly GCF_002252985.1 of Halorubrum halodurans. Lineage (GTDB taxonomy): Archaea > Halobacteriota > Halobacteria > Halobacteriales > Haloferacaceae > Halorubrum > Halorubrum halodurans. The sequence continues at coordinate 356 of NZ_NHPJ01000060.1, read as the reverse complement.
TCGTCGCGTTCTCGAGCGCGACCGCACGCGCCCCGTCGTAGGGCGCGACGGTCGTCCAGCGGGGGTTCGCGCCCGAGGAGAGCGCGAGGCCGACGCCGGTCGAACCCGTCGTACCGTCGACGCGGTCCGCGGCGGTCTCGGCCGCACCGGTTCCGTCGTCGACCGGCTCCGGGTCGTCCGCGGTCGCGCCCGCGGCCGCCTCGCGCATCGCGAGGATCGCGGCGTCGTCGCCGGGCTTCATCGCGGTCCGCGTCCCGACCTCGTGGTCGTACTGCCGGTACACCCAGCGCTTGCTGGCGGCGGTGGGGTCCGAGACGACCGCCTCGAAGGCGGCCTCGAGGTCGGGATCGGGCAGG
>NZ_NHPJ01000004.1 GCF_002252985.1 Halorubrum halodurans | reverse complement strand
CGGCGGAGCGGTCGACGAGGTCATGATGCGGGTCGTCGACGTGGTCTTCGCGTTCCCCGGCCTCGTGTTGGCGCTCGTCGTCGTCGCCACCCACCCTCGGCGGGGGGTACTGGCAGCTGGTGCTCGCGTTCAGCCTCTTCGGGTGGGCCGGCTACGCCCGGCTCGTCCGGGGTGAGGTGTTGTCGATCGCGGAACGCGACTACGTGCTGGCGGCGAGGGCGGTCGGCGCGCGCGACCGCGGCGTCATCCGCAGACACGTGGCGCCGAACGCGCTGTCGTCGCTCGTCGTGTTGGCGTCGCTCAACGTCGGCAGCGTCGTGATCGGCGTCGCCGCGCTCGGCTTCCTCGGCCTCGGGATGGACCCGAGCACCGCCGAGTGGGGAACGATGCTCGACGCGACGCGCGAGACGCTGATCCGGGGGCCGGGCGGGGCGATCCCGTGGTGGGCGACGGTGTACCCCGGCGCGGCGATCTTCGTCTTCGTGCTGGCGATGAACGTGATCGGCGACGGGATCAACGACGCGCTCGACGCGCGCTCGGTCGGACCGGCTCGCGGGAGAGCCGGGGGCCACGGGGAGCGGCGCGACGCCGGGGCGGACCGCGGGAGCCGGGGTGACGAGCCGTGACCGCCCTCCTCGAGGTCGAGGACCTGACCGTCCGCTTCTACACCGAGGAGGGCGTCGTCACCGCCGTCGACGGGCTCTCCTACCGGGTCGAGGCCGGCGAGACGTTCGGCGTGGTCGGGGAGAGCGGGGCGGGAAAGAGCGTCGCCGCGCTGTCGCTGCTCGGCCTGATCGACGACCCCGGACGCGTCGAGCGCGGGGAGGTCCGGTTCAAGGGCGAGGACCTCCTGTCGATCGACGAGTTCGCGCTCCGGTCGGTCCGCGGCGACGAGATCGGCGTGGTCTTTCAGGACGCCCGCGCCGCGTTGAACCCCGTCTACACCGTCGGCGAGCAGATCGCCGAGACGATCGAACACCACCTGGGATACGAGCCGGCGGCGGCGAAGGCGAGAGCGATACGCCTGCTCGACCGCGTCGGGATCGCCGACCCGGAGGCGCGGTACGCGGCGTATCCCCACGAACTCTCCGGCGGCATGTGCCAGCGTGCGACGATCGCGATGGCGCTGTCGTGCGAGCCGGACCTGATCGTCGCTGACGAGCCGACGACCGCCCTCGACGTCACCGTCGAGGCACGGATCCTGGAGCTGCTCGCCGAGCTGGCCGACGAGTTCGACGTCGCCGTCCAGCTCGTCAGCCACGACCTCGGCGTGATCGCCGGCACGTGCGATCGGGCGATGGTGATGTACGCGGGCCGGGCCGTCGAGACGGCCCCGATCGAGGAGCTGTACTACGACCCGAAACACCCGTACACGGCGGGACTGATGAGCGCGATCCCGCGGATCGGCGACGACCGCGACCGGCTCGAGACGGTTCCGGGGACGATGCCGGACCTGATCGAGGTCCCTTCGGGCTGTCGGTTCCACCCGCGGTGTCCCTTCGCCGAGGAGGCGTGTGCCCGGACGGACCCCGCGCTCGTCGACCCGGAGACCGGCGAGGCGGCGACGTTCGATGACGACCGCGCGGCCGCCTGCCTCGAGTACACGGAGGGGCTCTCGGGCGGGCTGGACTACTCGGTGGAGGTCGACGGCGAGAGGGGGAGGAAGCGCGGCGGCCCGGACGCGGAGGCGGGGAGGGACGCCGGACGCGAGGGTGATCCCGATGCGTGACGGCGACGCCGGCGAGCCGGTCCTCCGCGTCGAGGGGGTGGAGACGCACTACGACGCGACCGACGGCTTCCTCGACCGGCTGCTCGGGCGGTCGCGGCGGGTGCGGGCGGTCGACGGCGTGGACTTCGAGCTTCGAGAGGGCGAGACGCTCGGCGTCGTCGGCGAGTCCGGCTGCGGGAAGACGACGCTCGCCCGGAGCGTGCTCCGGCTGGTCGAGCCGACGGCCGGCTCCGTGTATCACCGCGGCGAGGACCTGACGGCGCTGTCGAGCGCCGCGCTCCGCGACCGCCGGAAGGACCTCCAGTACGTGTTCCAGGACCCGCTCTCGAGTCTGGATCCCCGCCTCACCGCCGGCGACGTCGTCGGCGAGCCGCTCGACGTCCACGGGCTCGCGACCGGCGCGGAACGCGACGCGCGGGTCCGCGAGCTGTTGGAGACGGTCGGGTTGAAGCCGAGTCACGCCGCCCGGTATCCCCACGAGTTCTCCGGCGGGCAGCGCCAGCGGCTCGGGATCGCCCGCGCGCTCGCGGTCGACCCCGAGGTGATCGTCTGTGACGAGCCGGTGAGCGCGCTCGACGCCAGCGTCCAGGCGCAGATCCTCAACCTCCTCGCCGACCTCCAGGCGGAGTTCGGGCTCGCGTACGTGGTCATCGCCCACGACCTGCGCGTGATCGAGCACGTCTCCGACCGGGTGGCCGTGATGTACCTCGGCGAGTTCGTCGAGCGCGGGCCGACCGAGGCGGTGTTCGACCCGCCGTACCACCCGTACACCGAGGCGCTGCTCTCCGCGATCCCCGAGCCCGACCCGCTGTGGGAGGGCGACGGGATCCGCCTCGAGGGGACGGTCCCGTCACCGGTCGATCCCCCCTCAGGCTGTCGGTTCCACACCCGGTGTCCGCGGCTCGTCCCGGCCGCCGAGTACGACCTCCCCGGGGAGGTCTGGCGCTCCCTGACGGACCTGAAACTCCGGGCGATGGAGGCCGACGGCGTAGCGTCCCTGACGGCGGTGAGCCCGTCGGGAGAGGCAGGCGGATCGCCGGCCGGAGACGACGCCGTCGATCCCCTCGATCCGACCAGTCCGACCGACCCCACCAGCCCGGACGACTCGATCAGTCCGGACGATCCGACCGACTCCACCAGCCCGGCCGACTCGACCGGGCCGGCCGATCCGACCGAGGTCCCTCGAGGAACGTTCGACGTGCTGGTTCGCGAGGAGTTCGGCCTCCCCGAGCCGCTCCCGGACGCCGACGCGGAGGCGGCCGTCGGCGACGCGATCGACGCGCTCCACGACGATCGGATCGAGGAGGCCGCGGAACTGCTCGACGCCGTGTTCGTCTCGCCCTGCGAGCGCCACCACCCGACGGAGTACCAGGTCGGCACGGACCACGGGATCGCGTGTCTCCGGTACGACGACGGGTTCGACGAGGAGATCGGAACGTTCGCGGACGGGGCGGAGCCGACCGGATCGGAGCCGACCGGATCGGCGGAGTAGGTCGTCGCCGGCGGACCCGTTTCGCCGTCCCCGGCGGATCCGTTTAGGTCCCCCGCGCCCAATCCCGTCCGATGCGACGGATCTACGAGTCGGACGCGCTCCGGCGCGACGACGACGACCCGCACGCGTCGGCGGAACGGGACGACGAGGGTGCGATCCAGGCGCTGCGCTCGGTCCCCGCGACGGCGCTCAGCGACCGTCTCGTCCCCCGCGGGCTGCGCCGCCGGTTCGTCTCCGTCGACGTCGAGACGCCGCGGCGGGAGTTCGCGGTCGGCGAGCCGGTCCCGTTCGTCGTCACCTTCCGCAATCGGGTCCCGTTCCCGGTGTCGATCGTGACCGCGTCGCCGCTGCCGTGGACCTGGAGCGTCGACGGCGACGTCGAGGCCGCGGCCGCCGACGTTTCCCTCCGCGACCCGCCCGACGAGCCGGGACGGTTCGCGTTCGACCGCGGCGAGCGCAAGCGCTTCCGCAGGCGGTGGGACGGGCTGTTTCGGGTGACCGACTCGGAGTGGGTTCCGGCCGACCCCGGCGAGTACGTCATCGGGGCGGCGGCGAACGTCGCGGACGCGGACGCGAGCGGATTGCGCGCGGAGACGAGGGTCCGACTCGTGGAGTGACCTCCGGTTCGCGGGGTGGGTGCGGCGGCGTCGGCACCCGATCGACGCGGCCGACCTCGCGGTCGCCGTCACGGCCAACGTTTAGGGTTCCCACACCCGTGGGAAGCGTATGCACCCACGCTCACGTTCGCTCGCGCGGTCGGATCGAGCCCGAGGCCGGGCGGGCGACCGAGCCGGATCCGACCAGCGGGGTCGTTCCCGTCGATGAGCGCGCGTCGACTCCGGTTCACCGCGCCGCGGACGGTCGAGGTCGAGTCCGTCCCGGAGCCGGTTCCCGAGCCCGACGAGGTCCGCGTGCGGACGACCGTCTCGGCGATCAGCTCCGGCACGGAGCGGCTCGTCTACCGCGGGGAGGCCCCCACCGATCTCCCGGCGGACCCGGCGCTTGCGTCGCTCGACGGCGACCTCTCGTTCCCGCTGTCGTACGGCTACGCGGCGGTCGGCGAGGTCGACGCGGTCGGCGAGGACGTCGATCCCGACTGGCTCGGCCGTCGAGCGTTCGCGTTCGAGCCGCACGCGAGCGCGTTCACGGCGTCGCCGGAGGAGCTCCGGCCGGTCCCCGAGGGGGTCAGCGACGCCCAGGCCGCGCTGTTCCCGACCGTGGAGACCGCGGTCAACTTCCTCATGGACGGGAACCCCCGGATCGGCGAGCGCGTCGGCGTCTTCGGCCAGGGGATGATCGGCCTCGCGACGACGGCGCTGCTCGCCGAGTCGCCGCTCGCGGAGCTCGCCACCGTCGAGGCGTGTGCCGCCCGGCGGGAACGTTCGGAGCGGCTCGGCGCGGACCTGAGCCTCCCGCCGGGCGCGGACGCGGTCGACCGCCTCCGCGAGGGGGACCCGCCGGGACGCGACCTCACCTACGAGCTGAGCGGCGCGCCCGACGCGCTCGACGACGCCGTCGCGGCCACCGGGTACGACGGGCGGGTCGTCGTCGGTTCGTGGTACGGGACGAAACCCGCCGAGGTCGACCTGGGACGGAGCTTCCACCGCGACCGGATCGCGATCGAGAGCAGCCAGGTGTCGACGATCGAGCCGGCGCTCCGGGGCCGTTGGTCGCTCGAGCGCCGCCGGTCGGTCGCCTGGGACCGGCTCGCGGGGCTCGATCTCGACCCGATACTCACCCACCGGATCCCGCTCGCGGCGGCCGGCGACGCCTACGAGCTCCTCGAGGAGCGCCCCGACGAGGCGGTCGGCGTGCTGTTGACGTACTGACCGGGGCGCGGACGCTCCGGATCCCCGCGCCGGCGACGAGTCCCGAGCGGGCTACTCCCCGACCGCCGTCTCGTAGCTGGCGGCCGCGGCCTCGTCCTCCCACATCGTGACGGTCGCCGTCTCGATCCCGTCGGTCCCGATCCCCTCGAGCAGGCGCTCACAGAAGACGCGGGCGAACCGCTCGACGCTCGGGTTGTATCCCTCGAAGCGCGGGCGGTCGTTGAGCGTCGCGTCGGCGTACTCGTCGACGAGCTCGTCGACCCGCCCGGCGAGCTCGTCGATGTCGACGAGGTAGTCGTGCTCGTTCAGCTCGGGACCGGCCACCGCGACGTCGACCTCGAACCGATGGGAGTGGAGCTCGCCCTCGGGGCCGGGGTCCGGCACGGTCAGGAAGTGCTGGGCGATGAACCGCCGGGAGACGCGAACCGTGTACACGGGCTCACCTCGAACCGAGCGATCAAAAGCGTGTCCCCCTCGACTCCCGCCCCGGCGCCGTCGGCTTCGCCGCCCGCCGGAGACGGCGTCCCGCGCCGCGTCCGCCTCAGTCGCTCGGGTACGTCGGCAGCCGACCGGATCGGGCGCTCCCCTCGACGAAGGGGAGGGCGGTCCGCGTCGCATCGATCTCCGCCCCGTCGACGCGCACGGTGACCGACGCTCCGGTCGCGTCGAAGTCGACGAGCGCGAAGGCGATCGGCTCCTCGAGCGCGGGTCCGACGGCCGCGCGGGTCACCTCGCCGACCGCCGCGTCGCCGGCGAAAACCGCCGCGCCGGGGTCCGGGAGGCGCCCCGCGACGCCGTCGGGGTCCGCGTCGCCGTCGACGCCCGCGAGGTCGTCGACGAGGCCGTCGAGGGCGAGTCCGACGAGCCGCCGGCTGGGTCGGCCCTGGTTCTCGACGCGGGAGACCACCTCCTGGCCGACGTAACACCCCTTCTCGAAGTCGAGGGCGTTGCGGATCCCGAGGACGTTCGGGATCGTCCCCTCGAGTTCGTGTTCGAACAGCGGCGTGCCCGCCTCGAGGCTGAGCGCGTCCCACGTGCGGTAGCCGAACGGCGCGGCGTTGAGCCCGCGGTTGACGAGGGTGTCGAACACGTCGGGGGCGTCCGCGGCCGCACACACCACCTCGTAGCCCTCCTCGCCGAGCGGCGCGTCGGTCGCGATCACGGTGACGCCCGCGTCGACCATCGACCCGCGCACGAACGACAGCGGCTCCTCCGGCGCGCCCGGCCCGCCCAGCACCGAGGCGATCTTCTCGGTCGACTTGGGGCCGTGGACGCCGAAGACGCCGAACTCCGTCGAGACGTCCTCGATCTCGACGTCCTGGATGAACACCTTCCCCGCCCAGTCCTCGCGGACGGGCTCGGCGCGTTCGGGGGGGACGAAGACGAGCAGCCGCTCGGCCGCGTTGTAGACGTACATGTCCGTCTCGATCCCGCCCTGGGGGTCACAGAGCAGCGCGTAGACGCCGCGACCGTCCTCGGCGGGGACGCGGTTGCTGACGGCGTTGTCGACGAACTCGACCCTGTCGTCGCCCGTGACCGCGAGCACGCCGTACCCCATCTCTATCGTGCCGACGACGTTCCTGACGGCCTTCCCGACGCGAGCGGGCTTGCCGTAGTGGTCGACGACCTCCCTGCCCCCCCGGTCGCGGTAGATCGCGCCGTGATCGGCGTGAGCGTCGGAGACGAGCGTCATGGCCGTATCGAGTCGCGGCACGGCCAAAAGGTCGCGGTTCCGGGCTCCGGGTCGGACGGGCGGGTTCGTGGCGGCGTCGTCGACGGCTTACGGCTCCAGCCGCCTTCCGATCACAGCCCGAGCCGCTTTCTGATGGTCTCGATGAGCCCGCCGCTCGGCGTCGACTCGTCCGGATCGGGATCCGGCACGACCCGCTCGTGCGGATAGACGCGGACGCGCTCGCCGCTCTCGACGGTGATGAGCGAGTCCTCCTTCAGCGTCGAGAGCGCGTCCTCCACCGCGTCGATGTCGGCATCGACGGCCGCCCGAAGCTCCAACACCGTCATTCCCTCGTCGCCGCGGTCGACCAGCGCGTCGAGCAGCGCGACCTGGACCTCCGGCCGGTCGCGATACTCGGACTTTGCGGCCATGCCCGGATCATGGACCGGACGGGGTTTACTTCTACCGGCGGGCGACCGCGATCGCCCCCGAGACGATCACCGAACGGGCCGGGAGCCGGTCACCGGACGAGCCGCGAACAGGTCCCACAGAGGTTCTCCTCTTTCACGTCGACCTCCCGAACCGTGGGCGAAAAGGACATCACGCACTTGCTGTTGTCGCAGTGTTCCAGCCCGAGGGTGTGGCCGATCTCGTGGACGACCTCCTTGCGGACGCGGTCGGCGAACACGTCGATCGCGGGCTTCGTCGACACGCCGCCGTCGGAGGAGGTCCGGAGCCGGTGCGTCGAGATGACGGAGCCGCTCCCGTTGAGGTACGCCAGCCCGAACACGTAGTTCCGCCGGCGGTAGTAGAGGTCCTGCGGGGTGATGCCGATGTTCTTCTCGCCGCCGCCGACGCGACCCACGACCTCGATGAGGTCCTCCGCGCGGTACTGTCCCCGGCCGTCGTCGTAGGCGGTCTCCGGAACCGTCTGGTCGTCGTGGACCGTCACGTCACAGTCGTATACCGACCGGAGCACGGCGGAGGCCTCCCGCTTCACTCGCGGGGAAACCTCCCCGACGGGCACGATGTCCACGAGCATGGAACGGCTTTTGACCGCCGCGGTCATAAACCCCCCGCCGTGGCATCCCCCTCACGTCGCGCGCTCGTGGCCGCACTCGACCGGTTCGACCGCCTCCTCGAGATCGGCTGCGGCGACCGCCTCGGCGTCGCGAGGGACCTCGTCGCCCGCGGCCACGACGTCGTCGCGGTCGACGTCGCGGTCGACGGCGAGCACGGCGTCGACCGGACCGCCGACGCCGGCTCGCTCCGCGTCCGCCACGGCGACGTGGTCGCGCTCGCGGACGCGACCGACCCGGCGTCGGCGCTCGGTGTGGGACGCGGCCCCGGAACCGGAATCGACGCGGTGTACGCCCGCCGGCTTCCGGCGGAGCTTCAACGCCCCACCGTCGACCTGGCGACGCGGCTCGAGGCCGCCTGTCTGTTCACCACGCTCGGATTCGAGGAGCCGGTCGTCCCCGTCCGCCGGCGGTCGCTCCCGGACACGACGCTGTACGTCGCCCGCACCGACACGACGCGCGCTCCGTGAGCCCGCGGCGCCCCGACGGACCGGGCGTCGGCCTCCGGGAACCACCGATCGACGCTCGCGGAGCGAACCGCGGGAACCCGAACGTTCATTTTGCCCCCTGCCGGCCTACCGGTATGCAGGTCGACGCCGTCGTGCTCGATATCGATGGGGTGTTGGTCGACGTCGCGGACTCCTATCGTCGAGCGATCATCGAGTCGATCGACCGCGTCTGCGGCAAGACGATCGACCGCGCGGCGGTCCAGTCGTTCAAGGACGCCGGCGGCTTCAACAACGACTGGCAGCTGACGTACGCGGCCGCCCTCTTCGTGTTGGCCCGCCGCGAGGGGCTCCGAATGGACGTCGAGGCGTTCACCGACCGCATCGCGGCCGACGAGGACGGCGGGGGCCTCGAGGCGGCCAAACGCGTCGTCTCCGACCTCCCCGACGTCGCACAGGCGCGGGTCCGCGACCAGTGGAACACGGACCGCCTCCACGCCGTGTTCCAGGCGCTGTACCTCGGCGAGGAGCTGTACCGCGAGCTCGAGGGCGGCGACCCGCCCGTGTCGACGACGGGGTACATCCACGACGAGCCGACGCTCGTCGATCCGGCGACGATCGCCGACCTGACCGACCGCTTCGACGTCGGCGTGCTGACGGGACGGCCCGCCGCCGAGGCCGAGATCGCCCTCGATCGCGTCGGCCTCGACGTCCCCGCGGAGAGGCGGTTCACCATGGACGACTGGGAGGAGGGAAAGCCGCACCCGCGGGCGCTCGTCGAACTCGCCGATCGGTTCGACGCCGAACGGGTCGCGTTCGCGGGCGACACCCTCGACGACGTGCGAACGGCACGGAACGCCGACCGCGAGGACGCCGCCCGCGTCTACTACGCCGTCGGCGTCCTGACCGGCGGCCTGACCGGCGAGGCGGGAACGCGGGCGTTCAGCGAGGCGGGAGCCGACGTCGTTCTCGACGACGTGAACGGCCTGACGGATCTGCTAGAGTAACACCGCGAGAGTGGGCCTTGCCGGATTCGAACCGGCGATCAACTCGTTATGAGCGAGTCGCTTTAACCGGACTAAGCTAAAGGCCCTGGTCGACGGGTAGCTCTTGTTCGCCCTTTAGCCTACCGGGTTCTCGCCGATCGCGGAGCGGACCGTATCGAGGCGGTAGTCCTCGTGTCGGTTGATGCGCTTCGTGTTCCCGTTTCCGGCCGGTGCGTACCGGATCGTCATTCGGGTTCCTCCGACGTCCTCGATCGGGATCAGGTAGACCTTCTCACGGGTCGGCGCGTACGCCGCGAAGAGATCGACCTTCCCTTCGTATCCCTCCCGTTCGTATCCGGAACGCTTCGTTCGGACGCTTCGGGTCCGAAACCGTACCGCCCCGTTCGTGGTCGCTTCGAACGCCGTTTTCGCCTGGACACGGTGGAACGCGCCGTCGATCTCGGTCGCGAGGTCGTACGGTTCGTTGTCGTACTCGGGCACGAGGGGCGACACTCCGCGGGTCACCAGTATCTGCCTTGATGAGGGCTTCCGTGGCCTGTCCGCGTTCCTGTGGACCGTCGAGCGAGGCGTATCGTCGTTCCTGGTCGGACATACGGAGGCTGTGTCGGGATCCGAAACGTACGTTCGCCTACGACCGGACGCGCCGTGGTAGAAGGCGCCGAAGCCAGGACTCGAACCTGGGACCGCCTCGTTAACAGCGAGGCGCTCTACCAACTGAGCTACTTCGGCTCGATTCCAGGTACTCGCGTAGTTTTGATAGGGCTTTCGTTTCCGCCCGACCCGGTTCGGCGGCTCCCCGTCGTCCCCCGTTCGACCGACACGCTTTCGGCCGGACCGCGAGAAGCCCGCGTATGGTCGATCTCGACGTGGTGCTGTCGCGCGTCCGCGAGCGCGTCCTCCCGGACGCGGAGGAACGCGAGCGGCTGCGGACGACGGCCGCCGAGCTGACGGACCGGACTCGGGCGGCGATCGCGGAGCTCCCGGTCGACGCCGACGTCGTCCAGGTGGGCTCGACCGCGCGCGGGACGTGGGTCTCCGGCGACCGCGACATCGACCTCTTCGTGCGGTTCCCGGCCGACCTCGACCGCGAGGAGCTCGAGGAGTACGGGCTCGCCGTGGGGCATGCGGTTCTGCCTGACGGCCACGAGGAGTACGCCGAACACCCCTACGTGAAGGGCGTCTTCGACGGCTTCGACGTCGACCTGGTCCCCTGTCACGACGTCGCGGCGGCCGGCGACCTGATATCCGCCGTCGACCGCACGCCCTTCCACGACGCGTACCTCTCGGCGCGGCTCGACGACGACCTCGCCGGCGACGTGGTCCTCGCGAAGGCGTTCCTCAAGGGGATCGGCGCGTACGGCAGCGACCTCCGAACCGAGGGGTTCTCGGGCTACCTCACGGAGCTGCTCGTCGCCGAACTCGGCGGGTTCGTCCCGCTCGTCGAGTCCGCCCGGAGCTGGCATCCGCCGGTGGAGTTCGACCCCGAGGGACACGCCGAGCGGACCTTCGAGGACCCGCTCGTCGTCGTCGACCCGACCGACCCGACGCGCAACGTCGCGGCGGTGTTGTCGGCGGCGAACCTGGCGCGGTTCCAACACTACGCGCGGGACCTGCTTTCGACCCCGCGCGAGGAGCTGTTCGAGCCGCGGGCCCCCGAGCCGCTCGACGCCGGGGAGGTCCGCGACCACCTCGACAGACGCGAGACGACCCCGGTCGCCGTCGTCTTCGACGCCCCGGACGTCGTCGACGACCAGCTGTGGCCCCAGCTGCGCCGGTCGCTCGACGGCGTCGTTCGCGGCCTGAACGAGCACGGCTTCGACGCGCTGCGCGCTCGGGCGATGGTCGGGGACGCTCGCGGCGGGCGCGGCGGGAACGGCGCCGACCCGATCGGCGGCGACCGGGCCGCCCTCTACGTCGAAGTCGAGACGGCGACCCGGCCGGCGGTCGAGCGACACGAGGGGCCGCCGGTCGCCGTGCGGAAACACGCGGACCGGTTCTACGAGTCGTACGCGGACGACGTCGACCCCGACACGTACGGCCCGTTCATCGACGGCGACCGATACGTCGTCGAGCGCGAGCGCGAGTTCACCACGGTCCGCGGGTACCTCGAGAGCGACGCCGCCGGCGACATCGCGCTCGGCGCGCAGATCGAGCCGGCGTTCACGGAGCGCGACGTGCTCGTCGGCGACGGCGTGGCGACGCTCGCCGACCGGTTCGGACGGGACCTCCGGGAGTTCTACGAGCCGCATCCGTGAGGCCGCGGCGCCGGCCCGATCAGTCGAGGGTGCGGCCGAACAGGTAGTACACTCCGACCAGGACGAGGGCGACGACGCCGCCGACCACCGAGAACAGGGCGGCGACGCGGGGAAACGCCATCCAGAGCGCGATGTAAAACGAGAACCCGAACGCGAGAAGCACCGCGACCACGACGCCGCGGGTCGGGTTCTGGACGGCCGCGACGAACACCCGCTGTGGCAGCGACAGGTCCGCGAACTCCACGTCGGCGACGTCGCTCGGAGCGTCCGTCTCGCTCGGATCGGAGACGCCGGATCCGGCGTCCTCGCTCGGGGCTGCCGTCGATGCGTCGGCGTCGTCGTTCACGCCGTGTCGTACGGTCCCGTCCGCCCTGTACCTGTCGCTCCGCTCTCCCGGTCACGTTGCCGCACGCACGATCGCGGCCCCGAGGAGGGCCGCGGCGATCGCCGCGAGCAGGACGCCGAGGGCGAAGCCGACGGCGACGTCCCGCCCCTCGCTCTCGGCGGCGGTGACCGTCTCAATCGCGAACGACGAGAACGTCGTGAACGCGCCACAGAAGCCGACGCCGAGTCCCGTTCCGATCGCGGAGCCGAGAGGTGCGGCGAGGACGACGCCGAGCGCGAGGCTCCCGAGGACGTTGACGGCGACGAGCGATCGCCGACCGGGGACGGCGAGTCCGACGAGGTGGCGACAGGTCGCCCCCGCAGCCCCTCCGAGGCCGACCGCGAGCGCTCCGACGAGCGGAACCGCCGTCACGATCCCCTCCCGACGGCCAGTCCCGCCGCCGCGGCCCCGAACCCGAGCCCGTAACTGGCGGCGACGTAGAGCGTTCCCGCGACCGTCCCGAGCGCGATCGCGTCGGTCGCGAACGTGCTGTACGTGGTGAACGAGGAGATCACGCCGGTTCCGACGAGGAGGCGCGTCCGCGGGCCGACCGCTCGCGTCACGAGAAGCCCGAGGGCGAACGACCCGACGACGTTCACGACGAGCGTGCCGACGCCGGTCGCGTCGCCGACGGCGACGTCGACGCCGTACCGTGCCAGCGCGCCGACGAAGCCGCCGAGCGCGACGAAGCCGGCACCCGACGTCGTTCGTTCCATGACCGTCACTCCGGCCGGGTCGGGTTGGGCGTTGTGATGTTCACCCGCCGCGACCGAGCCGCGCGCCCCGGCCGAGCCGCGCCGCCTCCGTGTCGCGGGCGCGTGGATCCCCGCCGCCGTGCGGCGTTCGTCGCTCCCGAACCCGGACCGTGTGGGCCGTCTCGCTCGCGTCGTCGACGACGAGCGCCTCGCCGGTCCCGGTCGGCAGTCGGGCGGCGAGGTCGCCGGCGAGGTACGTCGCCTCCGCCGTCGCCAGCGCGTCGACGTCGGGCCCGGCCGTGAGCCGGTGTGCGACGAGGAGGTCGGACTGTGAGACGGCGACGGGCGGCAGCGCGCTCGGACGCTGGGTCGCACAGACGAGCGACACGCCCGGCGCGCGGCCGCGCGTCAGGAGCGTCCGGAGCGCCGGGTCGGCGACGCCGTCGAAGAAGGCGTGTGCCTCGTCGACGAGCAGCCAGGGAAGCCGGTCGACGGTCCCGTTCACCCGCGCGTCGTACAGGCCGCGGGCGACCGCGCGGACGACCGCCCCGGCGGCGGCCTCGGGAACCCCCGACAGGTCGATCACGGTCGGATCGCCGCTCGCGACGAGGGACGCGACCGGCGGGGCCGTCGCATCGAAGACGCCCCAGGACGCCGCGAGTCGGAGGTGGTTCCGGACCGCCCGGCGCGTCCGGTCGGGGGCGTCGGTCTCCGAGACGGCCCACCGGAGCGCGTCGATCGACGGCGAGTCGCCGTCGGTCCTCGCCGTCCCGACCGCGTCGGCGACGACCCGCCACAGCAGGCTTCCGGGGCCGCCCGCGGGGTCGAGCCCCACGAGATCGGGCCAGACCGAGGCGGGAACCTCGGCCGGTCGGATGACGGGAGCGACGACCCGTCCGCCGGCCTCGATCAGCCCGTCGAAGACGCCCATCGGGTCGACGACGACCGGGGCCACCCCGGCCGCGTCCGCGAGGCCCTCCGCGATGACGCCGAGCGTGTACGACTTCCCGGTGCCGCGTTTCCCGAGGACCACCGCCGCGTGCGGGGAGTCGGCGTCGACCCCGACGGCCGCCCCGTCGCTGCCGTCCCGCGCCAGAAAGGAGCCGAGGCGGACGGTCGCCGGCGATGGCTTCCCCCCCTCGTCCGCCCCGTCCCCGCCGTCGTTCCGTCCGAGAACGTTCATGCGCGAGATGGTGCGGTATGGAACAAAAACCGTCGTGCCGCGACGCGGTCGACGAACCGCCAATCCGGATCCGTCGAACTCCTCCGTAGACGATACGCTTTGACCGGCCAGTACAGACGAAGGAGTGAGCGATCGCCGGAGCGGTGGCGCGCCGGTGAGTGGTCGCCGTAGGCGACCGCGAACCGTCCGCGAGGTCGCCGGCGGCTCCGCCGCCGGCTGCCAGAGAATCTTTGATTCTCGCTGGACGCCGCGAGCGGAGCGAGCGGCGAGGTTGGGGAGGCATGAGGTGCGGGGCAGTTGCGGTCGGGTGGGACTCAAAGGGGCAGTCGCGAGGGCGAAGCACGCCGCAGTAAGCACCGCAACGAGGGAGCGAATGTAGTGAGCGACCGAGTGAGGCGCACAACAAGGCGCGCGAGTCCTCGCGACTGGGGCTCTGGCGGTGTTCACCGCGCCAGCAACGATCGCGTTTCTATCAGAGTAAGACCACCCGTAACACCCGTTCTATTAGCTCGCTCGACGCACCGGATCACGCCCTCGTCGAACGGCGAACGGGACCGGACCGCTCCGAAACGGTTCGATCGAACTCCCGCGTCGCGCCGATAGGTTCTCAACGGCAGAGATGGTACGCCGTCGCATGGGCGACGTCGATCACGCCGCGGAGCGCCGACGACTCGTCGAGCACCTCCGGCGGCGGACCGACGCGAGCGACCGGACGCTGTCGGCGGTCGCCGCCGTCCCCCGCCACGAGTTCGTTCCGGAGGAGGACCGAACGCACGCGTACGCGGACCGACCGCTGCCGATCGGCCACGGCCAAACGATAAGCGCGCCGCACATGGTGGCGGTCATGGTCGACCTCCTCGAGGTCTCCTCGGGGGACCGCGTGTTCGAGGTCGGCACGGGCTGTGGGTATCACGCCGCGGTCGTCGCCGAGATCGTGGGGTCCGGAAACGTCTACAGCGTCGAGTACGTCCCGGAACTCGCCGACGCCGCCCGCGACCGGCTGGACCGATTGGGCTACGACGTGACCGTGCGAGCCGGGGACGGACGGACCGCGTTCGCGGAGTGTGCCCCCTTCGACGCCGCCTACCTCACCTGTGCCGCTCCGGGTGACGTTCCCGACGAGATCGTCGAGCGGACGCGGATCGGGGGCCACGTCGTCGCGCCCGTGGAGTCGAACGACGACGGGGGCGGTCTCCTCGGGAGCGTCACCGGTGGCCGATCCGGCGCGAGTCAGCGGCTCGTCCGGCTGACCGTCCGCGACGGCGGCGTCGACCGCGAGGACCACGGCGGGGTGCGGTTCGTCCCGATGCGATGACTCGGGGGGTCCGTCCGTCACGCCACCCCGCGCGGAGCGTGCGGTTTTAGACCACGGACCGCCGAGAACGAGCATGGACGAAGCGGCCCTCCGGACGGACATGATCGAGGGGCTCGAACACCAGCTCGGCGAGCCTCTCGGCGCGTCGGTGCTGTCGGCGCTCCAGACGGTCCCCCGCGAGGCGTTCGTGGACGACGCGCCGTACGCGAACGACGCGAGCGAGGAGGCCGGAACGCGGGCGCTCGCGCCGGCGACCGTCGCACGAATGCTGACGGCGCTGGACGCCGAGGAGGGGGACGACGTGCTCGTCGTCGGCGCCGGGATCGGCTACACGAGCGCCGCGCTCGCCGAGATCGTCGGATCGCGTCACGTCCACGCGATCGACATCGACCGACGCGCCGTTCACCTCGCCCGCTCGAACCTCGCCGACGCCGGCTACGGCGCCGTCCTCGTCGACCGCCGCGACGGCGCGGGGGGGCTCCCGGAGTACGCGCCGTACGACAGAATCCTCGTCGAGACCGCGGTCGTGACGCCGCCGCGGGCGCTCCGCGACCAGCTCGACGAGGAGGGTCGTATCGTGTACCCGCGCGGGGCCGGCGATCAGACGATCGTCGCGATCGAGCCGGCTGACGGCGTCGAGCCGACCGATCGCGTCGACCGAGTCGAGAACGACGAGCCCGCGCCCGACGGCTTCCGAACCGTCGAGGAGGCGGGTCCCGCGCGGCTCCGCCCGATGCTCGTCGACGGCGAACAGGCCGGCGTCGAGCGGAACCGGACGCGCCGCGAGGACGCCGAGTTCGCAGAGCAGGGGTACTTCGCGAGAACCGGCTGGGAGCAGGAGTGGATCGACTGGGACGAGCGGATCTGACCGGCGGCGACCCCGAGAGCGACGGAGTCGGGCCGCGCGATCGGCCTTACTCCGCGACGACGAGCACCTCGGTGTTCCCGCGTTCGTCGACGAAGTCGCTTCCTGCGGGCGGTTTGACGTCTATCGAGAGCGTCCCGTCGAGCTGGTTCGCGCCCAGCCGCGGGGACACGTCGACGCTGGCAACCCCGTCCGGACCGGACTTCGCGGTCGCGAGTCCGTCGATCCGGGCGGACCCGCCCCGGACGATCACCGTCGCGTCCGAAACGCGGTTTCCGTCGGGGTCGACGACCGCGACGTCGAGCGTCTGTGACCCCGGCGTCGTCACCTCCGGTTGCGGCTGCGCGTCGACCTCGGTGGAGGCGAGGCCGTCGATGTCCCCTATCATCCCCATCATCACGCTGAGGCTCGCGACGCCGACGACGAGGGCGATCACCAGTCTGACCGGCAATCCCTCGATCGCGCGGCGGTCGTCGAGAAACGATCCGAGACCGGGATTCGAGTCCGTCGCGTCCGACTTCGAGTCGAGCATACGACCGGTGGCCGCGGCTTAGCATATAAGCGGGCGGCCGGGATCTGGAGGGCGGCTCCGTTGAGATCCGATCGGCCGGGCATGTGCTGAGCTGAAAACAGTCGCCATATTTCGAGTGCTCGTGGAACCGGTGGTTCGTGAGTGATCGGGCTGGGGAGAACGGGATCGTTGCTGGTGCGGTGATCACGACCGCGGAGAGGACCTCCAAAGTCCCAGCCGCGGAGGACTCCTGCGCCTCACTGCGCGCTTCGTTCGCTCCCTGTATGCGTACGTCGGCGGAGTTCGCCGTCACGACAGCGAGGCGCTCCGCGCCTCTGGCAGCCGGCGGCTCCGCCGTCGGCGACCTCGCGGGCTCCTCACGCCCGTCGGGCGCTCGGAGGCGTGCCACCGCTCCGGCGATCGTTTACTCTTTCTGTGCTGATCGATCGCCGGATCGTCCGACGAGGGCCGGACGCGGTTCCGTTCTCTCGTTCGCGGACGGGTCGCTATTCGACGTCGATCCGGTGACCGTCCTCGCGGTCGTCCCGCCCGTTGGACAGGGTGACGGTGAGGACGCCGTTCCGGTACGTCGCCTCCGCGCCCTCCGGGTCCACGCCGGCCGGGAGGTCGATCGTCCGGGTCACCGACTCGTGACGCCGCTCGCGACGGAGGTACCGGCGTCCGTCGCTTCCGTCGCCGATCTCGCCGTCCGCCGCTTCGTGCTCCGCGTCGCGCTCGGCGCGGATCGTGAGCCGGTCGTCGTCGACGCGGACGTCGATGTGCTCGCGGTCGTATCCGGGCAGGTCCGCCATCACGACGAGTTCGTCGTCGTACTCCGCCACGTCGACGTCGGCGGTCCGGAGGCCGCGGCGACCCGTCAACCCCTCGCCGAAGGGGCTTCGTCCGAAGAACTGCTCTATCTCCTCGAAGGGGTTGGATCCGTTCATGACTGTTCGCCGTTGGGGAGGCTCGCTGAGATATTAAATAGAGGTGGACGATTGCTAACTGCCGCCGTGTCACGTGGCGATCCCGGCCGAGGCGGGTCGAGATACCGTGATCAGTTGACGTCGATCCGGTGGCCGCTCTCGTCGGCGGCGGACCGCTTCGGCAGCGTGACCGTCAACACGCCGGCGTCGTACGTCGCGCTCGCCGCGTCCGGCTCGACCGCCGCGGGCAACGGGATCCGCCGGGAGACCGACCCGCGACGCCGCTCGCGGAGGTGGTAGCGCTCTCCGTCGTCCGCGTCGCTTACGTCGCCCGCGTTCGCGTCGGTCGCGTCGGCCTCGCCGCTCGGCGTCGCTCCCACGGTAAGCGTCTCGTCTCTCAGTTCCACGCTGATCGCCTCGTCGTCGAACCCCGGCAGGTCGGCGAGCACGGTGATCTCCTCGTCGCCGTCGATCACGTCGACGGCGACGCTCGAGTCGGTCGGCACGTCGAGACCCGTGCCGAGCTTCTCGAGTTCGCGGTCCATGCGCTCGAACAGCTCCTCGATGTCCTGGAGGGGATCGCGTCGGGTCATACGGGTCAGGATTCGCTCCGGATCGACTTGAACGTGTGGGCGCCGGGGTCGTCGCCCCCGTCGTTCGCCGCTAGAGGAACGGCCGCCAGTAGTACGGGCTGACGAACCCCTCGATGAGCGCGGCGACCGCGAGGACCGCGCCGATCCCGACGGTCACCCAGAACGCGTTCTCGACCGCGTCCGCGAACCCGACGCGGCTCAGCCGTCCCCGGAACGCCCGCCAGGCGACGACGCCCAGCCGGACCCCGAGCGCGCCCGAGACGACGATCGCCGGGATCTCGAGGAGCCCGTGCGGGATCACGAACGCGACGAGCGCCGGGAGGTTCTCCTCCAGCGCGGCGACCGCGCCGAGCGCGACCCCGTTGAACGCGATCGACGAGAGCGCGGGCAGGACGAGCGCGACGCCGCCGAACGCCGTGGCGATCGTCACCGTCCAGTTGTTCCCGAAGAACTCGAGGGCCGCGGCCGGCGGGAGGTGCCCCGCGAGCCGCGCCTCGATCGAGGTGGGGACGATCCCGACGACCGGCTCGGCCAGCGTCCAGCCCGCGACGCCGCCCGCGACGCCGACGGCGGCGACGAAAAGCTGGGTGCCGGGCGTCAGTCGGACGAACGCGAGCGTCTCGCCGACGCCGCGGCGGACGCCGCCGGTGACCTGCGCGCGGACGCCCGCCTCCGGCGGGTCGACGGGGGCGACCGCGCCGCGATGGTCGCCGTAGAGGACGGTCTTGAGGAGGTCCAGTGCCGGCGCGGCGACGACCGCGCTGGCGAGCGCGACGACCGCGCCGCCGCCGAGGAACGCCAGCGCGGACGCGACAGAGGAGATCGCGACGACGACGCCGACGGCGACGACGAGGTAGGCGATGGCGTCGACCGGGTTCGCGCGGACGAACCCGCCCGCCCCCTCGACCGCCTCGATCACGCCCGCGTCGTCGACGACGATCGCCGCCGGGGCGAACGCGAAGACGATCCGGACGAGCAGCAGCGCGATCCCGACGACGACGAACGCGACGAGCCCGACGAGCGCGCCGACCAACGGCCCGCCGGCGAGCGACGCGACGCCCACGGCGACGCTCGCGAGCAGGACAATCCCGATCCACAGCAGGACCTCCGCGAGATAGAGCCCGAGGAACGTGAGCCAGCGGCGCCGGACGCCGGCGATCCCCGCGGTCAGTCCTCGTTCCCCTCGCAGTCTGGCGATCACGGCGCTCATCTGCCCGGCCGAGACCGCCGCGTACGCGAGGCCCGCGAGGAGGACGGCGACGACGCTTCCGACCCCGACGAGCGCGACCGCCGTCGGCGAGACGAGCGGCTCGAGCGCGGGCGCCAGCCCCTCGGCCCACCGCTGGACCGCCTCCGGGTTCTCCACGTCCGGCGGCGTCAGGTCGGCTCCCGCGAGCGTATCGCCGACGGCGTCCAGCCGTCCGGTGAGGTCGGCGTGGAGGTACGCGCCCGCGAGCGCGAGGAGGAGAACGGTGCGGGCGATCACGGGGACGGCCGTCCCGAGGAAGTAGAACGGGAGCAGGTCCGCCGGTCGCCGTCGGAGGGTCGAAACGGTGGCCGTGACGGCCGTCGACAGGTCCATGTCACCCGATTCGGCCGTGTGACACTTAAGAACGCGTGTCGTCGGGGAGCCGGGAACTCCGGCGGAACCCGACGGACGAGCCCTGACGGATCACTCGTCGGGGTACTTCGGCTCGCGGCGCTCGGCCCGCTCCGTCGCGCGTTCGATCACCTCCCGGACGGTGTCCGATCCCTCGCTCGCGCGGTAGACGCCGCCGTGGCCGGGATACATCGCCTCGACGGTCTCAGGGAGCGCGTCGAGCAGCGCGTGGAGGCTCTCGATCAGGCGCTCGCGCGACTGGCCCGCCATGTCGGTCCGGCCGAAGGAGCCGTCGTCGAACGCGCCGTCGTCGTAGACGACGACGTCGCCGGTGTAGACGCGCTCGTCGCCGACGAGCGAGACGTGGTCGTCCGCGTGGCCGGGCGTCTCCACGACCGTACACGCCTCGCTCCCGACGAGCACCTCGTCGCCGTCGCGGATCGCCACGTCACGGCGCGGGTGGTCGGCGGCCGCCAGCAACCGGGGCTCGAACCGGTCGAGGACCGCGTCGAGCTCGCCGACGTGGTCGTGGTGTTGGTGCGTGAGGACGACGCGGTCCAGCCCGTCGACGTGCTCGGCGATGACGTCCGCGACCCCCGGCATCGTCCCGGCGTCGACGAGGGTGGTCGCCTCGCCGGGGACCAGGTACGCGTTACAGGTGAACGCCTCGGCGTCGGCGGTGACGGTGATCGGCTCCATGTCCGTACTACCCGTCCCGCCGGACAAAAACGTGTGCGGCCTCGCCGGACGAAACGTGTGCGGCGTCGACGGCCCGCCTCGACGCCGCGTTTGGCGACGCCGGTGCGGAGTCGACGCGGGGACGACCCTTCCACTGATCCGCCACGGGATTTATAGGCTACGGTCCATTACTTTCCGGTACACATGGGCTTCGGGAGCTACGACGAATCCGAACAGGAGAACCAGGACCTGGATGCGGACTTCGACGACGACGACGGCGTCCGAGCCGCCCAGGAGACCCACGACGGGTCCGTCGAGTACGAGCCCGGCGCGTCGAACGACGAGCTGCTCGACCGGCTCCAGGAGATCAAGTCCGAGGGCACGTGACGACGGCGAGGCGTTCTCGGACCCGTGAGTGAGCCGCCGAGCCGAACCCTCGGCGTCGCCTTCTCCGACGGGGACCGCGTGAGCCGGATCGCCGGCGCGGTCCTCAGAGCCGACGCCACCCTTGACGGGTTGGCCTACGGCGCGTGTACCGTCGGCGGCACCGACGCCACCGACGCGGTCGTCGACCTCGTGGCCGACCTCGACCGCCAGGACGTTCGCCACGTCTGTATCGCCGGGGTCGCGCCGGCGTGGTTCAACCTCCTCGACCTACGCCGGATCCACGAGGCGGTCGGCCGTCCCGTCTCCGCGGTGAGCTACGAGGCGAGTCCCGGACTCGAGCCCGCGCTTCGCGAGGCGCTCGGCGGCGGTGCGGGCGACGCCGACGCCGACGGCCTCGCGGAGCGACTGGCCGTCTACCGGTCGCTGCCGCCCCGTCGTCGGGTTGCGCTCGACGGCCCGGCGTCGCCCCTCTTCGTTCGCGCGGTCGGCCTCGCCGACGACCGCGCCGCCGCGATCGTGCGGTCGCTCGTCCGCGAGGGGTTTCGCCGGCCCGAGCCGCTCCGGATCGCGTCGATCGCGGCGGGCGCCCACCGGGAGGCGGTCCCGGACGACCCGTCACTCTGAGTTCGACGCGACCTCGACGGTCCGCCGGTGCCACCCCGTCGACCCGCCCGGCCGCGGCCCCGTCCGCTCCTCGGTCTGGACCGTCCCGTCGCGGCGGACCGCGCGGACGACGACGTCGAACTCGGTCCGGTCGGGCGCGTCGAACGCGTACCGCCAGCGCCGCCACGCGTGCGGGGCGACCTGCGGCTCCAGCTCCCCCGCGTTCCACGTCTCCCCGCCGTCGACGCTGACCTCGACGCCCGCCAGCTCCTCGAGGCCGGTCTCCAGCCCGCCGAACGCGACCCCGCCGACGAGGACCCGGTCGCCGTCGCGGACGCCGGTCCGCACGTACGACATCGTGTTCGCGACCGCCTCCTCGTCCCACCCGCGCTCCTCCCAGTACGCCTCGTGGTCGGCTCCCGAGACCTCGATCCGCTCTATCCACTTCGTCATCTTCATCCCGTACCGGCCGGGGACGAGCAGTCTGGCCGGGAACCCGTGTTCGGTCTCCAGCGTCCGGTCGCCCATCCCGTAGGCGATCAGGACGTCGTCTCGCTCGACGATCTCCATCGGGATCGCCTCGCTGTAGCCGTCGGCGGCGTGCGTGACCACGTCGACCGCGCCCTCGGCCGGCTCCGCGGCCGCGACGAGGTCGGACAGCTGGACCCCGGTCCAGTGGGCCGTGCCGATCAGGTCGCCGCCGACCTCGTTGGAGATACAGACCATCGTCGTCGTCTGCTCGAGGCTCTCCTCGTGGCCCACCAGGTCGTCGTACGCGAGCGAGTACGGCTCCGCGACCGCCCCGTCGACGTCGAGGCTCCACGACTCGGGATCGACCACCGGCGGGTTCACGTTCACGTCGACGACGTAGTGGTCCGCCGGCGGCGTGACCGCGGGCGGCATCGTCCCGAAGTCGAACGCGGGGTCCCCGCTCGGCGGCGACACCGACCGCTCGAGCGGCGCCGCGACCCGCTCGCTCTCCTCCGGGCCGCCCAGCCGACCGAACAGGTATCGGAGTCCCGCGAGCGGGACGCTCCCCGCGACCGCGAGGCCGCCGACGCGCCGGAGGAACCCCCGTCGCCCCCGCAGCCGGTCGGTTCCCCGGACCCGTCGGGCGACGAGCGCGGGCGGCGCGACGGCGACGGCGACGCCGACGACGAGCGCCAGGGAGACCCCCGCGCCGACGGCGAGAAACAGCGGAAGCGTCGCGGCGACGGCGACCGCCGCGACCGCGGAGCCGGTCCGCGTTCGGAGGGCGTTCGGGATCGACCGGTTCCCCGTCCGCTCGTCCGCCGGTCCTCCCGCCCGATCGGCCGCGACGGGGAGGAGGACCCCGCCGCCCGCGGCCGCGACGACGACGGCGGCGACCAGGCCGGCGACGAGCGTCGGCGTCGCGTAGAACCCGAGCAGGTCGATCGCGATCGTCGACAGCCAGCCGGGCGAGCGCGCGATCACCCCTTCGGCGACGGGCTCGATCCCGAACCCGCCGACCAGGGGCGCGGCCGCGAACAGCCCGGCGACCCACGCCGCGCCGACGACGCCCCCGCCCAGCGCCCGACGGAGGACCGTCTCGCGGTCGATCGCGGCGGCGGGATCGTCCCCGTTCCCGTCGCCGTCCCCCCGCTCCGTTCGACCCGCGGCGTCGCTCCCGTCGTCGGACGCGCTCGGACCCATGGCGATCACCCGTCACCGGCGGTTCGGGACGGTTCGACCACCGCGGCTCCGCGGTGCGCGTGTCGCGTTCGGCGCATCTACTCTCAGTTGGGCTGTTAGCATATAACGTGTCGGGTCGGGGGCGGGTATTTGTCCCCCGCGGTCCACGGCCCCGTCGTGAGCGATATCACCTTTCGCGACCGCGACCGGATCGAACGCACCGCCGCCCACGGCGTCGCGCTCGACTGTCTCGCCGCGGGGATCGAGGCGGCGCTCCCGGCGAACGTCGTCGCCGACGCGGTCTCCGTGGCGGACGGGACCCTCCGGATCGCGGCGGTCGACGGCGAGACGGCGGCGTACGACCTCGACGCGTACCGGACGGTCCGGATCGTCGGGGCCGGCAAGGCGGCCGACGGCGTCGCGGCGGCGCTCGCAGACCGACTGGGCGATCCCCTCGGCGACCGGTTCGCCGGCGGGACGGTGATCACGGACGAGCCGGATGACGGGGACGGACCGGCGGGCGCGGATCCTCCGGAGTCCTCGGAGCAGTCGGGGGCGGACAGCCGGCTCGACGTGCTCCCCGGCGACCACCCGCTCCCGACCGAGCGCGGCGTCGAGCACGCGAGCGCGCTCCTCGCCGCCCCGGCCGATCCGCTCGGCGTCGACGACTTACGCGAGCTCACCGACGCTCTGCTCGCCTGCGGCGCGTCGATAGACGAGATCAACGCGGTCAGGAAGCACTGCTCGGCGGTCAAGGGCGGGCTGCTCGCCCGGACGGCAGCCCCCGCGACGGTCGTCACGCTCGCCGTGAGCGACGTGGTCGGCGACGACCCGGCCGTGATCGGCAGCGGCCCGACCGTCCCCGACCCCTCGACGTACGACGACGCGCTCGAGG